>QHXU01000048.1 GCA_003223065.1 Acidobacteriota bacterium | reverse complement strand
TATAACTATGGAACCTCCGGCCGAAACATTCTGCGCGCGGATGGTCTGGTGCAACTCGACTTCACGGTGTCCAAGCAGTTCAAGTTCACCGAATCGAAAGCGCTGCAGTTCCGGGCAGAGTTCTTCAACATCACGAACACGCCGACGTTTGCATCGCCCACGACGACTATCGACACAGCCTCGGGCGGCCAGATTGGGTCGACATTGAACGCCAGCAGGACGATCGAGCTGGCGCTGAAATTGTTCTTTTGATGGCTGCTTACCACGCGCGGCCCTGGATAGCGCACACGCGCCCGTCGCCTGGCCGCAAGAGTTCCGGCGCAGGGCGCGTACTCTTCCTTCCACACCGCCAGCCGAAGCTTGTGTTCCTCCTTTGCTCGTGAGTGGAAATGTGCCTGCTGTTTCTCCGGCAGGATCACCGTACCCAAATGAGCTTCTAACAGCAATGACATAGAAGCTCGCCGAGCGTCGGCAGAAGCGGACTGCAAGCCTGCCCGTCATCGACCACTCAGGTCAAATCCGTGCGACTCGCGTTGAAGCGAGAAGCACAAGCAACCACGCACCCATGTACGTAGCAGCCACGGACGATCGTGTCAGAATGAGAACATGCTCATGGCGGTCCTGATCTGTTTTCTCGCCGCCGAAGGCGTGAAGCTCTATGAACAGCGTCAGTTCGCCGCGGCCGAGGCAGAATTGCGTCGTGTATTGGCAATTCAGCCCCGGGACGCGCAGAGCCGTCTTTATCTCGCCAGGACGCTGGTGGAACTGGGCCGGGTTTCGGAGGCGTTGGCGGAAATAGATCGGGCGCTCGCAACTCAGACAGATCCCGAGATTCAGTTTCAGGCCGGCAGCATCGTTCGTGACCTGGCCGAGCGGCGGTTTGCGGAACTGGACCGTCTAGCACCGGATTCCGCCGCTGTGCGCGAGCTTGCAGGACGCCATTTCGAGCAGCAAGGCAAGCTGCCGGAGGCCTTAGGGGAGTACCGCGCCGCGATGGCGAAAGAGCCTGGGCGGCCGGGACTGCATTTCGAAGCGGGTAACATTCTGTGGAGAATGCGTGAGCTGGACGCAGCCACGGAAGAGCTGCAAACAGAACTCGCGCGCACTCCCCGCCATGGGATGGCGAATTTGAGGCTGGGGCAAGTGTTCCTAGTGCGCAATCAGGAGGCGCAAGCCGTGGTGTTCCTCGAGCGGGCGGTCGATGTCATGCCCGAATACACCGATGCGCGGCGCGAACTTGGCAAGGCGTACCGCAACCTGGGTCGCAGCGCCGACGCACGGAAACAGTGGGAGGCCGTTGTAAAGGCGCGTCCGGATGACGACCAGGTGCATTATCTGCTCGGAAACCTTTACCGCCAGTTGGGCGATGCCGACCGGGCGCGGCGGGAACTGAGCAAGCACCGTGAGATCCTGGAACGCCGGCAAAAGCACGAGTAACCGGACTACTTCGCCTGGACGACGTTCAGCAGTTCCCGCGCGGCGCTAGAAGTGGGAGCGCGGGTCTGTGCTCTGCGGGCCGCGGCTACAGCCTCGTCGCGTTTGCCGAGCGCAAGGTAGACCTGTGCCAGGGCGATTGCTGGTTCAGGATCGTACGTCGTCCACTGGTCAGCGATTTCCAACAGACGGGCGGCCTCAGCCATTTCTCCGAGTTGGATGGCTGCGAGCCCCGCGTAGTAGCACGCCTTGGGATCGGACGGAGCAAGCTTTAGCTCGCGATCGAGCGCGTTGCGAGCTTCCGCAGGCTTGCCTTGACTGAGCAGCAGGCGTCCGACGGCGATACCGGGACCAGTTCGACTCGGGTCCAATGCCTTCGAATAGCGGTACGCTTCCAAAGCCCGTTCCACATTCCTTTCCGCCTCGAGCGCGTGGCCATGCACTTCATAACCTGGGGCCGATTCGAAGCTCCGCTCCGCTACCGCGTTCCATAATCTGCTGCCGAGATCGGCGTAAGTTTGCACAGCCAGCTCCAGTGCGTCGACTCGCGAGGGCCTGCGAGCCAGCAGTCGCTCAATTGCCATCAGTCCGGCGAGCGGCTGTTTCAGAGCGATAAGCGTTGCGCCTAGCCAATAATCAATCTCGTCCCGGCCCCGGTCGGTCGACGGAACCTCGCGTTCCGCAAGTTCCAGTTCGGTGCGCGCCTCTTGGAAGTTGTTCACGCGGTACAGGCAGATGCCGAGAAACAGCCGGGATGTCCACAACGAAGGATTGAGTCGTAAGGACTCGCGGAAGGCGGGTATGGCAGTTTCGAACTTACTCTGCAGATGGCGCGTGAGGCCGAGCCGCTCCCAGGTATCCGCAGACGGATGACTCTTGAGCTCCAGTTCATACGCCTTCTCGGCGGCGCCAAAATCGCCCGCAAGTTCGGCTTGGCGCGCGGCGGAAGGCGCCTGCGCAAGCACCACTGCGGCCGCGAAAACGAGAATGCACGCTGCGCGCAAGTCAAAAATTCAGCTTCAGACCCATCTGGATCGAGCGCTGGTTATTCTGCGTACCTGTGATACGTCCAAAATTCGATGTTCCCACCGTCGTTCCCGGGTTGCCGAAATTCACGTTATTGAAGGCGTTAAATCCCTCGGCACGGTATTGGAGGCGAACGCGCTCGGTGAACCGGAAATTCTTGAAAATCCCGATGTCGAAATTCTTGAATCCCGGTCCGCGCAAAGCATTACGTCCGAGATTGCCGAACGTGTAGGGCGCAGCCACGGCGAAGGCGGGCGGATTGAAGTACAGTCCACCCGGACCATATGTCTTCTGCCAGCCTGGCGGGAAGGGATCTCCCACGAGGTTTGGACGCTGGAAGTTTCCGCGCGCGCCCACATTCGCGTTATCGAACTGAATCCCGAGGTTAATCGGGCGGCCGGTCTCCAGAGTCCAGATGCCGCTTGTCTGCCAGCCCCCGAGAATATGCTTCATCGCTCCTTGTAGTCCCCCCGACGGAATCTCCCAGCTATAACCCGCGTCGAAAACGTGCGTCTGGTCGAAACCGGACGGCCCGATGGAAGCGCGAATGTTCTGCTTATCCTGCGGGGACGTGCCGCCGAACTCGGAATTGAGATCGGTACTCTTCTGGAATGCGTACGACGCTACGAAACTCAGACCGTTCCAGAATCGCTCCTCTCCCTTGACGGTCAGCCCATTGTACTTGGACGTTCCAATCATCTTCAGATCGCTAAGCGCACCGGCGATCGGGTACGGGCGGCGGGGGTTAGGGTCACCCGGGCCAGGCGGCGGATCGTTGTCGCTGAGGAAACTCGATAGGTGCGTTCCCTTGGCCCCCTGGTAATTGATTTCGAGGAGCAAGGATTGGGTCAATTGATGCTCGATGCCGAAGTTCCAGTTCTGCATGTAAGGCATCGCGAGGTCACGCGAGATCGTGTGCTGCGCGGTCGGCTTAACGCTTTTGGGATCGAAAGAGGCGAACTGCTGATCCGCGCGGGTGGGGGCAACGCCCGGGATATTTACGCCCGTAACGTTATCCGAGATCGAGTACGGCCAGTTGCCTCGCCCGGTGGACCATTCCCATCCGAAGTTCGAGTTGTAGAAAATGCCGTAGGCGCTACGGATCACCGTCCTCGGCATGATGCGATAAGCGAAGCCGATTCGCGGAGCGAAGTTCTTGCGCTCAGGCTCGGCGATGGTCGGAATGGCGTTCGCCGGCTCGCCCGTGATCGGGTTTTTGCTTACCCAGTAGAACTGACCGCTGGTCATGTCGAAGCCGCCCATGCGTCCCCGGCGATGATGCGGCCACGCATTGTATTCGTAGCGCAGCCCGAGGTTGACCGTCAGCTTGCTGGTCAGCCTGACATCGTCCTGGAACCAGAGGTGGTGTAGCTGCTGGTCAATGTCCAGGTCAGCCTCGCCCGAGATTCGTCCGCCGCCGGAAGGAAGGCCGAGGAGGAAACTGGCAAATGGAAAGCCCGTCGCGGCGAGATTCTGCGGATCTGCCGTCGGCTGATTATTGAAATCAAAATTCAGAAACACCGAATCGTGAATGGTCCGCAGCTTGGTGTAGTCATAACCAAAAGCGATCGAATGCACTCCGCTGATCTTGGTCAGCGCGAGTGAGCCCTGATAGGTGAAATCGGGGCCATTGATGAGATTGCCGTTTCCAGGCCCGGTGACCCCGGTCACGTTGAAGTTGACGGGGAAATCAATGTCACGGAATTTCGTCGGAACATTGGTCAGTCCGGCAGAGCGATACGCGTCGATAAAGTGGTGAATCGGGCCCTGTCCCAGATTGGCGCGCAGGTATCCAAGCCGAACATCCAGAATCATGCCGGGATTAAAAACGTGTGTATCGCTCAGCGTCACGCCCACGTACTTGCTGTAAGTTCGCTGGAAGGCGTTGGGCAGATTCTGCGGATCCCGCTGAAAGATGTCGGACCACGAGACTCGGCCGAAAAGGCTGTTATGGTCCGACACCTTATGGTCAATACGGGTATGAGTCTGATTGTCTTCGCGGACGCTGCCGGTGGAGTTGATGAAATTGCCAGTGTTGTTCAGATTCAATGGCGTCAGCGTGCTCGGGAACCACAGGTTCAGATACGTGTTCACATAAGCCGGGAACTTCGAAACGGGGATCTGATTATTGGGGAACTGGTCCCGCGTATAAATGGGGCGCCCCTGCGAATCGACGCCTGCCTGATGCTCCGTGTAGGGGTCGTAGATTGGGGGCAGCGGCGTCTGGCCGTTCAGGTTCAGGGACAGGTCGCCCCGCTTCCATGCCGCGTTCGGGATGGTCACCACTTGCGTCGCCGCCCGGCGCTGCTGGAAGCCTTCATAATTAAAGAAAAAGAACGTCCGATTCTTGCCGTTGTAGATCTTCGGAATTTGCAGCGGGCCGCCCAAGGTGAAGCCGAACTGGTTGAACTTGAAAGCCGGCCGCGTGGCAGCGAAGTAGCTGCGCGAGTCCAACTCGGAATTGCGCAGGAATTCATATAGACCGGCGTGGTATTCATTGGTGCCGGACCGGATCGACACGTTGATATTGGCGCCGGCCGCGGCGCCGAACCGCGCGGACATGTTGGTCTGAATCTTGAATTCCGAAATGGCATCGATGGAGGGAGCGATAGCGGCCGTCTTAAAGAATGCGCCGTTGTTGTATATGCCGTCCAGCGTGTAGTTCGAGTTGTCGCTTCGCCCGCCCGTTACCGCCCACGTCTGCCCGTTAAGGGTCTCGCCGGGTCCGCTCGTGCCGCGCGTCGCGCCCGGAGTAAGACGGACCAGGTTGTTGAAGTTACGGCCGTTCAGCGGCAATTCCACCACCTTCGTGTTGTCAATGACGGTGGAAATGACGCCTTCGGTCGACTTCAGCAGTTCGGCTTCTGCCTGAACGGTGATCGTTTCCGTGACCTGGCCCACGGTGAGGTGGAAGGTAAGATTGATTGTGCTGGAGACATCGAGGCGCAGATTCTCCTGCGCCTGCTTCTGGAAATTCGGCGCCGTCACTTCGACGCTGTACACCCCAGGAATCAAAGAGACTACGGAGAAGCTTCCGCGCTCGTCGGTCAGGACTTCGCGCGCGACGCCGGTACCGGTGTTCAGCACGCGGACATTCGCGGCTGGTACGCTTGAGCCTGACGGATCGACCACGGTGCCCACAATCGAGCCGAGCGTCGTTCCCTGACCACAGAGCGAAGCCGCCAGCGCAAGCATAGCGCAGACAGCAAGAAACGTTGTGCGAAGTTTGTCTCCGTGCATCCCAACACCCCTCCCCAGAGGCATCGGCTTACAGTTACTACTCCAGGGGAACCAAGTCAAGGGGGGACAGCCGGACAACTTCAGTTTGAACCCTGGCGGATATCGAACTGACGGTTGGCCGGCACGGCGGTGAACTTCTCCGTTCCGCCACCGGGCCAGGTCACCTCGATTTCCGCCTGCGACGCCACTCCGAGACCAAAATGCAGACGCGGATCATTCGAAGAGAGATAGCTTCCGCCGGCACGGACCGACCCGTATTGTATTACACCGCCCGCTGTGACCTTTACACGCGCGCCGACAGCCTGGCGGTTGCATTTTGTCCCGGTTAGCTTCAGCCGCAGCCAGTTGCCGCGTCCGCGAGTGTTCTCCAGCAGCAACGGCTTTCCATCAATCCGCGATACTGCAACACCGAGGCGGCCATTGTTGTTATAGTCGGCGAATGCGCCGCCGCGCGCCGCCTGCGGCGGCAGATTCAGCGCATCCTTTGTGACTTCGCGGAACTTGCCGTTGCCCAAGTTTCGAAACAATTGCAAAGGCTGGCGATAGCTTTCCCGAATACCTCTATCCACTTCCGGATAAACGTGGCCATTGACGCAGAGAAGATCGAGGTTGCCATCGTTGTCGTAGTCTAAGAAGAACGTTGCCCAGCCAAGATGGGGCACGGTCGCCTCGCCGACTCCGGCCGGATAGGAAACATCAGCAAACAGACCGCCGCCTTCGTTGTGGAACAGGATGTAATTGTCGTTGGCAAAGGTGGTGATGAAGATGTCCATGTTGCCGTCATGGTCGTAATCACCGACGGCGATTCCCATGCTCGACATTTCCTTGCCGTCGGCGCTGAACGCCACGCCGGAAGCGATGCCGACCTCCTCAAAAGTGCCGTCTTGTTTATTCCGATAAAGATAATTCGGATTCGAGTCGTTGCCTACAAACAGGTCCGGCCAGCCATCATTGTCGAAATCTTCGAACACGGCCTGGAAGCCGAAATAGAGGTGCTTGTCGGTCACGTTGGCTTTCGCGGTGACGTCCGTGAACGTGCCGTTGCCGTTGTTGTGATAGAGCGCGTCCGGCGCGCCTTTATAGCCGATTGGCCCGCAGGCGTGGACCATAAAGGCGCGCCGGACGCGCTCTATCACAACAACGGCAACGGCACGTTCACGGACGTCACCGCGAA
>QHXU01000524.1:781-2727 GCA_003223065.1 Acidobacteriota bacterium | reverse complement strand
GTCGAGCGGGAATTTTAATTGTCGTCGGCCGGGAATTCTAATTGTCGCCGATCAGCTCGAGAAGATCTGAAACCGTAGCACCGAAGCACTGTAGACTTGCCGCAAAAAGACTGCGAACGACAAACTGTGGGGACTGATGAGAAGCTTGGATACCATAGAAGAGCTTGAGTCAACGCTGGACGCGGTGAAATGCAGATGAACCAAATGGCTAGGTGCGAACATAGGGCTGAACGCACCATGAACGAGACCGGGACCACCCAATCGAAACTGCAGCGGAGTGTCTCCTCTTGTGGAAAACTCGAGCTCGCGGATGTCGTCAGCACTTCCCTCCAGGCGGGCGGCTATCTTGTTGCTATTCCGCCCCACCACTTCAGCGATGAGCCGCGCCCCCTTGTCGGCTGTCACGTCCAGCGTTGCCCTGTAGTATCCCGCGGGTAAGTTCTCAGGCTGCCCGAGCATCTTGTAAGCCTGCTGTTCCGGCGGGCTGCCAAGGGGCCACCCGTACGCCAGTTCCTCGGTAATATCGATCGTGTACAAGGGCCGCGGATTTGCGCCGGACCTGTTCAGGGTATAGAGATAGTAAGGGTATTGATAACTTACCAGGTCGAGATCGGCGAGACGAGTCGCTGACAACAGGTGGTCCCCGCGGCGCATCATGGTTCGAATTTGATCCGGATATCTGGCAATCCGTTCGGCTCATGATCTCTGGTAGACGAATCCTCGGAAGCGGTGCCAGCGGTTCAAAATCGTGATCAGTTCCATGGCGCGGTATGCAAGCGGTGGCCAGAACCTCGACCATAAACCGCGCCACACCCAATTCGCTTTCCTGCCTGGATAAGCTGCAACTGTTCGGCTCCATATGCGATGTCGACGAGCGTGATTTCCGAGTGACACGTAATGCCCAGGAATCGGTAAACGTTGGGCGACTACTAGTTATCTGGCTCGGGGAGTGAAACACTCGAACTTTTGCCTCTTGGCGCAGGTGTGCGAGGCGCAACCACCGGCGCCATGCCGTCGTCGTCTTCGTGATGAGGGCCACCCGGTAAGGGTTCGTATCGATCGAAATGCATTGAGTAACTCGTGCCACGCAGTGTTTGCGAGCGCAGAAAAGTCGCGTAGCTAAACATCTCCGAAAGTGGCACGCTGCTCTTGATGATCTCCGTTGTGCCTCTTAATTGCATACTCTCGATGCGACCGCGACGCGAATTCAGGTCCGCGATGAGGTCGCCCATGTACTGCTCTGGAACGACCACCTCGACGGCCATGATCGCCTCCAGCACCACTGGTCCGGCCCTCTTAGCGGCATCTTGGAACGCCATTGAACCGGCGATCCTGAATGCCATGTCCGACGAATCGACTTCATGGAACGAGCCGTCGTACAACTCAACGCTAACATCGTCGATTGGATAGCCGGCGAGGACGCCCCGGGTGAGTGCGTCCTTGATCCCTGCATCGATCGATTTGACGAACCCCTCCGGTATGATGTCATTGCCGACTTGGCTTTCGAAGACATAGCCGGTGCCCGCCTTGGTCGGCAATAGACGAATCTTCGCGTGCGCACAGTGGCCGCATCCTTCGACTTGTCGTACGTACCGGCCTTCGCCTTCCGCCCGTTTCGTGAGCTTTTCTCTGTATGCGACCTGCGGCTTGGCGAACGTCGCCTCGACGTTGAACTCGTGCCGCAGTCGGTCGACGATCACTTCTAGTTGCAACTCGTCCATTCCACCAATGATCGTCTGGCCTGTCCGCACGTCGCTGTTGATCCGACAATTCGAGCCTTCGGATACCAATTTCCGCAGCCCTTGGGCGAGTTTCTCCCGGTCGGACTTGGCCTTCGGCTCGATCGTGACAAAGATAACCTGCTGTGGGACACCCATCGGCTGGATTTTATCACCACTAGCGTTCCTCAGAATCCTGCAACACGTATGTCCTGGCTGACACCGCAG
>QHXU01000524.1:0-727 GCA_003223065.1 Acidobacteriota bacterium | reverse complement strand
TGAGGCAACTGGTTCGCAAATCGCCGAGGCCCGGATATTCGGAGTCGTCTTCGCGATCTGCGTGGCCGACGTCCCGCCGTGTTCGAAGACCATCATTTAACCCACAGATTCCTCCGACGAGGCTCTTTTTTCAAGCGTTCTCTCCGTTACCTTAACAGTAGAACGCTCTCTGCATTTCGAGCTGAGGGGGACACGATCAGGTCCCCAAAAAAGAAAGGTTTCGATCTTCGCGCGCCCTCCAGCGAATTGACGGTTGTGTAATCCTGAACTTGTGCTAAAAGTACCGTCGTCCCTGAACCCCGACTGCACACTTACGACGGACAGGAAGCGCGCACTGGAGTTCCTTCGCAAGCGGTGGCTAAGATCGATCTTTAGCACGAACCTGGCTAACCGAAAGAAAGCAGAAGACGGAGTTCGGCACACGTATCGAGCCGCATGTCTCAAGAAGCCTGATTTGTTTCTCTGGTTCGATGGTCTACTTGAAGCTGCGATAGCCTGGTATTGGATCAGCCGTTTCGGTGGGGATCCCCACTTCCGGGCCGTTTACGACGTGGTTGCGGGGGTCTCCCTGCGGATTTCTTCTTCGGCCCGGAACCAATCCTCTTCGGGAGAACCGGCGGGACGGCCGCGCGCCTCCCAGTAGAAGTAGGCGAGGAGTGCGATTTCTTCATGCTCCGGCGGAGCAAGTTCTGCGGCTTCGACTGCGGCTTTCATGGCAGGAGTCTTT
>QHXU01000047.1 GCA_003223065.1 Acidobacteriota bacterium | reverse complement strand
GACACTCACGGCAACGGGCACCGGGCCGATCACGTGGGGCCTGGCTAACGGCGCGCTGCCGGCACCGCTGTCGCTGAGTTCTTCCGGCGCAATTACCGGCACTCCGACTGCGACGGGAACCGCCACATTTACGGTGCAGGCCACTAACAGCTTGGGCACCGCAACGGCGACCTTGTCTATAGTTATTAATCCAATAATCAATACAACTCCCTCGAATTCCTCCGGCCCATACGGCAGTTTCGACACGCCGATCAATAATACGACCGGCATCGCCGGCGAGATAGCGGTCACCGGCTGGGCGCTGGATAGCGTTGGGGTCGCCAAAGTCGATATCTGGCGCGAACCGGTCGGCAACGAGCCGGTCGCCTCAAATGGATTCGTGTACATCGGGGATGCGGTGTTTGTGGCCGGCGCACGTCCGGACGTCGTGGCAGCCTATCCCAATGTGCCCTTCAATTACCGCGCCGGATGGGGCTACCTGATGCTGACCACCGGGTTGCCCAACAATGGCGGCTCTCCGGGACCCGGCAATGGCACTTACAGACTGCACGCCATCGCTCACAACACGGCGGGCACGGCGGTGGACTTAGGCACACGCACCATCACCGTGGACAACGCGCACGCGACTAAACCATTCGGGACCATCGATGCACCGCTGCAGGGTGGGACATTGTCCGGCACAGTGATCAATTTCGGCTGGGCTCTAACGCCACAGCCCTACATGATACCTGCCGACGGCTCGACAATCGCGGTCACGGTAGACGGGCAGGTTGTGGGGCATCCCGTGTACAACCAGTACCGCGGCGATATCGCGACTTCGTTCCCGGCGTATGCCAACAGCAACGGGGCGGTCGGGTATTTCTATCTCGATACGACCACTTTGACCAACGGGGTGCACAACATCGGGTGGCTGGTGCACGACAATGCTGGGCGGACCAACGGCCTCGGGAGCCGGTACTTCACCGTGCTGAATAGCGGGGCAGGAGCTGCGGCGGCTCCCCAAGCGGCTGCGCTGCCAGGGGTGACAGGGGGCGTAAGGCTGCGCCGCGGCTACGACTTGAATACAGCGCCGCAGTTACTCACGCCGGAAACGGACGGCACCCTTTTGGTGGAGGTGGAGGAACTCGGCCGTATCGAACTGCAGGTAGGTGCGACAGAGGGCTATTTGCTAGTGAATGGCGAGCGCAGTCCGCTGCCCATCGGATCCAGCCTGAATGCGGGCGTCTTCTACTGGCAATTGGGGCCTGGGTTCCTGGGTGATTTCGATCTGGTGTTTCTGTCGAACCAGTCCGACGGAAGTGTCCAGGAAATCGCGGCTAGGGTGCACGTGCGGGCCGGAACCGAAACAACGGTCGCACGTACGTGGTTGCAATAGGAGATTCCGGGGCGAAAAAGGCGGCTGAAGGGCAGGGCGGGGAAATTGGAAGGAAAGCCGCTCCGCAGCCGCGTAGCGGCGGCCCCCGTGGGGCAACGCATTTAGGACACACTGCTGCCCGTGATGTTAATGAGGGATTTAGAGAATTCGTTTGCAAAGGACTTGCAAACGATTGCCGCCCGGATTGAGCGTTGCCCCGGGTTGCGCTAAAGCCGTACGATCTTCTCGGAGCGGTGGCCTTTTAAGGCGTTGCGAGTATCGACGACCAGGCGCGACACGGCTAGAAGCGCCGGATAGTCTACGCTAGTGTGATCTGTGATAATCACAACGCAATCAGCCGCTTTGCATGCTGAGAACGGCTCTTCGGACGAGAGTTGAAGGTTGGTTTCGTCGATTGCGGGAATGTAAGGATCGGAATAGGTCAGACGGGCGCCGCGGGCCTGAAGCAGGTGAATGACATCAAGTGCCGGCGATTCCCGGAGATCGCTGATATCGCGCTTGTAGGCCACGCCCAAAATATGGACATGTGAGCCGCGAAGCGGGCGCGAACAGTCGTTTAATGCATTCTGGATCTTCTGCGTCACGAACAACGGCATCTGTCCATTGATCTGGCCGGCGAGTTCGATGAAGCGGGCCTCAATCCCTGCCTGCTTCGTTTTCCAGGAAAGGTAGAAAGGGTCGATCGGAATGCAGTGGCCCCCGAGTCCCGGACCCGGATAAAAAGGCATGAACCCGAACGGCTTCGTTGCGGCAGCGTCGATGACCTCCCAGACGTCCACGCCAATCCGGTCGCAGAGCTGGGCGATCTCATTCGCAAGCCCAATATTGATCATCCGGAACGTGTTCTCTAGCAACTTGACTGTTTCGGCCACTCGCGACGTGCTTACCGGAACGACTCGCTCCACTGCCTGGCCGTAGAGCGCGGCGCCAAGCCGCGTACATTTCCCCGTAACTCCTCCCACCACTTTCGGGATATTTCTTGTTTGATACTTGGTGTTTCCTGGATCCACTCGCTCCGGAGAAAAGCATAGAAAGAAGTCTTCACCGACCTTCCAACCACTCTTTTCCAGAATCTCCAAGACCAGCTCTTCCGTCGTGCCGGGATATGTAGTCGATTCCAACACGATCAACATGCCGGGATGCAAATGGCGGGCGATCTGCTCAGTTGCGTCAACAATATAGCTGAGATCCGGATCCTTGGTTTTCCGCAGCGGCGTCGGCACGCAGATGCTGATTGTGTCCAAGCCGGCGATCACCGAAAAATCATTCGTGGCGGTAAGGCGGCCGGCCGCTACCAGCTTCTCCACCGCGCTGCTCTCGACGTCCAGTATGTACGAGCTGCCTGCGCTGAGCATCGCCACCTTGGCTGGACTGACGTCGATTCCGGTGACGTTGTAGCCGGCGCTGGCAAACTCCGCCGCGAGAGGCAGACCTACGTAGCCCAACCCGATTATTCCAATCCGGGCGGTCCGTGTTTTGATCTTTTCCTCGAGGGTGTCGAACGCGGTAGCAACAACTTGTTCTGCTAGTGGGGTCATCGGCAGCCTTCTTTCGCGGATGCAGTCGCTAGTGACCTAAAGGTCACGTCAGACTTGTGGAGCGATAAACGGGACATACCCGCTTTCCTTCGGCGTTTGTAAGGACTCGGCCGCAGTTGGTGCGGTCTTGTGAATCACTTGCGTTTGAGAACTGAATTGGGCGGCTTTCGCGGACAAAGCCCGATGGAGGAGATCCGCCAAAGGAGCGATGATCATTGGCCCCGTGGATAATTCGAAGGGGCACATGAATTGGACGTATTCCAACTCGGACAGCGGGACGTGCAGCATCCAGGATCCGTTAGCGGCTTTGTCCAGCTGTTCCTGGTAACTCTGGGGGCCAAGCCGGAGCGCGGCGTAACTGAATCCAAACTCGTGGCCGAGTGTCCGGACCGTGTGCCAGCACATCTCTATACTTCCGGCCGCCTCCAGCAATTCCTCGTAGCCGCGCAAGCAGACGTGGGATTTCACCATGGAACGCAGGCTGTTCTGCCGAAATAAACGCGCGGCGAGGCCAAATTCCTGATATCGGAGGTATTGAATTCCAATCCAGACCACCGCGCAGAACAGGGCGATCACAAGCCCGCTCATGCCGTTCCGCGCCGTACTCTGGACCAGTGAAAAACAGGCAGCGAGACCGCTCGCGGCGTAAAGCAGCAGGGTAACGCGGCGGGGCGTGAGGCCGCGGTTGAGCAAGCGATGGTGAATATGATCGCGATCCGCCCTGAAGATCGGTTGCCGCCGGAGGAAGCGGCGTGCGATCGAGAGCGCCATGTCAAGCAGCGGGATGGACAAAGCGATCAGCGGAGCAGTTATGCCCAGTGCGGTTGCGGATTTCTGGGACCAGATCACCCCGCAACACGCAAGCATGAAACCTACGCAGAGACTGCCGCAATCGCCAAGAAAGATGGACGCCGGATTGAAGTTGAAGACGAGAAACCCAAGGAGGGCGCCCGCGAGGGGCGCCGTCGCAATGACGAGACCGGCATCGCCGTGTAGAAGACCGGCTATTAACGTTGTCAGCGAGGCGAGGAGGCCCAGGCCACTGGCCAGCCCATCCACCCCGTCGATAAGGTTGAACGCATTGGTGCAACCGACCAGCCAGATGATCGTGAGCGGCACGTCCAGAAAACCCTCGACTCCGAAACCGATGAAACTCTGGATGTGGATTCCGCCGTAAATGGCGAGGCCGGCGGCGATCGTTTCGCCCAGTAGTTTCTGCCACGGCTTCAGGCCCCGCAGATCGTCGATCAAGCCAATCGTAAAGACAAGCACGGCCGCCGGCAGCAGTTTCCAGACCAGAGGAAAAGCCTGTTGGACGGCGAGACTACCGTCCAGGCTTGTGAGCAGGAGGATGCCAAAGGATCCCACATAGGCGAGCACGATCGGAACGCCGCCTATTCGCGGGATGGGCACCGGGTGTACTTTGCGCTTGTTGTCAGGCTTATCGACCCAGCCCCGCCGCAATGCGAGGTCTCGCAGCAGTGGCGTGAGCAGAAAGGACAAGATGAATGAACAAGCAGCTAAAAAGATTGTCGAGAGCATAGCGGTCCCGATCCTTGCTTTGTTCCGAAAGTCTCTAGTTACTTCTTTGACGAACCTGCGTCAGGCAGCTGAACGATCGCGTCTGAAATAGCGGGCCTTAGTCGGCGACGCCGGATGACGAAAATTGCAACCCGAGGCCGTTGATACTTGCGGAACCCCCGCTATATACGCCGAATGATACGTCTCCGCCACCGGTTTAAAGCGCATCTTCTATTCCGTCAGATGTGCTCTGGCGGGATTGCTCATTGGGTGCGACTCGATCGTCACCGCCGGCACCGGTGACACGCATGTGGCTATTGGTGGCGTGTTGTGGTGCTCTGGCGTGGCCATTGTGGATCTTCCTTTCGCGGCGGTCAACGCGGTCAGGCCATTCATCGCTCCGGCTGTCCGGCAAGACTCGCCAGCAATCGATGATTGTCTTGCCTCTCGCCATTTCCGGCGTGATCTCTACCGCTATGGAACGGTAAGGATTCGTAATGATGACTGCGCGGGTCTTCTGGAAACACTCTGCCAAGGAATCTGCGTAATCGACACTATCGCCAAGCGCCTTCCTGGCGGACCCGATTGCCAACGGATCATATACGATTACCCGGAAGCCGTGTTGAGCAAGTAGGGATGCCAGATGCATGCCCATAGCCTCTTCGACGACATCCGTGTCCAGTTTGTACGCCACGCCCACGATGCCGACCGGTCCCGGGACGCCTCCGAGCACTTCCTCCACCCTCCGGGCGATGTTCGTAATCTGCTTCCGATTGGTCGCATCAGTCGCCTGTGGAATATGAGTTTCAACTCCTGCCAATTCCGCCACTCGTGAAAAGGCGCGATTATCACGCGGGAAGCAAGGTCCGCCGTAGCTGCCACCCGCGGTGAGATATTTCGGCCCTATCCGTGAATCGCTCCCCAGAATCTTTGTCACGCGATCTACGTTCACGCCTCCCAGCCCTTCCGCTACCATCCCCAACATGTTGGCGAAGGAAATCTTCGTCGTAACGAACGTGTTGATGGAAATTTTTGCCAGTTCCGCTTCTGCGGGATTCACGCGATGGATTGCAGGGCGTTCGCCCACCACGGTTCGATAGAACGATTCAAGCATTTCGCCCGACCGCGGGTCGCTCTCTCCGATCATGACGAGATCGGGGTGCAAGAAGTTCTGGATGACGCTCCCCAAGGCTATAAGTGTCGGGCTGTAACAGTAGCCGAAGCCTTTCCCGGCCTTCTTGCCTGATGCTCGTTCAATGGCCGGGATAATCTCTCTGTCGGAAGACCCCGGCATTAGGGTGCTCACGACGATGATTACATGAAAAGCTTTTTTGTGCCTGAGCGCCGCGCCGAGCTTTTCGCAGGCATCCAAAACGAAGCGGTTCGAGAACCCCCCGTCGGGATCACTCGGGGTCGGCACCACGAGGAATGATGCGTCGCTACACGAAACCAGTTCGTTCCAATCCGAAGTCGCAAAGATCCGTTCCTTATTCTTCTCGATGAGCTCCTGCAGACCGGTTTCCTTGACGGGTGCGCGGTGCACCGCCAGCGCCTGTACGAAATCGGAATTGATGTCGAGACCGATGGTTTCGTAGCCGTGCGACGCAAAGCTGGCGACAATCGGGGAGCCAAGCTTTCCCAGTCCCACAACCGAAACTCGTTTGATCGCAACGGTCGTGTGCTTGATATCTCGGCGTTGAGTGGGAGCCAGAGTAATGGACATCGTTAAACCCTCCTAAATTTTCTGATTTGGATAAGTACCGGAGCAATTCTAAGAACCGCATCCGCGCGATCGAAGCACCCAACGCTCGGGCTCACTCCCCACGCACGATAGGCATCCGCCAACCCGTCCCGAATGCGCGCGAAGTCACCTTGAGCACCGGGGCAGCCTGCTTACGCTTGAACTCGGCCCCACGGACCAGACGGAGGACGCGCCGGACGGTCTGCTCGTCGAACCCCTGGGCGATGATCGCTTCGGCCGATTGCGACTGCTCGATGTGGAGCTCCAGAATCTGGTCGAGAAGGTCGTAGCACGGAAGGCTGTCCTGGTCGGTTTGGCCTGGCCGCAGTTCGGCGGAGGGAGCCTTCGTGAGAATCGCCTCCGGCAGGTCCGGCTTCCGCTGGTTACGCCAGCGCGCCACGCGATACACCATCATCTTCGGCAGATCAGCAATCACAGCCAGCCCGCCGTTCATGTCGCCGTAAAGCGTGCAGTAGCCCACAGCCAGCTCGGATTTGTTGCCCGTGGTTAACAGCAACGATCCGAATTTATTGGAAAGCGCCATGAGCAGATTGCCGCGGATGCGAGATTGAATGTTCTCCTC
>QHXU01000046.1:6814-7275 GCA_003223065.1 Acidobacteriota bacterium | reverse complement strand
CGGGTGCGGGGCTGCTGATTGAGAGTGTAAATCGCCTCGCCTCTGTTCCTCTCGGATTTAGAACGGACCACGCGTTTACGATTCCGATTCAACTGCCGAAATGGAGCTATACCAAGCCCAGCCAGCGGGCCGAATTTTATCGCGCGGCGCTCAGCCGTGCGGCGACGATTCCGAGCGTGGAATCCGCTGCCTTTACAACCTCGCTACCGCTAAACAACAGCCGGTTCGGATCAAACACTCTGGTGACCGAAGGGAGGCCGGAACCGGCGCCATCCGCGCCTCCGGATGTTGCTGAACTATCCATCACGCCCGGCTATTTTCGTGTAATGCGTGTGCCCATCAAGGCCGGACGGCTTTTCGACAGCAGGGACCGAGAGAAGAGCGAAGCGGTTGCGATCGTAAATGAGGCGCTCATCCACAAATACTTTCCGAACGAGGACCACATCGGAAAGCACATTGGG
>QHXU01000046.1:0-6747 GCA_003223065.1 Acidobacteriota bacterium | reverse complement strand
TGTTGCCGGAACCGAAAAGAGCAGGAACTTTTTCCGGGAAATGAATTGGGACGAGATTCCACTCGTGTTTCGCCCCATGGCGCAACGGCCACCATCATCGGCGACCCTGGTGGTGAGAACCGCAGACGGCCAAAAACAGATTGGAGCTGCGATTCAAAGAGAGATTCGTGCGCTCGACGCCAGCGTACCTGTCGGCGATCTGGAAACGATGGACGAGCAGCTTTCCCGCGTTCTCGCCTATCCCCGGTTTCGCGCAGTTGTACTGGGAACGTTTGCAGGCCTTGCGTTGTTGCTGGCAGGCATGGGTTTGTACGGCGTGCTTGCCCAATCGACCGCCCAGAGGACCCAGGAGTTCGGGGTGCGTATGGCGCTGGGAGCAGACAGCCGTGATGTGCTTAGCCTGGTTGTTCGCCAGGGCATGATTCTTACAAGCGCGGGCCTTGCGGCTGGCTTGATCATCGCATTCGCATCAACGCGATTGTTGGCCAGCCTGCTTTATGGCGTCCGTGCCACTGATCCGCGGATCTGGTTCGGTGTCTCGTTCGTACTGCTTCTTGTTGCGCTGGTTGCAATTTGCGCTCCGGCATGGCGCGCAGCCCGAGTCAATCCGATGGTCGCGCTGAGATACGAGTAGCGGAGCGACATGCGCTGGTGGCGTAAGAGAGGCCGCGAAGAAGACCTGGATCGCGAGCTGCGCGCCGACCTGGAGCTTGAGGCCGCCGAGCAACAGGAAAGGGGTCTTGCGCCGGAGGAGGCGCGGTATGCCGCCGGGCGCGCTTTCGGTAACACGACATTCATCAAGGAGGAGGTGCGCGAAATGTGGGAATGGAGTTCCCTGGAACGTCTCGGGCAAGACATCCGGTACGCGTTCCGCCTGTTGCGGAAGACGCCGGTGATCACCTCGATTTTGATTGCGACTCTGGCGCTGGGGCTCGGTATGAACACTGCTGTCTTCAGCGTGGTGAACGCAGCGATTGTGCGCGGGCTTCCATATAAGGAACCTGATCGCCTGATTTCTCTTTGGGAAGAGGTTGCCAGGCAAGAGCCGCAGCAGGTATCAACGTCGGGGAGATCTCTTGGAGGTGATGCAAACCCGCGCCGCATGACAGTCGCTCCAGCGAATCTGGTTGATTACCAGAATCGAAGCCGTGCATTTACCGGATTGGCCGGTTTTGCTCTTTCGCCGATGAACCTCACCGGCAACGGAACGCCTGAGCGGATCTGGGGCGAACGCGTAACTGCCAATTTCTTTTCTGTGCTTGCGGTCGAGCCGAGGCAAGGGCGCAGCTTCCTGCCCGAGGAAGACCAGCCCGATGCCAGAGGCACTGTGATTATCACTGACGAGTTCTGGCGACGCAGGTTTGGTGGCGATTCAAACATTTTAAGCGACCGGGCGTCTCCATTCGCACTGCGCAAAATGAATTGGATGCAATTTCCAACGGCCTCGCGCAGCAATACCCGCAGACAAACCAGGGCGTGCGCGCGGTATTGACGGGATTGCAAGACGACCTTATGCGTAACGTCAGGACGGCGCTACTGGTTCTGCTGGCAGCAACCGGACTGATTGTCCTGATTGCGTGCGTCAACGTCGCTAACCTGCTACTGGTGCGATCGACAGCGAGGCGGCATGAAACCAGCGTCCGCCTCGCTCTAGGTGCGAGCCGGAGCCGGATTGTCCGCCAGTTCCTTGTGGAAAGCCTGCTCGTATCGCTGGGCGGATGTGTCTCCGGAATGCTAGCCGGCATCGGAATTACGCGGCTGATGCTCTCAATTGCGCCAGCGAGTATTCCCCGGTTGGACAGTGTACACATCGATTGGCGAGTGTTCTCGGTGGCAACGATCGTTGCGGTCACAACAGGCATCGTCTTTGGCATCGTTCCGGCCTGGCAGGCTTCGCGCGCCCGCCCCGTCGAGTCCCTGAAATCCACGGAGAGGAGTAGCGGGGACACGTCGCAAATCCGCTGGCGCACCTTGCTGACAATCGCGGAGATTTCGCTTTCGATGATTCTTCTGGTCGGGGCGGGGCTCCTGATAAAGAGCTTTGTAACCGTTCTCGGCGTGGATCTTGGTTTTCAGCCCGAACGCGTGCTGGCGATGAACATTAATCTTCCGGAGGTTCATTATCGTACAGCGACACAGCGGCTTCAATTTTTCGAACAACTGGAGTCGCGCGTTCAATCGCTGCCAGGCGTGCAGTCGGTAGCATTCGCCAACCGGATGCCGATGCGTGGCGGGTGGGGTGGTGGAGTCAGGGTGGACACGGCCGCCGATGCAGTGCGGGATGTTGACTTGCAGGCAGTGAGTAACGGCTATTTCGAAACGCTCGGAATTCAACTCGTTCGCGGGCGCATGCTGACCGCCGACGACCGCGAGGGTCACGGCTACGTTGCAGTGGTGAACCAGGCGTTCGCACGTGAACTCTTTCCGAACACAGACCCGGTCGGGCATCGGTTCCGAAGATCGGTTCAGGCTCCATGGATCACGATTGCCGGGATCGTTCAGGATATACGGCGTGGCGGAAAAACCGCGAAAATCACGCCTCAGGCTTATCTTCCAGCAGCACAGACCGAGATCTATCCGGTGCGCCTGGCTGACTTTGCGGTGCGCACAGCCGGCGATCCGCGCCACCTGACAAGCGAAATTCAGCGACAGGTCTGGGCCATCGACAAGGACCTGCCGGTGACCAATGTGAGGACTATGGACGAAATCATCAGTGCGTCGGTCGCGGAACGGCGCTTTCAAACGCTTCTGTTGTCGGTGTTCGCCTTTGTAGCGGTGAGTCTTGCCGTAATCGGCATCTTCGGGGTCCTCTCCTACGCTGTGTCCCAGCGCACCGCTGAACTCGGCATTCGAATGGCGATAGGGGCGCAGCCTGAACAGATTGTCGCTCTGGTATTACGGCAGGCGGGTTATCTGGTCATCGCGGGTATTCTGTTGGGCCTGGTTGGCGCGTTTGGAGTGACTCGATACATCAAGAGCCTGTTGTTCGGCGTTCAGGTGTACGACCCGATCACGTATGTACTTGCCGGCGTCCTGCTGGCTGCCGCGGGGCTCATTGCCGCGTTCATTCCGGCTCGCCGCGGTGCCCGGATAGATCCGATGCGCGCATTGCGATACGAATGACGAACGGAGATTAGCAATAGTCATGGCTGGAAAGGTTCGCAATCCGGGTGCGCTGAAAGGTGCGCATGGCAGCCTGTATCAAGCCATTGGCGGCACAGACACGTGCCGCAAACTCGCGGCGGCGTTTTATGCCCGCGTGGCCCAGGATCCTCTACTCCGCCCGCTCTTTCCTGGAAAAACCTTCAAGTGCGCAATCGAAGAGTTCTCCGCGTTCCTGGCGCAGTTCCTGGGAGGCCCCAGCGAGGATGCGCAGCGCCGATGGTGGCTGAGTCTGCGCGAATCGCATCTGCGCTTCAAAATCGGGCAGAAGGAGAGGGATGCATGGATGAAAAATATGGTCAACGCTCTGGATGATGTACAAATCGCTGGGCCAGCGCGCAGCGCCCTGCGCGGGTTTTTTGAGCGATCGTCCGCCTATGTTGTCAACCATGGAGCAGCCCGTCCGGTCGCGGAGGGCCGAAGCGAGCCGCCGGGCGGCAGTATTCACCAGGAGATTGCAAGGCGGTGGGATGTGCAGCGCGCCCTCGACGAAGCCGTGGCAGCCGTTCGCAACGGCGACGCTAAGGGCGCCATAACGTTGGCGGAGAGCGCCACCTTACAGACCTGCTTCCGGCGCGACCGCTCAATTTTTGCGGCCCTTCTGGCGCTGATGATCGGCAGCGGCCAACCCGAGACGCTGGAGTATGTGCGGGACAAGCTGCGCCGTGATCCGATTCTTGCGCGGGAGCGTTACAGCGGCCGCACACTGTTACACGGGGCGTCCGCGGCGGGGAATTTGAACACGGTGGAGTTGCTGCTGCGGCTTGGCGCGGATCCCAATGTTACGGACGCGGGCGGGCACACGCCGCTGTATTCCGTGGGTAACGAGTGCACGGTGGAAAGCGGCGGAAATGTGGTGCGCGCTCTGGTTCAAGGCGGCGCGAACGTGGACGCCCGGGACGGCGTGAAACACTGCACGGCGCTCCACATGGCAGCGCGGCGTGGCAACGTAGAGGTCGCTGAAGCCTTGCTGGAGTGCGGCGCGGACATCGAAGCGCGAGACAGTCTTGGCGATACTCCGCTGCGGCGTTCGGTCAATTGTGGCAAGACGGGCGTGGCCTCTCTACTGCTTTCGAGAGGAGCGGATCTGGATTCAAAAGGAAGTAAGGGCCTGACTCCGTTGCTCGCGGCGCGAAGCAGTGCGATGAAACGGATTCTACAATCTTCCAGCCGCTCCGGATCGTGACGCTCCCATCGCGGCTCGGGCCGTGAAGCCGGAACGGTCCACATCGGAAGCGAGTACAATTGTACATACGCGCCCGTAGCTCAGCCTGGATAGAGCGTTTGCCTCCGGAGCAAAAGGTCAGAGGTTCGAATCCTCTCGGGCGTACCACGTTTCTAGCACTGCGCCGTCGTGTCCGGTCTCTAAATGAAGACCCGAGTGCCGTTCGCTTAAGGCGGCTTTATTGCAAGTACTCGTTGAACCGAATCCTGTTCCCGAACGGGTCGACCACATTCACGCACTTCGCCTTCCACGGCGCATCCCCGATTCCGGGGCGAAGGTACTTGTAATTCTTTTCCGTAAGCTCCCTGTGATATTCTTCGAGGCCGGTAACTTTCACGAACACCGTGGAGCCGGGACATCCGTCGCCGTAATGCTCGGATAAATGCAACACGAAATCGCCGAGCGAGACCTGCATGTAGAGGGGAGTGCTTTCCTCGAATCTATGCTCCCAATCAACTTTGAAACCAAGGTATCCGCAATAGAATTCCTTGGCCTTATCAACATCGAAAATCCGAAAGATCGGGATCACCTGCGTTGTCTTAAGCGGCATCCTTGGACCTCACCGAATGCTATCCAAACGACAGCGTACCGCATGCCGTTACAGCGCCGCCTGTCAGGACTTCTGCGATAGAATCACGGTTTGAGCATTACAGCCGGCGAAGAGCGCGCATTCTACGATAGAGTTTATTCTCAGTTCAGCGGCTTGTCTGATGATGCTTTGGTGTGTAACCGGCATGTCATCGAAAAGAACCTGGCCAATCCGGATCACCCAATCTATGAACGCCGCCGTTTATACGGGACCGTCCTCAGAGTACTGCTATCCCAACCTGTAGCCGGCTCCCGCGTTCTCGATTATGGCTGCGGGACAGGAGATTGGGGCCTGATGTTGGCCTCGGAAGGCGCGCAGGCAACCTTCCTGGATCTTTCGGATGTGGCAATGCGCCTCGTACTCAGGAGGGCACGCGTCAGTGGAGTGGAGCACCGCGTGCGCGCGGTCGCAGGCGATGCGAGCAACCTCAGCTGCTTTGCGGATGGGGAGTTCGATTTGATTTACGCGAGCGCCGCGATCCATCACACCCTGAAATACCCGAATGCCCTCGCAGAATTAGTTCGCGTGCTGCGTCCTGGCGGCAAGCTCGTTATAGCAGAAACCTATGGTAATAATCCGCTGCTCAATGCCGCACGAAGGATACGATGGGTGCTTTGCCGCGAACCGGCGGAAGCAGGGGAAGAAATACTATTCAACGACGCCCATATCACAGCTCTGAGCGCCTGCCTTGAATGCGTACAAATCACACCTATGGGTCTCATGGCCATGGCCAAGCGTGTATTCCGCGGCAGATTCCGAAGTTTAATCGTCCGCCAGTTTATCAACTGTCTGGAACGTTTCGACGAGGTTCTGCTCCGCCTCAAACCATCACTGCGGCGCTATTGCGGAGAAGTTGTGGTCGTCGCACACAAGCCGTGCGTGCAATAAACCCGCTTCCGTCTGCTTTCAAAACTCCAGCCGCAAGGCGAACTGTCCGGTCCGGTTCCCGCCGCTGTCGGCTCCGCGGGCGCTGGTGATTCGTCCGAAACTGCTGCTCTGGACGTTGGTGCCCGGATCGTTGAGGTTCGGGTGATTTGGCAGATTACTGAAGCTGCCTTCAAACTTGAGCCGCAGCCGCTCGCGGATCGGAAAATCCTTGGCGAAGCCCATCGAAAGGTTCACCGTTCCCGGACGAACCAGCGTCCCTACGCCAGCGTTGCCGAAACGCCCGATCGGAGCAACATTGCAATCGTATTGATTCGACGCGCCCGGTGTTCGGCCCGGGCAACACGAACGCGCTGCGGTCAAACCACACGTCGGCCGTGGGATTCGACAAATTGCCGTCATGTACAGCGTCCGGACGTTGCGTGCCGCGGTTGTTGGCGCCCGTGCCGGAAGGATCGCCACCCCCGACGGTCGCCGTCAGATACTGGCCGGTCTGGACCAGCAGGATGCCGCTGAGCCGCCAGCCGCCCCCGATCCCTTCGAGGATCGGGTGGGCGTTGGCCATGAATGGCTTGCCCTTGCCGAACGGCAGCTCGTAAACCGCCGTACTGATCCAGCGGTGCCGGCGCGTCGGGCCGACGTTACCGCGATCGGCGCGCCGGTCGAAGTTGTCGGCCACACGCCCGCCGCCGGTCTCCCCGCTGAATCCGCTGGAGGTCGGACCGTTGGCATCGCTCAGATTTTTTGCCCAGGTCCAGGCGCTGTCAAATGTGAGCCCGCCTCTCATGCGATGCGACATCTCGGTCTGCATGGAGTTGTAGATGGCATTCGCTCCGGTGTCGCGGCTCCGGATGCGGTCCCAATAGGGGAAAGGCCGATCGGTCAG
>QHXU01000045.1 GCA_003223065.1 Acidobacteriota bacterium | reverse complement strand
TCGCCAAAATAAAAAGGAAATGCCGCGGGAACAGCCTGAGGGCCGAAACCAAACTGGGGGACAAAGTGTCGACCGGGAAACGCGCGACCAAGTGGTGGAATCGGACGAACTGTCGGAATCGGATGCACCGGCGGTATACCGCTATTCGTTGGGTGCTGTCCAACGCCGAAACCCGCGCCGCGCTGCCCGAAAGCTTCAGCGGCAAGAACCGAAATGAGACTGATCCAGATGACCGCTTTCATGAAGCTCTCCCGTCTCAAAGATACCTCTAAACCGCCACAGCTGGGGAACTGCTTGCCGCCTACCTGAACCTTACCTCGTAGTCCCGGCCCGGCTCCATTATCAGCGCCACAACGCCATCCGGCTGCTCTCTGAATCGTACTTCCTGTCCATTCGCCATAGCCGATGCAATCCTCTGGCCGCGGGGTAGTCTCAATTTGAAGTTGCCCGCAACCAGCGGCCGCAGCGTGGCGTGCCTCGCCTTGCCGTGCGCCCATTCGATCCCAACTTCCACCGCGCCGCGCGCACGCAGGCCTTTGATAGACCCTTCCGGCCATGCCTTCGGTAATGCGGGAAGCAGGCTGATCGCGCCTGCATGGCTCTGTAGCAGCATCTCGGCGATCCCAGCCGTGCCTCCAAAATTCCCGTCGATTTGAAATGGCGGATGCGTATCGAACATGTCGGGCAGGGTCGATTTCGCAAGCAGCGCGCGCAAGTTCTCGTAGGCGAGATCCCCGTCCTCCAGGCGAGCCCAGAAGTTGATGATCCATGCGCGGCTCCAGCCGGTATGGCCTCCGCCCGAACTGAGACGCCGTGCCAACGTCACGCGCGCCGCCCGGGCAAGTTCCGGCGTCGCATGGGGCGTGATCTGATCGCCTGGATGCAAGGCAAACAGATGCGATATGTGACGGTGGCCAGGTTCGGGTTCATCGTAATCCTCGAGCCACTCCTGGATCTGACCGTGCTTGCCGATCTTGAACGGCGGCAGGCGGTCGCGCGCGGCTGAGATCCGTTTTCGAAATGCATCATCGATACCCAGAATCTCTCCAGCCTCCATCACCCGGCTGAACAACGCATGAGCAATTTCAGTATCCATGTAGGGACCCATGCAGAGCTTGGCCACGATGCCGGCCGGCGTGCGATAGCGATTCTCGGGCGAGATGGATGGTCCGGTGATTAGATGCCCCTGGCCGTCATCGACTAGATAGTCAAGAAGGAACTCAGCGGCTTCCTTCATCACCGGATAGGCGCGCTTCGCAAGGAATTCGCGGTCTTGCGTGAAGTCGTAATGATCCCACAGGTGGAGGCTGAGCCACGCGCCGCCCATCGGCCAAAGGCCCGAGCCGACGCCATCGATGGGAACAGCGTCACCCCAGATGTCCGTGTTGTGATGAAGCACGAAACCTCCCGCGTGATACATTGACCTGGCGATGCGACGCCCGTCTACGCGCGCCATGTCGATCAGATCGAACAAAGGTTGGTGCATCTCAGACAGGTTGCACACCTCGGCCGGCCAATAATTCATCTCGGTGTTGATGTTGATGGTGTACTTGCTGTCCCATGGCGGCGCAAGCGAGTCGTTCCACAGACCCTGCAGCGTTGCCGGCAATCCGCCCGGACGGCTGCTGCTGATCAGCAGGTACCGTCCGAACTGAAAATACAGAACGATAAGCTGCGGGTCCGCGGCGCCACCTGCTAAGCGGTCCAGCCGCTCGTCAGTCGGGAGATCCGGGTTGGTTCCACTCAGGTCGAATCGCACGCGCTGGAAATACCGCTGGTAGTCGGCTATATGTGCCGAGCGGAGCTGGTCGTAAGATTTGCGAGCGGCTGTGAGCCGCGCCTCGCAGACGGCGGCGAAATCGCTCCCGCGAAAATTGGTGGCAGCGGCAATGAGTAACGTGACTGCGTTCGCCTGATCCACCACCAGTTCGGAGCCATCCGTTCGAACACGTCCGCCATCGCTCACAGCCAGGAGCACGGCGCGAAACTTCATCCCCGTCTTACGTTCGTCATCGTGGCGGCTGTCGCGCGCGATTGCCCGTCCGTCCATGGCAATGCGGTCCGGACCGTCCGCCCTCGTTTGTGCGTCCTGCTCGCGCCTGAGCGCCGCGCGGAACGAGATCCGGCCCGGTTTATCGCACGTCAGGCGCATTACCATGACTTGATCCGGCGCGGAGGAGAAGATTTCGCGTGTGAAGATTCCGTCGCCGGAGCGGTACTCGACCCGGACAATCGCTGTTTCAAGGTCGAGCCGGCGTGTATAGTCTCGTGCTTCGTGTGCCGCGAAATGAAGCTCCAGGTCGCCGAGCGACTGATAGGGAGGAAGCCGTTTAGGAATCGAAATAATATCTCGTTCGGCGATCGCCTCTGCTTCTGTTGGCTTGCCCGCGAAGAGCAACCGCCGCACTTCCGGGATGGCTCTGGCGGCCGAGGGATTATTGCGGTCACGCTTCTCGCCGGCCCAGACGCTCCCCTCGTTCAATTGGATTCGCTCCGATTCCACGCCGCCGAACACCATGGCGCCGAGCTGTCCGTTTCCGATAGGCAACGCTTCCGTCCACTTTGTCGCCGGCTGGCGATACCAAAGCGCGTTGGAGTTATCCGCGCCCTCAGCCATCGCTGAAAGCGCAAATGCGAGAACCACAGCCAAGTGGTGTAAGTTCATCTGTCGTACCGTAGGCACACGGGTGAGTCTCAGAGCATCAATTGCCCGCCGTTCACCTCGACCGTCTCGCCGACCACGTAACTGGCAGCATCGGAGGCTAGGAAAGCAATCACCTTGGCACAGTCCATCGACGTTCCCACGCGGCCGAGCGGAATTGTTTTCACGAAGTTGCGAATCATCTCCGGCGTGGAAAATACTTCGTGAAACGGCGTGTCGATCACGCCCGGAGAAACGCCGTTCACGCGAACTCCATGGGGCGCCAGTTCCTTGGCCAGCGCCTTAGTGAAGGTGATCAGGCCGCCCTTGGCAGTCGCATAAGGTCCTGCCCCCGGTCCGCCGCCGTTTCGTCCAGCGATGGAAACGATATTGATGATGGCTCCTGTTTTGCGCGCAAGCATGGACGCGCCGACCACTTGGGAGCAAAGCATGGCGCTTTTCAGGTTGAGGTCCATGATCTCATCCAGTATCTCCTCGGTTTGTTCCAGGATCGGCCGGCGCTCAACGAGAGAGCCAGCGTTGTTAACCAGAATATCGATCGGACCGAGCTGATCGACGGCGCTCTTCACCAGCGAACGAACCTCGCCGGCTCGCCGGACATCCGCATGAATCGCAATCGCCTTCCCGCCGGCGGCGACAATGGAGTCACGCACCTGCTCGGCGCCTTTTTGATTGCGATGGTATCCGATGGCGACGCGGGCGCCCAAATCCGCCAGCACAGTCGCGGTGGCGGCGCCAATCCCGGATGATGCGCCCGTAATCAGCGCGACTTTACCCGTCAGATCCAGATAGTTTTGCATGTCAGCTTAGTTTTAGCATGATCTCCCGCGGATCAGGTTCAGATGCTCTCCAAATGCTCTCCAGCCTTGCGCAAAGCCTGCGCCGACATTATAATTGCTGGGGCTAGGTTGGGATTTGTTTCTGTACCAAAAAGGGGATCTTTACATGCAAGGTCTACGTTCGATTTGCATTCTAATGCTGCTGGCCTGTTTGAGCGCCAGTCTGGTCTTCTCACAGGCGGTAAACGGATCGCTGTTAGGCACGGTCACTGACTCCTCCGGGGGGAGTATTCCAAACGCAAAGGTGACCATTACCGAAACGAACACGGGCGTCAGCCGTAGCGTGACCACCAACGAGAGCGGGAATTATTCTTTCTCTGATGTGCCGCCCGGAACTTACACTGTGGTTGCGGAACAGGCCGGATTCAAGCGAGCATCACGCGCGGGCGTTGATGTCATTGTGAATACGACCGTCCGTATCGATCTCACGTTGCAACCTGGACAGATCACCGAAACGGTGACCGTGACAGCCGAAACGGCGCTACTTCAGACGGAACGCGCGGACACCGGGCGGAAAATCGAGACCGTGCAGCTCCATGACCTTCCCTTGGGGGCCAGCCACAACTTTCAGAGTTTCACCGTACTGGTACCAGGTGCCGCACTGCCGGAATCGCAGCATTCCGCCTTCTTCAATCCGCAAGTGAGCCTCGCCACAAGGTTCAATGGCCAATCCCGGCTGAGCGACAACCTACAGCTTGAAGGCATCGACGATAACGAGCGCACCGGCCTGCTGCAGGTGCTGATCCCGCCGCAGGAAGCCATCCAGACCGTGGATGTAAGCACAAGCAATTTTGAGGCAGAGCTGGGGCGTGCGACCGGCGGAGTCACGAATGTCATCTTGAAATCGGGCACGAACCAGATCCATGCCGAGGCATATGAGTTTAATCGCGTTAGCGCCCTAGCAGCCAGAAACTGGTACGACCCAGCGCGCGGCCATTTCACCTATAACTACTTCGGCGGAACGGTCGGCGGGCCGATTCGCAAGAATCGCACGTTCTTCTTCGGCGACTATCTGCGCGTTGAAGACCACAGCGCGAACAATGATCGTCTCACGGTTCCTCTGGCAGACATGCGCACGGGTAACTTGAACGTGGCTGCGCCTGGTAAGACGCCTACCGTGATATACGATCCGACTACGGGTGATCCCGCTACTGGCGCCGGCCGCACGCCGTTGGCTGGCAATATTATCCCGACCGCTCGGATCAATCTTATTTCCGCGAAGATTCTCTCAGTCATCCCAGCGCCGAATTTCACCAATTCGTCAAACCCGTTCGCTCAGAACTATTTCGTCAATAGCCCCTTCTACCGAAACACGGACCAGTTCGACGTGAAGGTGGACCACAACCAGACCGATAGCGACCGATTCTCGGTGCGCTACAGCTTCTCGCGCCCGGTGACCTTCGACGCGGCCGTCTATGGGATCTACGGTGGACCGCGCGGCGTTGGCGGTTCCGGGTTCGAGGGAACCGGTATCCAGGGCACGCACAGCGGCGCGATCAACTACAACCACATCTTCTCCCCAACACTGATTACCGAGGTTCGGGCGGGTGTGAACCGGTACCGGAATGACGCCCAGCAGGTCGGTTACGGACAAAAGACCGCCGAGGAGCTTGGCATTCCGGGCGTCAATGTAAGCGATTGGACCAGCGGTCCTCCGCAAATCGCACTCGACAATTTCGGGGATCCGTTCATCGGCTTCTCGGCCAGTCTGCCATGGATCCGGTCGGAGACGAACATCCTGTTGACGAATACCTGGACCAAGACTAAGGGCAACCACACCATCAAGTGGGGCGGCGAGATGCGCCGCGTCCGCGATGATTTGCTTCAAACGCAGACCGTCAATCCGCGCGGCAGATACCAGTTCAGCACCAATCAGACTTCGAATAAGAACGATCCAAACACCAGTTTCACAAACTCGTTTGCCAGCTTTCTTCTGGACGTTCCCAACGCCGCGGGGCGCGACTTCCCGGTCATTTTCCCGGCATACCGCGCCTGGCAGTTTTTCGCGTTCGTGCAGGACAAATGGCTGGCCACTCCCAAGCTGACAGTGGACATCGGTCTCCGTTGGGAGTTTTACCCGCCGGCAACGCCGGCCCACACCGCAGGCTTCTCCCAATTCGACCCTGTGAACGACAGCTTGGTGATTGCCGGGATCGGCGGGAACCCGTTGAATCTGGGACTTGAAACGCACTGGAAAGACTTTTGCCCGAGACTAGGCATTGCTTACCGCCTGAATGACAAGACGGTCATCCGGACCGGGTTCGGCATCAGTTACTCGCCATTTCCGGACAACACCTATGCCTATAACTACCCGGTGAAGCAGAACAACGTCTTCTCGCAGCCGTCGACTTGCAGTATTTGCGGCGTCCTGCTGGCGAACGGGCAACCCGCGAGCTTCCAGAACGGGTTCCCGCCATTCAACGCTGCGGCGATTCCGTCGAATGGGCTCATCTCCAAGCCGGATCCAAACCAGACTTACTTCTTCATCAACCCCCATTTTCGTGAGCCGTACGTCGAAGCCTGGAATTTTGCAGTCCAACGTTCGCTCCCCTTTAATCTGGCGTGGGAAGTTGCGTATGTGGGGAATCACGGCGTGAACCAGCCGGCGGTGTTCAACTTGAACGCCTCCACAACGCTAGGCGCGAATCAGCCGGGTCAGCCCCTTTTTGCGCAGTATGGCCAGAAGGCGAGCGTGGAGGACCGTTATGTTGGCTACAGCTCCATGTATCACGGTCTCCAGACGAAGCTGGACAAACGCTTCTCGAACGGTTTCGCGATGACAACGTCGTACACGTATAGCAAGGCGATGGGTATGCAGTCCGAAGACTCCGGGCTCGACTTTTACATCAATGCCAGACGGAACTGGCGGCGGCTGGATTTCGACCGGACCCATACCTTTGCCCAAAGTTACGTGTACGAGTTGCCCTTCGGAAAGGGCAAACAGCATTTGCAATCCGGGGCCGGGTCTTGGATTCTGGGCGGGTGGCAGGTCAATGGAATCCTCACCATCTATACCGGGCATCCGCTGACGTCCTTTGCTGGAAACTCCGCCGTGTTAGGTGCGCCGGGCAACAACAATACC
>QHXU01000044.1:11253-18528 GCA_003223065.1 Acidobacteriota bacterium | reverse complement strand
CGGCCCGCGCGAGCCATGCGCATACGCAGGCCGGCGTCGCCGAGCACTGTGTAGAGGCCGGCCGCCAATTCCGCCGCTGTGTCCGCGATCCATGCTGTCACGCCGTGTTCTAACCCGAGGCCGGCGCAGCCGGATGCCGTTGATACGACGGCTCGCTCCATCGCGAGCGCCTCCAGGACCTTTACGTTAGTCCCCGCCGACTCGAGCGTCGGCACCACAACAACGTTGGCTTCATGATAAAGCGGCCGCACGTCGGCGACGAACGCGAGAATCCGTACGCGCCGGTTCACCGCTGGTTCAAGAGTGCCCGTGTGATTGCGCCAATGCAGCCAGGGATAATCTGCTCGGTCAGGAAACGGAAGGCGACGATGTTCGGGAAATGCCGGAAGGAGCCGATGAAGAGCAGTCTCCGGCCCGCGCATTCCGGCCGCGGCTCGAATCGCTCCAGCTCGACGCCGTTCTCGATCACACGCGCGTGTCCGGCGCCCAGGAGGCGCCGATCCTTCTCCGACATCACGACCACCCTTCCGAACCTCGCGATGGCGCGGCGCTCATACCGATGCCAGCGCCACCAATCCCACCATGCGCTGAAGCTTCGCCGCCTCTCACGCACCTGCGCGTATAGGTCGTAGGTCACATCGTGCTCGACCAGAATGTCGCCGCCATAAGATGCCAAGTACGTGTACTCGACTTGCAACAGATCCGTTTGGCGGGAGCGCAAAAGCCTTTCCATCTCGGGCGAACGGTACTCGCCCACCTCGGGCGGCAGCAGCGTCGACCAGCGAGGCTCTCGATATCGGGGCTTAGGAACCAGATAGACCCGCACCACAAACTCGAGCACGGGTTTCAGGTCAGCTTCCGCGATCTCACCTTCGGTGAACGCATAGACGACCACGTCGAACTCGCGCGCAGCCTCGCGAAGCAGATGAAACATTCGTACCGCGCCGCCGTGCGAGAGCGGATACGGGAAATACGGCGTAAGCACCGCAAGGGAGCGGCGCTTCGGATTGCGCGGGCGTCCTTCGATGATCTTGTGTCCCTGGGGCCGGATCGTCCTATCCTTCCGCCACGGCCATAGCCAGCGAGGCCGCAGGAAGATCCGGTCGAGAGGGACGCCGCGTAAAAACAGCCATGACGCCACGGGCGACGTCAGCTTGAGATGATGCCTCTCCAGCCGCGCGTTGTAGGCGAGGATCTTTGCCGGCGCGAGCAAGAATGCCGCGCGCCGCAGCCGCCGGTAACGGGCATCCGGCGTAAACAGCACCGGCGCGAGGCCGATCCTGTAACGGCGAAAGCGCTTGCGGATCTCCCGATAGGATTCACTTGCCTCGACGGAAAAATGCCTGCGCGAGGGCTCCAGCCTCCGGATCTCTTCGCACATGGCTTTGGCCAGCGTTTCCTCACCCGAACAAAAACTCACGACGAAGGCCTCGGGCTCCTTACCGGCCAACCCGAAGATCCAGCGTTTGAGCCGCGCCTTCACTTCGTTGAAATCCGCAGGATCCACGCGCCTACCAGCGGCAGAGCCGATACCGTGACACATACCGAGGGAAACCCGAAATGATCCACCATGCCTCCGATCGCCGGCGAGACGAACGCTTGCATCAGCCCATAGGCGAAGGTTAACGCCGAGACTCCAAAGGCCGCGCGCCCGGCGCCGAATAGATCAATCGGCATGGCATAAAGGTTGGTCGAGGAGCACACCGCCCAGAAGAAGCTGGAACTGACCGCGGCGGCGGCAAACCCGGCGCTCGGCATTAGCGGAATCGCGGCAGTGGCCAGCAGGAACGCGCCGCTGAGCCAGCATACACGCCGCCGCGCGGCGAGCACGCCGACGCCCCCGCGAATCCACCGGAACGAAATCCATCCGCCGAAGAACCCGCCGAGCGTGGCGAAAACGGGCGGTATCCAGGCAAAGCGGCGGTTGGCTTCCTCCTGCGTCATGTGCCATTCATGCACAAAATAGAGCGTCGTCCAGTTGGTCCATAGCGTGTAGAGCATCATGATGAAGATGGTCGCGAAGACGACCCCCCACAGCCGCGGGTCGCGCAGCAGCCCGCTAATTCGCGCGGTGGCAGCATCGCCGTTGCTTTTCCGAGTGGGGACACGCTTTCTAACGAGCCACCACAAAGGCACCCAAACGAAACCCAGCGCTCCGCAGACGGCGAATGTGGACCGCCAGCCGTATCGCGGCGCGAGCGCCGCGACGATCAACGGCGCCGCGAACATCCCCAGGCTGATGCCGACTTGGTTGAACGCGGTTCCAAGCGCCAGCTCGCGGGGTTCCAGGTAGATTCCGGTGGCTTTGCCGAAGCACGGGATGCCCGCCGCCTCTGCCAGGCCGAGCACCGTCCGGCAGCCGAGAAGCGCAGGGAAGCTCCGCGTAAGGCCGGTGGCCGCGCTGGCGAGCGACCATAAAATCACCGATATGCTCACGCCTGCATTCAGCCCGACTCGATCGACGAAGAGGCCGGCAAACGGCGCCGTCACGGCATAGACAATTGAGAAGACCGAATGAATCTGACCGTACTCGAGATTCCAGAGATGGAACTCACTCATCAACGTCGGCGCGAATGCGGCCAGCAGCTGGCGATCGAGGTAATTGAGACTGGAAGCAAAAAGCAACACGATGATGGGGAACCACCGCAGCGGGATCCGCATCAGGGAAACTCTACCACCGCCACGTCGCCCACCGTTCCCATCTTCGCGTCCGCCTTAGCGTTGTGCACTACTTTAATCTTGCGTGGAGGGCGCTGCACGCCGCAGCCGAATACGGCTTCCGGCGAGCCATGGACAGCGATCTGCTTCGGATCGCGGACCAGCAGGCGCACCATGCCATTTTTCCGGACGCCGTCCATCTGAATCGTCAGCCGTAGCGGCCCGTTCAGGCAATCGACGCGCGTCAAAGTGCCGGAAATCTTCTCACCCTGTGGATCGTCCCACCACGGAACGGCAGCTTTCCCCGACTTTGGGACAGGCCCAAGCCTTCGATTGGCGGCGTCCTCGGCGGCGTGAACTTCGGCGGCTGCGCTGTCTTTGACGCGCTGGAGTTCGCGCGCCTGCTCCTCGGCCCTGCGCTTTTTCTCGGCGGCTTCAAATGCGGCTCGGCGATCTTCCATATCGGTGCGCGCCTGACGGATGCGCGTGCGGTCGGCATCAGTCGGCGCGGCGCGCTCGGCGGCCGCCCAGGATTTCTCGGCGTCGGCATAAGAATTGGCGGACATCTGCGCTTCGGCCAGGGCCTGCCAGTACGAGGGATTGCGCGGTTCGAGCGTGGCCGCGGTTTTCAGCTCTTTGATCTTGGCGACGGGGTTTGTCTCCAGCGCGGCGATGCGAAAATGCGGTTCGGCCCAGCGCGGGTTCGCCTTGGCGGCGAGTTCCAGCGCCGGCCTGGTTCCCTTGGAGACCAGCCCGCGCGGGCTATCGGCCGGAAAGCCCTTGCCGCCCGCCGCGAGCTCGGACATCAGGGCGCTGATCGCCGCCGCGTCGGCAGGCTTTTCCACGAAATCACGATTCGGATTGAGCGGGCGTCCGGAAACCGGCACCGCTTCAAATTTCGCGGCACGCAGGTATGCATCGGCGCGGCGATCCAACTCAGCCACCGTGATATCGAACGCGTTGCGCGTGGCCACCGCCTCATCTCCGCCCTGCTGCAGATTGTTGAGATAGACGCGAACTTTGCCGCTATAGTCGGGGTTCGTCGCGAGCATTTGGATCTTGGCCCACGCGCGCATCCGATCCGGGGGCAATTCGTCTTTCGGCAGCGGGGCTCCCAGCGTCACTTTCGTCGCGTTCACTTTGATAGTCGAGAAAAGATCGCAGAGCGCGGCTTCGATCGGGTCCGGCATCCGGCCGGCGTTATCATCGATCAGCAATCGCGTGAGCGCGCCCAGAAAATCGCGCGGGAGAGGTACGTCCGCGGTCCAGGCGCTTAGCATGGCGGAGCCTCCCTCGAGCAGCGGTTTCGGAAGCGCGTGCGGACCGTAAGCGCGCGTGTTGGCGAACAAGACTACATCGATCGGCCAGATCGTGTCCAGCCCGTTCTGCCCGAACCCCTCCTTGCCCAGCATCGTGCCCAGCACGTAGCGGAGTTGTTCCAATTCAGCCAACCGCTCGCGCGAAGGGCGATCGCCGCTGTCGCTAATGACGTGGAAGGGTCCCGAGCGATACTCGGTCCAGTGCTCCGCTGCGAAGGCGGAGGAGATGGCGAGCATAGCGGCGAAAACGAAACGAAGCACTACTTCATATAATGACAAGCCGGAGGGTGTCGTGAGCTATGGCCGCTATTATGACGAGCTCGAGCCCGGCCAGCGATTCGAGCACTGGCCCGGCCGTACGATCACCGAATTCGACGACACGTTATTCAGTCTGCTCAGCATGAATCAGCAACCGCTGCACCTGGACGAACATTACTCCCGGGGAACACAGCATGGCCGGCGAGTGGTAGTGGGACCGCTGGTGATTGCGCTGGTGATCGGGATATCGCAGGCCGATGTCGGCGGGCGCGCGACGGCGACGCTCGAATATCGCGATGTGCGGCACCTGAAGCCGGTATTTCACGGTGACACGATCTATGCCCGGTCCACAGTCGTGTCGAAACAGGACGGCGTCGTGACCATCGCTTCGGAAGGTGTGAACCAGCACGGAGAATCGGTTGTGTCGCTCGAACAAAAGATCGCGGTGCCGCGCCGATGAGCTTTGGCCGCTACTATGAAGAGTTCGCGGCCGGCGACGTATACAAGCACTGGCCCGGCCGGACCTTCACGGAACACGACAACGTCTGGTTCGCGCTGCTCTCAATGAATCACAATCCCCGGTTCATCGATCATCATCACGCGCCGGAGAAGCCGGTGATCGACGTGCTGGTGTTCAGTCTCGCGGTCGGGATGAGCGTCGCCGATACGAGCGGAAAGACGATCGCCAACCTCGGTTACGAGCATGTGACCTTCGAGAAACCGCTCTACATCGGCGATTCGCTATATGCCGAGAGCGAGGTGCTCGAAAAGCGGGAATCGGAGAGCAAGCCGGACCGCGGCATTGTCTATGTCGAGACGCGAGCTTTCAATCAGCACGGCGAGCGCGTGCTGGTTCTGCGCCGGCGATTTCTTGCTCCGAAGCGAGGTAGCGCGTGATCACCCGCGAAATCGTCGGCTATCTGCACGGATTGCGCGAATTGCCCCCGGAGGTTGTTGATCGCGGGCGATATTTCCTGCTCGATTATCTGGGCTGTGCCATCGCCGGATCTCGCGTGGAGTCGTCTCAGCCGGTTTATCGCGCCCTCGCCGAAGGTCCCTGCGCCGTGATCGGGACGGGCCGCACAGCCTCGCCGCTCTCGGCGGCGCTGGCCAATGGCACGGCCGCCCACGGCGTCGAACTGGACGACACGCACAACGGCGGATCGGTTCACTTGGGCGCGGTGATGTTTCCGGCGGCGCTCGCCGTCGCCGAGGCGCATGCGATCGAGGACACAGGCGAATTCTTCACCGCCGTAGCCGCCGGCTACGAAATGGCCGCCCGGCTGGCGATGGCGGTCCAGCCGAAGCACCACTATGGGCGCGGATTTCACCCCACGGCGACCTGTGGCGTGTTCGGCGCAGCCGTCACCGCCTCAAAACTGCTTCGCCTGAGCGAAGCGTCGATGCTTTCGGCCGTAGGCATCGCGGGAAGCATGGCCGCAGGCTCGCTCGAGTTTCTGGCGGATGGGGCCTGGACCAAGCGGCTGCACGCGGGCCTGGCTGCGCAGAATGGCATTCACGCGGCCCAGCTCGCGCATGCCGGATTCGTCGGGCCGGCGACCATCCTGGAGGGCCGCTCCGGGTTCCTCGCCGCTTATTCGGATGCTGCGCGCCCGGAACTGGTGACTCGCGGGCTCGGCGAATCCTTCGCGATTCTCGAAACCAGCGTGAAACCCCACGCCTGCTGCCGCTACAAGCAGGGTCCCATCGATGCGCTGCTCGAAATCTCGGCGAAGCATCGCGTCGACGCGCGCCGGATCCGGCGCGTCGAGGTGGCGATTCTCGAGGCCGGCGCGGGCCTCATTGCCGAGCCGCCCGAACGAAAGTACGAGCCTCGCTCGATCGTCGATGCGCAGTTCTCAATGCCCTTCGGCGCCGCGGTGGCCCTGCTGCGTGGCCGCGCCGCGCTCGGTGAATATACCGAGGCCAACCTTCGCGATCCCGACGTGCGCGCGCTGATGCGTAAGGTCGTGATGACTCGAGACCCGGCGCTCGAGGCAAATTTTCCCAAAGAGTGGCCGGCGCGCGTTTTCGTCGAAATGGAAACCGGCGAGCGCTATGATGCCTCTGTGCGGCATCCCAGGGGCGATCCGGCAAATCCTCTGAGCTGGAAAGAGCTGGGCGCGAAGTTCCGTTCGCTCGGTGGAACGGCAGAAATCGAGGAGTGTGTCCGCAATCTCACCGGTCTCTCAAGGCTGCTTCCGCTCCTCCGGATGACGCTAGAAATCAGCGCATAGCCGCGATCTTTACCGGCTTTTCATCGATCGCCAGCGCCAGGGCCGCCGCTGCCCAGCCCGTGGCCATCGACGAGATCCATTGATCCTGTCCGTGCGGGAATCCGCTCTCGAAGTAGGGCTGGAATTTCGGCGCTCGGCTGCGCACGTACCAGGACCCGTCGGCGAGTTGGGTAGAAAGCAGATATTTCACGCCCTTCTGGTAGCCGGCGTCGCCGGGCGCGATGCCAGCGCTTTCGGCGAGCGTATAAAGCGACTGCCCGGTCGCGTAAGCGTCGGAGGCGAGCTCGTCGCGTTGCGCCCACCCGCCATCGGAGCGCTGGCCGGCCCGGATGGCCTTCGCCAGCCTCTGCAATACTTTCGTATCGGCGCCCGCCCAGCGCAGGCCCAACAGCTGCATGTTGCGATCTTCAGCCGTTACCGCCGGTGTCGTGAGCAGCCAGTCTTTTGCCTTCTTGATACGCTCGGCTATCTCGGGACCGCGGCCGGGAGTCCCGTAGGTCTTCAGCCCGCGGATGCCCAGCGCCGTGCGGAAAAAGTCGCCGTCCTCGATCGGAGGACGCGCGATCGTGCCCATGTGCCATCGCCCGTCCGCGAGCTGTTGGGCGGCGAGGTTTGCGACGAGCGCGTCAGTCATGCGATCAGGCTGATAGCTCGTTGCAGCCAATGCGGCCAGCGAATAGAGCTGCACGTCGGGCGAGCCAGGCACGTCCATGCGCTCCAGAAGCCCCGGGCCTGCCGATACAAAAAACGACCTGATCATCTTCTGCCGGTCCTCCCACGCCTTCCCGTCGACGGGCAGGCCT
>QHXU01000044.1:4177-11053 GCA_003223065.1 Acidobacteriota bacterium | reverse complement strand
TGCCGACGCCGTTCCGATCTTTCGAGCCCAATCCAGCGCGGTCTCACCCGCGAGGCTTTTTATCTTGACGTCCGCGCCCTTGGCCAGCAGCGCTCGAATGGTCTCGGGATTCTGGCGGTCCGTGGCTACCGCCAGCATCAGTGGCGTCATGCCGCGAATATCCTTCACATTAACGTCGGCGCCCGCGTCGATCAGCGATTTCACCACGCCGGACGGCCCGAAGGCAGCGGCGAGCAAAAGCGGCGTGAATCCGCCGAGCGCGATCGGCCCGTTCTTCACCTTAAAGAGCTTGTCTTTGGAAGACATTGCGTTGACGTCAGCACCTTTCGCGATCAACAGCTTTACCGCCGCCAGATTGCCTTGTCCTGCGGCGTTCATCAGCGGGGTTTTGTCAAGCAAGTCCCTGGCGTTGACGTCCAGTCCGGCATCGACCAGCATCCGGATCGTATCCGTGTCGTTGCCGGCGGTCGCCGCGTGGAGCGCGCTTGCCTTCATAGCATCGACGCCCTTGACGCCGGCGCCCTTCGATATCAGCAGCCGCACGATAGCGGCCGAGTGATCACTCAGCGCGGCCAAAAGGAGCGCTGTGCGTCCCTGTTTCGAGGCGGCGTTGACATCCGCGCCGTGCTCCGTCAGAAGGCGAACCTTCTTGAGGTCGGTCACCGACCACATGAGCGCGGTCGAACCGAACGCGTTCTGGGCGTTCACATGAGCGCCCTTGTCGATCAGGAGCCTCATCGCGTCTGCCGAGCCGGCGTAGGCGGCGTACATCAGTGGAGTCAGCCCCCGCTCGTCTGCCACGTTGACGCCGGCGCCTTGCTCGAGCATCGCCCCCAGCCGGGGGAGATCGTTGGCGCGAATGGCGGAGTAGAAAGAATCGCTTTGATTATCCGTGGCCGCCGCCAACGACGGGACAAAAAGCAAGAGCGAGGCACAGCAAAGTATTAGTTGGTTTTTGATGGTCATCCCCGAGTCCTCCGATTTGGGTATCTAACGATCTTACATACTTTCGGGGAAGTTCGTGTTATCGCCCGTCTACGTGCAGCGTAGCCTCATCGGTCCCTTTTTCGTTTTTCACAGTGATGGTCACGTCGCCGGTGAATCTGTCGGGGAGAAGGAAATTCACTTGGTTCGAGGATACGTACAGTGTCTCGAGCAGCACGCCTGCGGCGTAGATTCCGAACTGCGCCGGATCGTTGGCGAGGTTCTCGCCATAGAGTTCGTAAATGCCGGGAGCGCGCTGAACGAATCCGCCGGGGTTGAGGCGCGGGCCTACGTAAGCGACGCGATAGATGTTGCCGGTGAGGTCGTCGGAGATGTACACGGCTCCGTCGGCGCCCGGAATTGCGTGGACCGGCCGGCCGGACGTGGTTCGCGTGTTCAGGTCCAGGAACCCCCACAGAAAATCCTCGATTCCCGTGGCGTGGCCGCCCGCGGCGCGTACACGAACCACCTTGTAGCCAGTCGGCTCATTGCGGTTCCACGATCCGTGAAACGCCACCAACGCGTCATTCACGAACGAACCGGGATATTGCGCACCTGTATAGAAGGCGATTCCGAGTGGCGCCGAGTGCGCTTGCAATGCGAGTTCCGGGGGCACGGTCGAGCCGCACCGGTCCAACCTCGCCTGCGCGCCCCAGTCGACGGGGATTTGCGAGCCGTAGCAATCGGGCCACCCGTAGTCCGATCCTTCCTTGAGGATGTTGATCTCATCGGGCGGGACGTCGTCGCCGATGCCATCGCCGCCGTTGTCGGTAGCCCAGAGTTCGGCGGTTGCCGGGTGCCAGGCGAGGCCGACGCTGTTGCGCAGTCCTCTCGCGAAAATCGCCTGGCCGCTGCCATCGGCTTCGAAGCGCATTGCCGCGGCTCGACGCGGATCGTTCTCGATGCAGAAATTGCACGTCGAGCCGGCTGTCACGTAAATGCGGCCATCAGGTCCGACATAGGCCGTTCGGGTGATGTGCTGCCCGCCGGCCGGCAGGCTCAACAGGCGCTCGCCTGGGGTCCGGATGACGAAATCATCCGTGATCGCGTTAGGAAACCGGAGGACGCCGTCCGCCACGGCCACGTAGAGATCGTTCCCGACGAACTGGACACTGTGCGCGCCGCTCAGGCCGTCGATCGCCCGCACCGTCTGACCGGCCGCCGGAATCGCCCAGACCGCATCGCCCGCAGCCACGTAGAGCGCACTGTTCGGGCCCGCGGCCATTAAACGGGGAGCACCCGGGACCCCGGCATAGACACTCACCTGATAACCCGGCTGGGTTTGGAGTTCTTCCAGCCGGAACTGCCGGGGGTAAACGCCCGGTTGGGCCAGGACTGGGACGCCGGACGCGAGCGCGAGACCAAGCATTACTGCCCTCATGTTTTCTATATACACCGGTTGCTGTTGGAAGAGATTTTTCGGGTTACCGGCGACTAGATTCGTGATCCTCCATGCGCGATCCTCTGATTCCGCCGCTCGCCGCAGTCGCGGCCGGGATCCTATTGAGCAGGGTGTTCGGGTTTCAGATGGTGGAATCGGCGTGGCCGGTGGGGACATTTCTGGCGCTGGCAGGCGTGGCGCGATGGGTCCGGAGCCGGTGGCTGACGCGAATTTCGGTAGCATTGGCGCTGCTGTTCGCTGGGGTGTTCGCCGAGGCCTGGCATCGGCCCGGCCCGCCGCCCGAAATCGACGCCGGGTCGCGTGAAACAGTGCTCCTCGAAGGTTGCGTCGTCGAGCCGGCGGTTTTCTCAGTGGACCGGTCGCAGTTCACGCTGGAAATAGATCGCGGCGCGCGGGCGCGCGTCATCCTGGCGCTCCTCGAGGAGGACACGCCGCAAAAACTGGATTATGGTCAGCGTGTGGAGATCGAAGCGCGCATCCGGCGCCCCCACAACTTCAACAATCCCGGCTCGTTCGATTACGCTGCTTACCTCGCCAGACAAAACATTTTCTGGACGGCAACCATGACCAGAGGCTCGGCGGCCCGCATACTCCCGGGGCGCTGCGGTTCGCGCTTTATGGCCGTGGTGTTCGGGCTGCGGACCGCCGCGATCAACCGGATCGAACGCCTTTATCAGGGCGACGACTACGCGACCGGAATGATGGAGGCGATTCTCATCGGGGAAACATCAAAACTCGAAAAGGTGTGGACGGAGAACTTCCGCCGCACCGGAACGTTTCACGCGCTGGTCATCTCCGGAGTGCACGTCACGGTCCTGGCAGGAGTGCTGTTATTCCTGCTGCGGCTGTGCTCTCTCGGCGAGATCCCTGCGCTCGGAGTTACAGCGGTCGCGGCATGGCTCTACGCATTTGTCTCCGGACTTTCCGCGCCGGTAGTGCGCGCGGCCGGCGGGTTCACGCTTTATCTGACCGCGCGATTCTTCTTCCGGCGCGGGCGGGTGATGAATCTGCTGGCCGCGGTGGCGCTCGTTTATCTCTTGTGGGATCCCGGCCAGATGTTCGATGCCAGTTTCCAGCTTTCGTTTCTGTGTGTGGCCGCAATTGGCGCGCTGGCCGCGCCTCTGCTCGAGGCCACTTCGGCGCCGCGCTCCCGCGGGCTTCGATCCGTCGCCAATGTCGAGATTGACCCGCACTTGGAGCCGCGGGTCGCGCAGTTCCGCGTCGAACTGCGCCTTTTCGCCGAGACATTGCAGCTTTGGACCCGGCTGCCCGTCCGGTGGGCCCTTGAGGCACTGGCCGTGGCATTGCGGTTCGCGTTCTTCGCTTTCGAAATGGCCTTGATCTCGACCGTCATTCAGATCGGACTGGCGCTGCCGATGGCCGAGTATTTCCATCGCATATCGTTTACTGGCCTGACGGCCAACCTGCTCATCGTTCCGCTGATGGAGGCGGCGGTGCCCGCCGGCTTCCTCGCCATCTTCACCGGCTGGCGTTGGGTGGCGGCGGTCGCGGGCTGGATGCTGACGATTTCCGCCAAAGTCGCCGCCTGGCACGCACGCTTGGAGCCGTCCTGGCGAGTGCCGGACCCGCCTTTGTGGCTGGCTCTTGCGTTCGCGGGCGCCTTGGTCGCGTTGGCGATTCTGGCGCGGAATCGCCTCTGGAGGTGGCCGGCGCTGGCCGCCGTTCTGACGCTTTTCGGGCTGTTGCTTTGGCATCCGTTTCCGGCGCGAATCGCGCACCATACGCTGGAGCTCACGGTGATCGATGTGGGCCAGGGCGACAGTCTGCTCGTGATCTTGCCGGAAGGCGGGCGGATGGTGATCGACGGCGGCGGGTTGCTACAGTTCGGGCGGAAACGCCGGTCAAATCTCGATATCGGTGAGGACGTTGTTTCACCATATCTCTGGAGCCGCGGAATCCGGCGCATCGATGTCCTGGTCGCCACTCACGCGCATGAAGATCATTCGGCCGGCCTTGCTGCGCTGATGGAAAATTTCCGCCCGCGCGAGCTTTGGACGGGCACAAATCCATCCGCCGCATTGCTCGAGAGTGCGGCGCACCTGGGCGTGCGCGTGGCCGAAAGGCGCGCATCGCCGCCCTTCGATTTTTCGGGCGCCCGGATAGAGGTGCTCTCGCCGCCGCCCGATTACGTCTCGACCAAACCGGGGAATAATGACTCGCTCGCCCTCCGTATAGCCTATGGCGCCCACTCAATCCTGCTGACCGGCGATATGGAGGCGCCGATGGAGGCCCGGCTCCTCTCGGGAAGCAGCCTGGTCCATACCGACGTGCTGAAGGTCGGGCATCACGGATCGAAGACATCGACCATCCAGCCTTTTCTTGACGCCGTTGCACCCTCGTTTGCGATTATTTCGGCCGGTTTCGAGAATTCGTTCGGACACCCCCACAAGGACGTGCTGGCGCGCCTGGCCGGGCAGCACTCGGCCGTGGTACGGACCGATCTGGACGGGTTGATTACAGTCCGGACCGATGGGCGGCGGCTGTGGCTGGACACTATGGCCTGGAGGAGCAGTTCCTCCTGGTGGACGGGAGAACACCCGTCTAACTGGGCTATGGCCGACGGCTGGTGATCGACGTGAGGAACAAACTACTCGGCAAGACCCTGGGTAAATCTGGTAGAATACAAAGCAGTATCAGTGCGCCTGTTCGTGGCACGCGAAGGAAACTCTAATTGCATCTACCGGCAGTCTTACTCGCTTCTGCTGTTCTGGCTACGCCATTTTTCGCGTGGAGTGTGCCCGCTTCCGCCGTCAACGATGACGCCGGCCTCGAAATCGTAAGCAGGTATCTTGATGCGACACGAACCCAGCAAGCCGCGCTGCGGGGCGTACAAATGGAAGTAGACATCGACGCAAAGCTCCCGAGACTCGAAAAACAGGGTAAGCTCCGCGCTTTGCGGTGCATTTCGAAGTTAGGACAGATTACGTACAAGGCTCTCGGCTTTTCCGGCGACAACACAATCAAGAAGGAAGTGATCACCCGCTACCTCGAAGCCGAGAGCCAAGCCAGGGACTCTGGAGAGATTGCGATTACGCCGGAGAATTATAAGTTCAAGTTAAAAGGGTCAATCGAGCGCGCGGGCCAGGTTGTCCAAATCTTCCAGATCACTCCGAGGAAAAAGCGCGTAGGGCTGTTCAAGGGCGAGCTCTGGCTGGACGCACAAACCGGCATGCCGGTCCGCGAATCCGGCAGGTTCGTCAAGACCCCATCCGTATTCCTCAAAAAGATTGAGTTTGTCCGCGACTATGAGCTGCGCGACGGCGTTTCCATTCCCAGGCACATTGAGAGCAGGGTGGACACGCGCGTGGTCGGCCGCGCTGAGCTCAACATAAACTTCAGCAACTTCACCAAGCAGGAGAACACCACGGCTGATTTGATGGACGGCCGCGGCAATTAAAAAGGAGAGTCCTGCACACTTGCCAATGAGAACGCTATTTCTGAACCCGCCTTCCTTCGAAGGCTTCGACGGCGGCGCGGGCTCCCGCTGGCCCGCTGCCCGTGAGATCGAATCTTACTGGTATCCCGTGTGGTTGTGCTACCCAGCCGGCATGCTCGAGGACAGCAGAGTGCTGGATGCTCCGCCGCACGGAATTTCGATCGAACAAACAGTCGCCATTGCGAAAGACTACGAGTTGCTGGTGCTGTTCACCTCCTCGCCCGGATTTCATGTTGACGTGAAAATCGCGGAGATGATGAAGGATTCGAACCCGAAGCTCCAGGTCGCCTTTGTCGGTCCGCCCGTAACGATCGAACCGGACAAGGTTCTGGGCGCGTCCAAAGCCATCGACTTCATCATCCGCCGAGAGTTCGACTACCAGATCGCCAACTACGCCAAGGGTACGCCGCTAAGCGAACTGCCGGGCGCCAGTTTTCGCAAGAACGGGACCAACGTTCACAATCCGGAAGGCGCTTACATCGAGAATCTTGACGAACTCCCGTGGGTTTCGAAGGTTTACAAGCGCGACCTCGATTTCCGCCGGTACAATGTTCCTTTCCTGCTGCATCCGTTCATTTCCCTTTACACAGCGCGCGGCTGCCCGGCTATGTGCACCTTCTGCCTTTGGCCCCAAACACATTCCGGCCACCGCTGGCGCCTGCGTTCGACTCAGGACATTTTTAACGAGTGCCGCTACCTGTTGGAGAATTTCCCGGGTCTGAAGGAAGTCTTTTTCGACGACGACACGTTCAACTACCGCAAAGCGCGCACCCTCGAGCTATGCGCGGAACTGAAGAAGCTGAATTTTACCTGGTCCTGCACCTCGCGCGTAACCACCGATTACGAAACGCTAAAGGCGATGAAGGACGCCGGCTGCCGGCTGCTGATCGTCGGGTATGAGTCGGGTGATGAGCAGATTCTCCGGAACATTAAGAAGGGCGCGACGATCGACATGGCCAAGCGGTTCACGGCGAACTGCCACAAGCTCGGCTTGCTGATCCACGGCGATTTTATCGTCGGGCTGCCGGGCGAA
>QHXU01000044.1:0-4169 GCA_003223065.1 Acidobacteriota bacterium | reverse complement strand
AACCCGCGATACGCTGCGCAATACGATTGACTTCGCGAAGCGGCTGGACATCGAAACGATCCAGGTTTCGATCGCGCACGCTTTTCCGGGCACTGAATTCTACGATTACGCCAAGAAAAACAACCTGGTCACCATCGGCATGGCGGATGAAGAAGGGCACCAGTTGCCCAACGTCATTTATCCTGGCATCCTCGACCGTGCCGAGATGATCGAATGGGTGGAGCGGTTCTACGGCGAGTATTACTTCCGCCCGAAAGCGGCGTGGCGGATCGTGCGCAAGGCGGTCTTCAACAACCAGGAACGCAGCCGGCTTTACAAGGAAGCGCGCTCCTACATGAGCCTGAGAGCCAAGCGCAAGAAATACGTTGCTGAGCACAAAGGTGGAATATTGAATCAGGCCGAAGAGCGCGCCTGACAAATGAATCCTGATGCTCGCCTGCGTTGGAAAACGCGGGTGTTCGCCGTTCTTGTTATCCTGACCAACGCGGTCGGGAATTTTTCGCTCGCGTGGGGAATGCGCCACCGCGCCGCCGCACTCACGTTCTCGCCGCTTGACTACATCTCCGCGATCTTCAGCCCCTATGTGCTGCTCGGCATCTCCCTGCTGACTTTCTGGGTCCTGGCGCGTATGGCGCTCTTGAGCTGGGCCGACCTCAGCTACGTTTTGCCTGTGACCTCCCTCGGTTACGTCGCGAGCACGCTCATCGGCCGCTTCTTTTTAGGCGAGCAAGTCACGCCTTTGCGCTGGGCGGGCACGCTGCTGATTGTCGCCGGCACCGCGTTGGTGGGCCTGGGGAGTCCGAAAATAATGGCGGAAACTAGCGAACATGCGTTTGCGCCTTCGGAGAGAAAGCGGTGAAGCCCTGGATCCTGGTGGGCATCGTCGTAGCGAGCACCATTGCCGCCGATCTGCTCCAAAGCGTGGAAATGAAGCGTCACGGCGAAATCCGTGACTTCCGCCCCCGCGGCATCGCCCGCGTGCTGGCGACTCTGGCGCAAAAGAAGTTCTTGATCATCGCGGTCGCATGCATGGCGGTATCGTTCTTCGCGTTCATGACGCTGGTCGAGGTGGCCGACTTGAGCTTTGCGGTGCCCGCCTCGGCGGCGAGCATCGCGTTTGAGACGGTTCTCGCCAGGCTCGTTCTGAAAGAACAGGTGGATTCGCGCCGCTGGCTCGGAGCAGGTTTGGTCGCTATTGGCGTTTTGCTCCTCAAGCCGTGACCGTGTTGGCGATTGCGCTAATCGCAGCAGGTTACCAATTAGTCGCGATTCTGGCCTGCGTTCTCAGAAGGAGCCCGGGGCTAAAAGTAGGGCCCCAGCAAGCTGCGTCCGTTTTGAAGCCGGTTCGCGGGCTCGATCCCGGGCTTCGCGAGGCGATTCGCTCCCACACACATCTCGACGGCGAGTTCGAACTGCTTTGCGGTGTGAGCGACTTGAACGACCCAGGTGTGGGCGTGGTTCGTGAATTCTCCCGCGCCCGTCTGATCGAATGCAGCACCAAGGCGCCGAACGGCAAGGCCGGCGTCTTGATGGACCTGGCTGCCGCGTCCCGGTATCCGGTCCTGGTAGTCAACGACGCCGACATTCGCGTCAAACCGGATTATCTGGCGCGCGTCACCGCCCCGCTATCCGATCCGCGTGTCGGGCTGGTGACGTGCCTTTACCGGGTAGCGGCAGGCAGCGCCGCAGCTCGTTTCGAAGGCCTGGGAGTTTCGACCGACTTCGCGCCCTCCACACTGGTAGCACACCTGGTTGGCGTCGATGAGTTCGCATTGGGTTCGACCATGGCTTTTCGAAGAGCGGATCTCGACCGCATCGGCGGATTTGCGGCAATTGCCGAATATCTGGCCGACGATTATCAACTCGGCCACCATCTGCACGCCCTGGGGTTGAAATGCATCCTCTCGGACGTCATAGTCGAGACTCATCTCAGCGGCACATGGCGTGATGTCTGGCGGCACCAAGTGCGGTGGGCGCGCACGATCCGCGTATCGAAGATTTTCGGCTACCTGGGGCTGCCAGTGACCTTCGCCACGCTATGGGCGGTGGTGGCGGCTGCGTTCGGGCACTGGGCGCTCGCAGCAGGACTGCTCGCCGTGCGCATGGTAATGGCGATCGCGTCCGGATGGTTCGTGATGCGCAGCCGCGACGTGCTGCGGCTTTGGTTCCTGATCCCGGTGCGCGACTTATTCGGCGTGGCGGTTTGGTTGACCGCGTTGTTCGGCAATTCGGTGATCTGGCGGGGACAGCGGTTGCGGCTCGACGAAGAGGGACGAATCCGATAGACTGTCAGGCGTGCCGCACGCGCTGATTCTCACGGCGAGCCATCGGCTCGGTCCGTTACTGGATGATGAACTCTTCCGGCGTTTGTGCCGGTCGCGCGATTATCTGGCTGCCGGCCTGGACCAGCCGCTCCGCCTGGCGGACGCGGCCCGCGAAGCGTGCCTGTCTCCGTTCCACTATCATCGCCTTTTCAGCCAACGGGTTCCGCTGGCTCACTGTCGGCCCCAAGGGGCAGCCAATTCCTGCGGCGCCTGCGTATCGATCGCGCCAAGCGTCTGCTCGCACGCGAACAGCTTCCGGTCACCGAAGTCTGCTTCGCGGTGGGCTATGAAAGCCTCGGCTCATTCAGCTCACTGTTCCGAACGATGGTCGGATACTCTCCATCCGAGTACCAGCGAGCCATCCGGAGAATCTTCGCGGCGCCGGAACTGGCGCCGTACCGGTTCGTCCCCGGCTGCTTCCTGCTGAATTACGGCGCGCGGCCGTTTTAGACTCCAGGAAAGCAAGATTCGAGAAGCAGGCAGGAACGGCCCGTGGCAATCTGAATCAGGAGGAAATCCGATGATTCAACGTCTTTCGCATGTGTCTATCCACGTGATCGATCAGGATGCCGCGTATGATTTTTACGTCCATAAGCTTGGCTTTGAAGTCCGCATGGACCAAAAGATGGATAACGGGTTCCGCTGGCTCACCGTCGGCCCCAAGGGGCAGCCTGGCCTGCAGATCGTCCTGATGCCCACCGCGCCCGGCCCGATGATGGATCAGGAGACCTCGGATGCGTTGCGCACACTGATTCGCAAAGGCGTGCTCGGCGCGGGTGTGTTCCAAACATCCGATTGCAAGCAGACCTATGAGGAACTGAAGTCCAAGGGGGTCGAGTTCATGTCGCCGCCAACCGAGCGGTTCTACGGAATCGAAGCGCTGATGAAGGACAACTCCGGAAATTGGTTCAGCATGACGCAGCCTAAAGAGGCGTATGAAACAGACCGCGCCCAGCCGGTCTGCTCTTAAACCTCCGCCGGTTTCGGCCGGCTCGCCGGCAAGAAACCGGCGGAGGTTTTGGAGCAGACCGGCTGGGCGCGGTCTGTGGGAGGTTCGGGTCCGTATCTGACGCTGTTTGCGCGTGCAGGCACTTCGCGAGAAGCCGCCGACTCCGCCGGCGCGAACCTCCAGATCCACGAGTTGCCCACCGCGCGCGGATGCACCTACGTGGTGCCCGCGAGCGATTTCGCCCTTGGACTCAAAGTGGGACGGAGTTTTGCAGATGCACCCATGAAAACGGCCCTCAAGCTCGGCGTCACGGACAAAGAACTCGACAAACTGTGCGATGCCGTATTGAAGGCCCTAGCGAAGGGGCCGCTTGATCCGGAGGAGATCCGCGAAGCTACCGGCGGCGCTGCTCGCAGCCTCGGTGAAGAAGGGAAGAAGAAAGGAATGATCACGACTCTGCCGCTCGCGCTTGGGAAGCTGCAGGCTATCGGCGAAATCCGCCGCGTGCCGATGAACGGACGCCTGGACCAGCAGCGATACCGCTATGTCCCGTGGCTGCCGAATCCTCTCCGAGATTTCAAGCTGTCCGACCAAGAGGCCCAAACCGGGCTGGCGCGGCGGTACTTCGGATGGATCGGACCCGCGACGCTGGCCGAATTCCAGTGGTTCTCGGCTCTTGGAGTAAAGGCCGCAAAGGCCGCGATCGAGCCGCTTCATCTCGAGCCCCTCGAAAAAGGGGACGATCGCGTGATGCTGCCCGCGGACCGCGAGCGTTTCAACGCGTTCAAGGTACCCAAGGAGCCCAAGTATGTTCTGGTGAGCAGCCTGGATGGGATGACTCTTCTGCGGCGCGACGTCAAAGGGCTGCTGGATGCAGCCGATCACGGCCGGAAGGT
>QHXU01000043.1 GCA_003223065.1 Acidobacteriota bacterium | reverse complement strand
CGCTCGGGAGCCACCTCGATCAGAGCGCGCATCTGATGTCGATTCTGAAAATCTCGATGGCTTGCTGGATGATCGCTCAGGAAAGCGCCACTCGCAGCAAGGTTGCCGCCGCAAAGGCCCACGGAGTTCCCACTGTCACGGGCGGCGGACCATTTGAAATCGCAGTCGTTCAGGATGCGCTCCAACCCTATCTGGACCTTTGCGCAGATCTCGGAGTCACCAGGATCGAGTGCGGAGACGGATTCACTGACGTTCCGGTTGATCCTGTGGAGATCGTCCGGTTAGCCCAGCAGCGGGGACTGGAGGTTCAGTTCGAGCTGGGCAAGAAACACGGCGGTGCGTTTCGCGAGGAGGCGATTGACGGGCTTATCGACCAGGGTCGACGTTGGCTGGATGCCGGTGCGCGCCAGGTGGTGGTCGAAGCCCGGGAGAGCGCCCGGGGCGTCGGCCTCTTCGATGATCAGGGGATACTCAACGCCGGTTTCGCCGATCGTTTTGCGAAGGCATTTGGACACGGCGCGATAATGTTTGAAGCCCCCGACAAGAGAAGCCAGTTCGCGTTGCTGGAACATTTCGGTCGTGAGGTCCATCACTGCAACGTGAGGCTCGAGGAGCTTCTGCGTGTGGAAATCTACCGCCGCGGCCTCCATTCCGATGCATTCGGGAAACCGAATCTGAGACCTGCCGGACGCAAGTCCGCCGACGTTCCTCCGAATCAACCCGTAGTAGTCGTCCTCCCGGTGTGAAAAGATTCAACCTGCCCTGGATATTCGAGGACTGACTATGCAAAAAACCGTCGTCATGGATGCGTTCCCGGAAAGCGCTCTCCGCTACCGCAGGGGCTACGCAGTCGTCGCCATCGATGTGATTCGCGCCACGACTATGGCTGCCACCGCCGTGGCAATGGGCCGTAGATGCTTTGTGGTGACCTCGATCAACCACGCGTTGGAACTCGCCTCGCGGCTCCGGAACCCGATCTTGGCCGGCGAGATTGCAGGTGACATGCCGTCCGGCTTCGACATGAATAACAGCCCCGCTGAACTTGCGGCGCGTACGGATGTCGAACGGCCCCTGATCCTTCTTTCTTCTTCCGGTACTCAGCTCATCCACAATGCGCGTCACTGCGAGACCGTTTACCTGGCGAGCTTCCGGGATAGCCGGGCGCTGGCGCGTTGGCTGATCTCGGAAAGTCACCCCAGGATCGCTCTGATCGGAGCCGGCAGCAGGGGAGAATTCCGCGAAGAGGACCAGATCTGCTGCGCGTGGATCGCCGAACGCCTGGTCCGCGCGGGCTACGTTCCCCAGGATTCCAAGACCATGGACATCCTGAACCGCTGGGGACACGCCAGCGCGACAGATTGCCTGGTCAGCCGAAGTGTCGACTATCTGAGAAGAACCGGTCAGATCGCGGACCTCCAATTTATTCTTGAAAAGGTTGACGACCTCGACCTGGCGCTCACGCTCCGCGATGGTGAGATCGTGACGGCAACACCGGCCGTACTGCCAAGTCCCCACATTCCGAAACCCGCGATCGCCTATCGCATATGACATTACCGATCGAAAAAACTGAAACACCGGTCCTGATCCTGAGATCTGTGCACCATGGTGGCCTGGCAATCGCGCGATCTCTGGGCCGGCTTGGCGTGCCTGTCTATGTCCTGGACTCAAATTCTCATGCACCGTCCTTTTCCTCCAGATATTGCCGCGGCAAGTTTGTCTGGGACATAGATCTCGCGCCCGCGCACGACACCGTGGATTTCCTGGTCGGAATAGCGCGCAAGCTCCGGCGCCGTCCTATCCTAATCCCGACCACGGACCATGGAGCGCTGTTGGTTGCCGATCACGGGAACGCGCTTCGGCCTTGGTTCCTTTTTCCGGACCTCCCCGGCCCGCTGGCTCAATCGTTGTATCGCAAAAAGGACATGCACTTCGTCGCCAGGACGGCGGGGATCCCGACTCCTGAAGCTTTTTTTCCGCAATCGAAACAGGACTTGTTGAACTTCGCGGACTCGGCCCGATTCCCGATCATGGTCAAGGCGATTGACGATCGGAGTACGCGAAGACGGGGGCTCCGCACCAAAGTGATCGCAAGGAACAAGCAGGAATTGATCGAGGTGTACGACACCATCGAAGACCCCCGCGCTCCCAATCTCATGCTTCAGGAATACATTCCGGGGGGCGAAGACGGAAACTGGATGTTCAACGGGTATTTCGACGAAAACTCTACCTGCCTCTTTGGCCTTACGGGCAAGAAGATTCGCCAGTTCCCTACTTACACCGGACCCACGAGCCTCGGCGTCTGTCTACCCAATCCGGTTGTGGACCAAATGACGAGAGATTTCATGAAAACCATTAGCTACCGGGGAATCCTCGACATAGGTTATCGCTGGGATGCGCGCGACGGTCTTTACAAGGTGCTCGACGTCAATCCACGTATCGGTAGTACGTTCCGGTTGTTCGTCTCGGATACCGGAATGGATGTCGCCCGCGCGCTGTATTTCAACATGACCGGCCAGCCGCTTCCGGCGCCCGGGGGCGCCGTCTTGGGACGCAAGTGGATGGTCGAGGATTTCGATATGCTGGCGAGCTTCGGATACTGGCGCGATAGGAAGCTCGCCGCAGCCGATTGGATAAGGTCGTTCCGCGGTCTCCAGGAGTCCGCATTCTTTTGCCGGGACGACCCCCGCCCGATTTTAACCGCATGCATAAACGATGTCCGCGAGTTGTTCCGTCTGTTCAGGCGGTTGGAACTCGCGCCGCAACATGCAACGCGACGGCGCTCCGAAACGCTGCTCCGTCGCGTGGCGAAAGGATGATCAGGCGCTCGCTGACACGCTCACGAAGCGGCTCTTGGGACCTAATTCGGAGGACGGTATCTTAAGAAGAGAGCGCCTTAATATGAGAGTCCTTAATCGTAAGCTTGGTATCTACGTGCTGGCGGCTCTGGGCGTTATCTCGCGTCCAGGTCGTGGACCTGCGCAGGACGTTCCGTCCTTTCCCGTGTGGGTGATCGCGAGCGTTGAACGGGCTGGCCCGACGGACCTGCCAGTCGCCCAAACTTCGGCCGAACTCTACGCCGCTCGGGGCGAATATGAGGCCTTTCAGGTGGTCATTCAGGCTCCGAACGGCGGCCTCACCGGCGTCAACTTAACGGCCTCGGACCTGACCAGTGACGCAAGTGATGTCATCGATCACTCGAACCTCACTCTCTACCGTGAACAGTACGTTTACGTCGACAAAGCCAGCGCGGATTGGGGAGGTCCTAACAGTTCGCGCGGACCCGGCTGGTATCCCGATCCATTAATACCGTTCACAGATCCGCAAACCGGGAATCCGCCGGTGGGCGGCACGTATCGCGCCGTTCCGTTCGATCTGACGGCAGGAACGAATCAGCCCATCTGGATCGACGTCTTCGTTCCTCGCGACGCCGTCCCCGGCCAATACTCGGGCGTCATCGATGTGACCGGCGATCAAGGAAGGGTGAGTATCCCGGTGAAATTAACAGTGTGGAACTTCACCCTCCCGCTCAAACCATCCATGAAAACGCTCTTCCAATACTGGACCTCCATGGACCAAAGCACCATGGAAGAGCTGCTCAGGCACAAGGTCATGCCTCAAAAGGTGGCGGAGAATGACACAGAGCGATACCTCATCGATAATTTGGGGCTCACGGCGACTTCGACCGGTTTCTGGAGCGGCGCCGATCGCAGCAACTGCTCTATGAAACCGGCTCCGTCCGTCGCCCAGTTCGTGAAGGCAGCCGAGGTTCACCAAAAGGACCTGCGCCTAATCAACTACACCGCCGACGAAATCGACCAGTGTCCAAGTCTCTATGAACGAATCCGAGGGTGGGCACAAAACATGCACGAAGCGGGAATTCAGAATCTCCTGGTCATGACTCCTGTCCCGTACCTGTTCGACGACGGTTCGGGCACGGGAATTCCAGCCGTCGACATCTGGGTGGTTCTCCCCAAAATGTATGTGGCCGCCGCCGATCGAGTGACTGAGGCGCGGAATCAGGGCTGCGACGTCTGGTCTTACAACACCCTGTCACAGGACCGCTACTCGCCGAAGTGGCTCATCGATTACGATCCGATCGGCATCAGACTGCAAGCCGGCTTCATCAGCCAGAGCCTGTCGCTGACGGGCCTGCTTTATTGGCGAATCGACCGTTGGGGGTCCGATCCGTGGACTAACCCCAACAACGAGGGCACGTTCAGCTCCAATAATTATCCCGGTGAAGGCGTCTTGGTTTATCCGGGTGGGCCTGTCGGCGTTTCCGGCGCAGTCGCTTCCATGCGGCTTAAGCAGATCAGGGACGGAATCGAAGACTATGAGTTTATCGAGTTACTGAAGCGGCTTGGCCGCGGGGATTGGGCTCTTGAGATTGCACAAGGGATCGCCCCTGACTGGACTAACTGGACTCGTGACGGAAATGCGCTGGAGTCTTCTCGCCGGCAGCTTGGCAATGAACTCCAGCGCATCTCCGCTCTGGCTCCTCCGACCAGCGCGAGAACCGAAGGAAAGAGCCGCGCCGCGACTGACGGGCGGCACAGGGCCCACGTCTATTTGTGGTGATGCCCATTCCCTCCGGTTGTTGTCGTTGAAGGTACTGTCCAGGTCCCAAGCGCCTGATTGCCGCTCGAGACTCCGGATTTATCGATAGCGTACATGTATACCGTCTTGGTTCCGGCAAATGCGGAAGTGAAACTTACCGACACTGTCACTGTCAGGTTGTTCCCCGACCCGCTGGCCGAGACACCGCCGATCGTACACTGATTGTTTGAAAGCGTTCCGCCGGACCCCAGCGCCATCGAGGGCCAACTGCTCGCATCGTTGTTGGCCAGCGAGATCGTGTTGGCGGCCTGGTTGTAATAAAACCAACAGGCATTGGCACCCGAAAAGCTGGTGTTAATCAATGTGCCGCCTCCGCTCAGGTTCGAGTAGCCGGCCGGAGCCGAATAGACGAATTGGAAGGTTTGGATCGATCCACTCCCGGAGGACGGGCTCACCGAGACGGCCGTGGGCGGTCCGGAAGTCGGAGGAATGCTGGTCACGGTTGTGAAAGACCAAATGGGAGAGGACGTGGAGCCGCCGCCGCCGTTAGCTACGACCTTCCAGTAATATTTCGTGCCGTTGCTCATTGTCGGAAGAGCGTAATTGGTTGTGCTCGTAGAGCCCACCTTCGCGGGCGAAGAGGATGTTCCCCAGTACACCTCGTAGGAACTTGCATTGCTGCTCGCCGACCAGCTCAGTGCCGCTGTAACGGCGAGTCCTGTCGCTCCGTCGGCCGGTGATGGATTGGATGGGGCGGATGGAGCGGGCGGAGGGGGTGTCCCTGCCAGCGCATTTATCGCTTGTCCGAGTTGCTGCCGTGCCGAGTAAATCGCGTTCGGATCGCGGGTCCAGTTCCTCCAGTCCGGTCCCACAGACCGGGCAATCTGGAGCGCCTGAGTCGCGCTACCAAGGTTCTTGAGAATCTGAATGTATTCGTAATCCTGAACTCCATCGCGCAGCCATTTCAGCCGCATCGAAGGAACGACGCTTTGCAGACCAACGTCCGCGCCCGGGTACACCAACTGGCCCTCACCCGGATAATTGTTCGAACTGAATGTGCCGGCATTGTTCACGTTGTACCAGGGATTGTTGATCCAATCGTCGATGCGCCAGTAGAGCAGCCCGTTCAAGCCGAGGCTTTGGTTGATGAAACCGGGTTGAATGCGGAAGTTGATGGGGTCGAAATCAATCTCCCATTTGGGGGAGTAGGAATCCTGCACCAGGGTGTTGTAGGACCATGTGGAGTCACCCTTTTGCTGCACATACTGGACCTGGGATTGGGCGCTGTCGTACATGAGCGGCAACATTACCCAGATGTCAACCGCCGAACGCCCGGTTCCCGATCCGTCGCTGTAAAGGGCCGGCGTCGGAGACATCGTCACGAGGTTGTTGATACCGGCCTGGTGCATGTTGCGAGCCCATTGTTGAAGCGTGGTGTAGAGATTCGTACAACTATCGATCTCGTCGGCGCTGTAATCGTAGAGCGGCAGGCCGGGCGCCTCCGCGGCGGCTTCGGCCTGGAACTGGCTTACCGAGGGCGCCGCGGACATGACACAGTTGCCTGCGTACGCTCCGCTGTAGGGACCGACGTTCGTGGTACCCAGCCCATAGTTACTCATCAGCATCGGTTGGTCACTGGGGCTGCTCGACGCGGGAAATAATTTATGCCTCAACAGCTCTTCCTGAGACAGCGTGCTTCCAGCGGTCCAGAAGAGAAAGGCCGACTTGAGGGACGGAGTCATTGGCAGGGTAAAGTTCCAGACCGTGAGGGAA
>QHXU01000042.1 GCA_003223065.1 Acidobacteriota bacterium | reverse complement strand
GCGGTAACAACGATCTGAAACGATTCGTACCCGCCGCGGGCCGACGAAATCGTGGCTTGCGTTCCCGTGCCCGCCGCATCAGTTACTCCCACGCGGTGAAGGCTGGGTGCGATCCAGACTACTGGCCCGCTTTGTGCTACTGCGATGCTTGAACACAGGACCAAAAAGAAAAAAATGAATAAAAAAGAGCCTCTAAAGAGGCACCCATTT
>QHXU01000041.1:6853-12837 GCA_003223065.1 Acidobacteriota bacterium | reverse complement strand
TTGGCTAATCGCCCCGGAGCGCCGCCGCCCGGCCTCGTAACTGAAGAAGAAGAAAGTCCGATCCTTGCCCTTGTAAATGCCCGGAATCCAGGCTGGCCCGCCCAGGGTCCCGCCGAACTGATTCTGTTTGAGCGGCGTTTTGGTGTGGAAGAAGGGCTGTGCCGGCTGCAGGGCGTTGTTGCGCAGGAACTCCCACAGCGAGCCGTGAAAGCTGTTGGTCCCGGACTTGAGGGCAATGTTTACCTGCGCCGCCCCCATGCCGAAGTCGGCGGAGTACAACCCGTTTTGCAGCTTGAATTCCTCAAGGGCATCGATAGGCGGAACGACGCTGATTCCTTGAAACAGGCTGTCGTTCATCGAGACGCCATCGACTACGAAGCTGATGGAAGCCGGCCGCGCGCCATTGACGCTGCCCGTTCGAAAGTTGTCGTTCAAGCCGTGCTTGCGGATGCCCGTGATGATGCCTCCCTGCATCTGCCCCACACCGGTATTAAGGAACAGCAGGTTGGTGAAATCGCGGCCGTTGAGCGGCAATTCGGACACCTGCCGGCTGCCGATCACTTGCCCGAGCGTAGTCGTGTCAGTCTGCACCTGGGTTGGCGGCGCGGATACCTGTACCGCCTCGGTCACCTGCCCGACTTCAAGGCTGATGTCGACGCGGGAGGTCCTATCCACTTCCACCAGGACGTCGGCGACAGTGACCTTCTTGAAACCCGGCTTCTCGACTTCCACGCGATATCGGCCGGGAATCAGCGAAGGCACGTAGTAATCGCCAGTGCCGCTCGTGGTGTAGCGGAAAGAAGTATTGGTGCCCTGGTTGGTCACGGCAACCTGCGCGTTTGGCACCAATGCTCCGGAAGGATCGCGAATGACGCCCACGATGATACCGGTGGAGGTCTGCGCTTGAAGGAGCACCACTCCGATGAGACATAGAACGACTCCGAGAAGTGGCACTCCCCGGAAGTGAGCGAAATGAAACCGTGATTGGTTCACAGACACCCCCAGGTTGTCAATAGCGTTTGGTTACGTCCGATGAGGTGCTTCTCATAATCCAGCAGTCGCTGGAATATTACTCCAGCCCGAGGCAGGCGTCAATCATCTAACCTTCGATCCACACTGTTCTTCTGGTTCCCCATTTTGCTGTAGTATGCAGGCTGAGGGAACCTAATGACATCTCTCGCGCTGTTCGGGGGGCGGGCTGTCCGCCAGAAGCCGTTCGCCACGTGGCCGATCTTCGATGATTCGGAAAAGCGTGCGGTTCTCGAGGTTTTGGAGAGCGGTGCCTGGGGCGGGTACAGCCTTAAAGTGCCGGAGTTAGAGCAGCGCTTCGCCGCGTTTCACGAGGCCCGATTCGGAATTGCTGCCTCCAACGGCACTGTAACGCTCGAAGCGGCATTGGCCGCGACGGGAATACAGCCCGGCGACGAAGTGATCGTCCCGCCGATCACATTCATTGCCACAGCGACCGCGGTGCTGCGCGCTGGCGCTGTTCCAGTGTTCGTGGATATCGATCCGCTAAGCTTCAACCTGGATCCGAAGCGCCTCGCTGACGCTATTACTCTCAAGTCGCGGGCTGTCATTCCTGTTCACTTCGCTGGCCACCCGGCCGACCTCGACGCCATCATAAAAACGGCTTCGAATCACGGTCTCGCCGTGATCGAAGACGCTGCGCACGCGCACGGGGCATCCTGGCGGGGCAGAAGGGTCGGCAGTCTCGGTCATTTCGGCTCGTTCAGCTTCCAGCAATCCAAGAACATGACTGCGGGCGAGGGCGGCATGCTGCTTACCAGTGATGAGGCGCTGGCGGAGCAGGCACGGTCCGTGTGCAATCAGGGCCGCCGAACGGGCGGCGCTTGGTACGAGCACGTGCGTCTGGGCACCAACTATCGTATGACGGGATGGCAGGCGGCTATTCTGATCGCACAGCTGGAGCGGCTTCCACGACAACTCGAGAGACGTGCGAGAAATGCGGCGATACTCACCGAAAAGCTCAAGGCGACCGGAGTCCTGGCGCCGCCTGCGGTGGACAGCCGCGTAACGGCGCACGGCTTCCATCTCTACGTGTTGCGGCTGAACACCGAGGCGTTACCCGGCATTTCCAGGGACTTGATCGTGGAAGCGCTGGCGGCGGAAGGGATTCCGGGGGTTTCAGGTTATCCTTACCCGCTCTACGCAAACAAGGTCTTCGCCTCTCATCCGTACCTGTGTCGCCAATGTCCCGAAGCGGAGCGCTTCTGCCGTGAGTGCTTTTGGGTTTCCCACGAAATTCTGCTGTCGAGCGAGGCGGACCTCGACGACTTCATCAGGGCGGTTGAGAAGGTTCGTGACTCGGCTGCAGAACTTGCGTCAATGCCGGCCAAGGCCACGCGATGAAGAGAAGGACGTTTCTAAGTGGTGCACCCGTGCTGGCCGCGGCGTCGCCCGCTCAATCCGCGCAGCGAAGCCCCAGTCCTCTGCCGCTCAAGCAACTTCGCGAACAGTATCGCTACGATCTGTTCGAGGATTTTCTGCCCTTCATGGACAAATACGTCATCGATCCGCAATACGGCGGTTTCATGTGCAACACGGATCGCGACGGCACCAATCTCAGCCACCGGAAGGAAACCTGGTTCGAGGGGCGCGGCATTTGGGTCTATTCTTTCCTGTATAACCATTTCGGGCGGAACGGGCATTACCTGGAGGTGGCGCGAAAATCGCTCCAGTTCATCCTCGGCGCGAAACCCGAAGACAAGGACACGCTGTGGCCTGCTAGTTTTACGCGTGAGGGCAAACGGCTGACGCCTCCCGCTACGGCGATCTATGGTGATCTCTTCATCGCCGAGGGCCTTACCGAATACGCGCGCGCCGCCGGCGAGCGAAAATACTGGGACCTCGCAAAAGAGCTCGTTCTCAAGTGCGCCGCACTTTACGACCAGCCTGACTACGAGCCGGACATCGTGTCGAGTTACAACGGACCGGCGCCGGTTCGCTTTCCAGGCGCAAGAATCCAGGGAGTGTCGATGGTCCTGATCCGCGTCATCGGACAGATGCTGGAGCAAGACTCGAATCGTGAACTCCAGCGCATTCTGGAACGTTCGGTAGATGCCGTGATGAACCAACACTATAACGCTGCATTCGATCTCAACAACGAACTGCTTGAACATGACTATTCGCGCCCTACTAACGAACTTGCGCAGTTCGTCTATACGGGACACTCGATCGAGACTCTTTGGATGATCGCCTCCGAGGCGGTGCGGACCCGGAATAAGAATCTGTTCGATCTCGCCACCCATCGCTTTCGACGGCACGTCGAGGTCGCCAGGGACGATGTCTACGGCGGTGTGTTTCGGAGCCTTAACCATGTCGATCGGAACCAGTGGGCCTTAGACAAGGTGCTCTGGGCACAGGAAGAAGTCCTGATCGGATCGCTTCTGGTCCACGAGCATACCGGCGCTCCCTGGGGCACCGAAATGTTTTCAAAGATGTACTCCGACGTCCGCGCTAAGTACCCTCTCCGGCCTCACGGTTATTCGCTGTGGATCACGAACGCCGACCGTAAAGTCACTTTCGAGGCGCACGCCACGCGGGTTGAAAATTATCATCATCCGCGCCACCTCATGCTGAATCTTCTGAGCCTCGACCGGATGATCGCTCGCGGCGGGAAGCCGTCCGGCTTGTTCGCCGCTTGAATCCATGTCTGCCTTATGTTTTCAAAGATCGTTCGCCGCAGCCACATGTACCTGGCTTTGTTTCTTTTTCCCTGGATGCTGATGTACGGCCTGAGCACGCTAATGATGAACCACCGGGCCATCTTCATCGCAAAATACGGGCGCGGACCGGCGCCGTTTGAAAGGGAGCGGGAACTCACTTACCAAGGTTCGTTCCCCGAGAACGCGGAGCCTCAACTCGTCGCCCAACAAATCCTCGACTCGCTCGATCTTGATGGCGCACACACTGCGAGCCGGCGCAAGGATGGAGCCATTGTCATCAATCGAAACGGCCTCCTTGTTCCGCGGCGATTGATCTACACTCCGTCCGACCGCAAAATCGTCATGGAGAAAATGCAGTACCGCGCGAATGCGATGCTCGAACGGTACCATCGTCGGCGCGGCTACGCCACCGGCTACGGCGTCGACACGGCCTGGGCGATCTCGGTCGATCTGGTCATTATCGCGATGGTGTTCTGGGTGCTTTCCGGCTTGTGGATGTGGTGGGAGATGAAAGTCACGCGCATCGCCGGCGCCTTGGCGGTCCTTACCGGAAGTGCGCTGTTCGCACTATTCCTGGCCACCATTTGAGGGAGATCCGCAATGACTTTTTCCCATTTCAACCGCCGCCTGCATCTTTATCTCGGACTCTCCTTGCTCCCCTGGTTTTTTATGTACGGGATTTCGTCGCTGCCTTTCGCGCACAACCAGTTCTTCGAGAAGCGGGACGCCGCTCGGAAGCTGCCGCTCTGGACGGTGCGGCTTCACCGGCCGCTTGACCTTGCGGTTCCCGAAGGCGAGGAGAATCTCCGCGCGTTAGGAGCGTCTCTCATGAAGGAGGCCGGAATAGAATCGGCCAGCTATGGCGTGTATCGTCAAAGCCCTACTCAGGTAAATGTCTACGCATATTCGTTTTTCAAAGCCACGCAGGTGAAGTATTTCATTGACCGGAAAATACTCACGGTCGAAGACCGCCGATTCCGTTGGGACCACTTCCTGACGGGCATGCACGCGCGCGGCGGATTCGAGCAGGAGGGAGTGCTCCAGGACTCCTGGAGCGTGATCGTCGACATCGTCAGCGGTGGAATGATTGTGTGGATCGCGTCCGGCCTGTATATGTGGTGGGGAGTCCGGGGACATCGCCTGTGGGGCTGTCTGGCGATCCTCTCAGGAACGCTGTCTTTCGCCCTCTTCACCTGGAGGCTCTAGCCCTAGGCTGCTTGCGTCATCGCAGACGATCAGCCTGATCAGTCTGTTCTCTGCACAAGAGTACCCTCGGGTGTATACTCACGGCCAGCGGAGTGGACATCCTAACCGATGCTCACTGGGAGGAGGGTGCTGTGTCAAGGTCTGTAGCCGCACCATCGCTTGCAGCCATCCTGTATCTGCTGGCTCCAACGCCCGCCACCGCGCAGTCTTCCCACGGCACCATTGTGGGCAGCTTGCGCGATCCTTCTGGCGCGTCCATACCCGGCGCGACCATCACCATTGCCAATATTGCTACTAACGTCAAAACCACATACATAACCGACGCTACCGGCGATTACTATGTTCCGTCACTGGCGCCCGGACATTACCGAATTGAAGCCGAAAAGAGCGGCTTCAGGAAGTCCACAGTCAATGACGTTACCCTCGAAGTGAACCAGACCTTGCGCGTGGACATTCCCATGGTCCTGGGCACGGTTGCCGCAGCCGTCGAAGTCAGCGCCGGTGCCCAGCTCGTGCAAACCGATTCCACGACGCTAGGCCAGGTGATCGCCAATCGCCAGGTCACCGAGCTGCCATTGAACGGCCGTGACTTCACCAACCTGCTAAAGCTGAATGTGGGCGTCAGCGATGTCCAGGGCGGCAACGCTATCGGCTCCAGCATCCGCCCGCACGGCTTGAACGACAGCTACCGGATGCTCAGCGTGAATGGTGCGCGGCCCGCATCCATCAGCTTCCTGGTGGACGGCGTCACCAGCAATGACGGTTTGTTCCAGGCCCCCACTGCTATCCCCCCGATCGACGCCATCCAGGAGTTCAAGATCCAGAATGCGCTCTATTCTGCGGAATTCGGCATGGGCGCGGCCCAGGTGAATATCGCCATGAAGTCCGGGGCCAACGCCGTGCATGGCGCGCTCTGGGACTTCCTGCGAAATGATGCGCTGCAACCCAAGAACCCGCGCTTCCATACCAAGAGCCCGCTCAAGCAGAATCAGTTCGGCGGCACGTTCGGTGGGCCGGTCTTTTTGCCGAAGCTATATCACGGCAAGGACCGCACCTTCTTTTTCGTAAGCTACCAGGGCGGGCGCCGTC
>QHXU01000041.1:0-6755 GCA_003223065.1 Acidobacteriota bacterium | reverse complement strand
CGTGCCTAACCCTCGATCGACGCCGGCCGTCACACGCATGCCTTTCTCCGGCAACAAGATACCATCCACCATGTTCGCGACACAGAGCCAAAACACGGTGCAGTACTTCCCCTCTCCCACGCAGAATTGCAAATTGCCGTGCTCCAACTACGTCAGAAATCTCGTCGTGCCGTTGACCGTGGACAACTTCACTGTGCGGCTCGATCAGAACTTTAGCGCGAAGGACCGCATCTTCGGGCAGTTCCTGTGGCAGGATCAGGTTGCGCCCCAGCCCTCTATCATCCCGCTCTCTCGCTTGACCGTTACCGACAACACCCGCAACGCCGCGCTGCAATGGACCCACATCTTCAGTCCCCGCACACTCAACGAGGCACGCTTCGGCTTTAACCGTCTCTACGAATTACAGGACTTCGAGACCGCTTTCGGTCCCATCAACTATTGGAAGCAGATCGGCCTGAAGAATCTGGACGACGATGGGGCATACTACGCGCTTCCCGCGATCAGCCTGGGCACTAACTATGGTTCCATCGGCAACGGCGCATCGGTGCCGTTCTTCAACATCTCAAATGTTTTTCAATATGTGGACAACCTGACCCTGACGCGCGGGCGGCACAGCACCAAAATTGGCGCGGATATCCGCCGCAACCAGAACATGAACCGCAACGGGCTGAGCGGCAACGGCCTGTTAAACTTCGGCGGCTCCTATACGGCGCGCAATCCCCTGCTGGTCCAGGTGGGGGGCCAGCCCGACACCGGCAACGGCTTTGCCGACATGCTGCTCGGTTACCCGAACGGCGGGCTAGTTGCGAGGTTCAGCGCCTTCGACCAGAGTTTTTCCCGGCTGCGCAACACCGATTTCATGTACTTCGTCCAGGACGACTTCCGCGTAACCTCACAGTTGACTCTGAACGTGGGCCTGCGCTGGGAGCTGCACACGCCCTTCCACGATAAGTTCAAAGGCGGCAATATCCTGGATTTCAGCTACCCGGGCGGCCGGCTCTTGTACATCGACAAGACATTCACGGACTTGGTAAACAATCCCATCCAGGCCGCCTGCTGCGCCAAAGACACGCTCACCGTCGTCGACTGGCGGGATTGGGCTCCGCGGATCGGGTTGGCCTGGAGACCGCTCCCGGCCAAGAACAGTTTTGTGGTGCGCGCCGGCTACGGCATCTTTTATGACGTGCTGCACAATTTCTACCCCACGCAGTCAGTCACGCAAAATATCCCCTACCTTTCTCCAGTATTGCCCTCTCCCACCACGCTCGAAAGCCAGCCCCCGGTGGACGTGCGCAATCTGTTCCCAGCTCCATACTCGGTAGCTGACCGCACTTTTCCGCCGCCATATTGCCAGGCGCCAAGCAGTTCGGTGGTGGATCCGGCCACCGGCAAAATCACCCAAGTGCTCAACCAATGCACCAACCCGCGAGTGATGTTGCCGGACAATCGAACGCCCTACACTCAGCAATGGGGAGTGAATCTGCAATATGAGTTACACCCCCGACTGCTGCTGGAACTCGGGTACCAAGGTTCTCACGGGCTGCGCGAGCCTATTGGCTGGAGCTTCAACCAGGCGGCCCTGCCTTCTGCGGCCGGCAATCCGAACAACAGCGTGACATTCCCCACGCAGTGCCCGGCTGGCACATATCCCGCCCAGTGCTCGCCCATCCAGTCGCGCGTCACATATTACAATTTCGCTGCGAACGGCACAGCCTTGGCGAATATCGCCCAGTCGGTTTACCACGCGATGACGTTTAAGGTCGACAAGCGCTTCGCCCAGGGTCTGCAGGCGCTCGGTGCGTTCACTTGGGGGAAGGTCATCGACCAATCGGCCGAACTGGGTGGTGGCGTGGTGGGCGGTACCGACCGGGCGCAATGGGGCCGGCTGCTTTCCGCCGAGCGCGCGCCTTCGAATTTCAGTCAGAACCGCCGCCTGGTGATGAGCTGGGTTTACGAGCTACCTTTTGGCAAGGGCAAGCCGCTTTTGAACCACGGGGGAATTGTGAATATGATAGCTGGCGGCTGGCAGGCGAACGGCATCGTGACGTTGGTCGATGGTTCGCCGGTGAATGTTTTCTGCGGCTGCGGCGACCGCAGCCAGACCGGCGATACGCGCGCCACTTTGCGTTTGAATGTGGTGGGTAATCCGTACCCATCGGACTTCCAACAGACACGGACCCAGTTCTTCAACACTAAGGCTTTCGTCGTTCCACCGCTCGGCACCTTGGGTAATGCCGGTCGCAACGTCCTGTTTTCGACCGGGCAGCGCGCCACCGATTTCTCGCTGTTCAAGAACAACCCGATCAACGAGCGCACCAACCTGCAGTTTCGGGCAGAGTTCTTCAACCTGCTCTCGAGCCATTTCTACTACCCGGTGTTCCCATCGGCGTCGGCCTCAGCCTCCAATTTCGGATCCCTGTTGCCGCTGGGCGGCGACTCTGGCGACCTCTTTAATCCGCGCATCATCCAGCTCGCGCTGCGTCTGACTTTTTAAAGAGCGGCGCAACTCTCTTTTTAATGACGAAGTCGTCCGACGGCGGCGGTAAGCGGCGGTCATATCCCAGGGAACCTGGATACGCCGTTCGACGTCTAAGCCGGCAGCGCAGAGGAAAGGAAGGCGTCTATGAGAAGCGCGATCCTCTCTGTGTCGGTCGCGTCGGGTGTGCTCCTGGCTGCCGCTACTGGGCCGCAATATAGCATCTCCGGACCGTACACTCACGAAAACCTCTCCATTTTTCTGATTCATGGCGCGGGCAGCGGAAAGAATTACGTCACGCTGCAAGAGGCCATGGCAAAGAAGAAGGTCATCGTTTACGAAACCAAGAACGTCAACCAACTGGCTGTCGAGAACGTGTCCGACGAGTCCGTCTTCATTCAAGGAGGCGACATCGTCAAGGGAGGCCAGCAGGACCGAGTCGTGACCAACGATTTCGTCCTACCGCCGCGTTCGGGCCGCGTTCCCATTGCATCCTTTTGCGTAGAGCAGGGAAGGTGGACCCGCCGCGGCTCCGAAAATGCAGCCATGTTCCAGTTTTCCAGCGAAATGGTCTCCACGAAACCACTAAAGAGGGCTGTGACCGTCGACAAGAACCAGGCCGAGGTCTGGCGCGAGGTCGCGAAAACACAGGATGCTCTCGGGATGATTACCAGTGCAGAAAGAGTGAGGGGAAGTGGCGCCCAAGTCCGCGCGCCGTCATCTCCGTCGAGTCTCCAGCTCACGCTTGAAAGTAAGCCTGTCGCCGATGCGGTTGACGGCTACGTTAAGGCGCTAAGCGGCGTGATCGCCGGCAAGCCGGACGTTCTAGGTTTCGCGTTCGCCGTGAACGGAGACCTCAACAGCGCCGACGTCTATTCGTCGCGGGAACTCTTTCTAGCCATGTGGCCAAAATTGATGCGATCGAGCGCCGTCGAGGCGCTGCGCTTGCGGCGTCCGGGCGCTTTCGAGGCAGCCTCCACTGCCGCCGTGGAAGCTCTTCTCCGCGATGCGGAAAACGGCAAGACATCGACCGTTGAAGTGGACCACCGGGTGAAACTTGTGACCCACGAGAACGACAACCAGGCTCTGGTGGAATCCCGCGAATCCGGTGGCTGGATTCATCGCAACTACATCAGGAAATAGCAACTGAACACGCGGAAGGCCACGGGCAATGCGCTCGCCGGTAATCCGCACAGGCGCGGGCATTTACGGGGACATTAGCAACGCGGTCTTCGATGTCACGCGCAACACTCCGCGTATACTATCAAGTACTAGTCAAGCCAAAGATCGGGCACCGGGCCGAACTCAAGTTTTTTGTATCCCTGGCACGGGGCCGTGAATCCAATCAGCATCGAGAAGGGAGGGCAACTCGTGGCGGGCAGCATCAGTCCGATTCCTCGTGTTTCGGCACCAGCGATCTTCCAGCAGCGTCGCGTCGACGCGTTGGTGTCATTGCAAAAGGCGGCACAGCAAATCGCCTCTATCCTTGAGCTCGACGAACTCCTCGACACTATCGTCCACCGCGTTGCCGTGGACTTTGGTTGCATAGAATCGAGCATTCTGCTGCTCGATGGCGATGAGTTCCATCTCGCTGCGGTGCACGGCTGCACGCAATCGAAAAAGGGCGAGCGCTGGCCGGCAACTGAGGGCTTATCTGCCCAGGTCGTCGCCACCGGCAGGGCCCACTACGCACCGGACGTCTCGCAGGAGCTGCTCTACCGCGCCTGCGAACCCAATACCCGCTCTGAAGTAATCATTCCACTGAAAGTGCATGACCGGATCATCGGTGTCTTTGGTGCGTCGCACCACGAGCTCGACGCCTTCCCCCGCGCCCAAATCGAAATCCTGAAGGCCCTCGCCGGTCACATTGCGATCGCGGTGGATAACGCACAACGCATCCAACATGAGCGCCGCCAGATTCAACATCTGCACGCGGAGCAGGATGAGGCCCGCCGCATCCAGCAGAACCTTCTCCCGCGCAATGCCCCATCAATCCCCGGGTTTCAACTGGAAGCGGCATGCGCGCCCGCAGGCGCCGTGGGCGGCGACTGGTATGACTATATTCCGCTTGGCGACGGACGCGTAGCGCTCGTCCTCGCCGATGTCTCAGGGAAAGGCATGCCCGCCGCACTGCTCATGTCAGCCGCCCGCGGAATCGTCCGCTCTCTGGCGCCTATGGCCAGCGGCCCGGGCGAGGTTCTGACCCGCGTCAACCAGATGCTGCTCGACGATTTTCTCACCGGCCGCTACGTCACAATGATTTATGCCGTGCTGGATCCGGCGGCCCGCACTCTCACCTTCGCCAGCGCAGGCCACCCATCGCCCTTGCTGTGCCACGGAGGCGATGTGCGCCTACTCCACACCGACGCCGGAATGCCGCTCGGCCTGTTTCGCTGCGAGTTTACCGAGCACACTTTGAAGCTTTGCTGTGATTTCCGTCTGCTGTTTTACACTGACGGGATTTCGGAAGCTGTGAATCACGACGATCAGGAGTTCGGAAGCACACACCTCACGGAATTCGTGGCCAATCACGATTGCAGTGTCTTCCAGCTCATGCAAGCCATCAACGAGTTTCGTGGCAACGGCACACAGAAGGATGATGCCACGGTTGTGCTGCTGCGGAGCGCTTAGGAATATGGCCGTCCTTTCGACGCTACGATGAACGTCATGACCACGTACCACATAGCCCAGGTGAATATTGGCCGGATAAAGGCTCCGCTCGACGACCAACTGATGGCGGGATTCGTTGCGCGGCTGGACGAAATCAACGCGCTTGCCGATAATAGCCCCGGCTTTGTCTGGCGGCTTCAAACGTCTGAGGGAAACGCGACGTATTTTCGACCCTACGATGATGACCGCGTCCTATTGAATATGTCAGTCTGGGCGACCATCGAAGCGCTCAGGCATTACGTTTATCACACGGCTCATGTGGAACTGCTTCGACAGCGGCAGGCATGGTTTGAGAAGTTCGCTGGTGCATTTTTGGCATTGTGGTGGGTGCCGGCAGGTCACATCCCGAGCATTGACGAGGCGAAGAAGCGCCTGGCCTGGCTCGATGAGCACGGTCCAACGCAGTTCGCGTTCACCCTCAAGACGGTCTTTCAACCAGATGACGAATTCCAGCGGGGGATTGACTGGTCATCATTCCGGCCATGTCCAGCAGTTTAATCTGCCGCGATCGGGCCAGGCCCACCGGTCGATTCTCCGAGGCAGCGATTGGCTCCGCGAAATTACGGGTTTCCAACTTTTTCTCTCAAGATTCCTCAATATTTCCGGGCGCTATCCCGCTGCGAGCCAAATCCCATACTTCTCCTCGAAATGGGCTTTCGGTCCCAGGGCACCTGTGGCATTTCACGACAGCGTCAGGAAGATCTTCTGCGACCTGGCGGCGCTGGAAAAACCGAAAGGTCTGAAACAACAGAAAGCGACACAGGTTGCATCATCACAACCGCCAATGATAAGCTTCGCTCACACCATGGGCCCAACGCCGACCATCACGATCCATGTCCCGGGCCCGCTGCGCCCGTACTGTGCGGGCGCAGCGCAACTTTCGATCTCGGCGCACACCGTGCGTGCCGCACTTGAGGACCTCCAGCGGAGCCATTCCGCGTTGTATCGCAATGTTTGTGACGAAACGGGTACCGTGCGCCGGCACCTGAACGTGTTCGTGAACTCGGACAATGTGCGCGACCTCGACGGGGTCGACACGACGCTGACGCCGGGGGACGTGCTAACGATCCTGCCGGCGGTCTCGGGAGGTTGAACATGGCGGATCGAGTCATTCTCACTATTGGCACCAAGAAGGGCGTGTTCGTCGCCGATGCCGCGAAACCGAGGCGCAGCTTCGCGCTGCGCGGGCCCTTCGGTCCCGGCGTCCCTGTGTACTCGACGCTGATCGACACGCGCGGGACACCGCGCCTGTTTGCCTCGAGCTGCAATCCGTTCTTCGGCATGAAAGTGTTGCGTTCGACGAACATGGGGAAGAGCTTCACGGAGACGAAGTCGGCGCCGGCGTTCCCCAAGGAGGACGGACGCGCGCTCGCCAACATCTGGGCACTCGAGGCCGGCAGCGGCAAGAAGGACCTATGGTGCGGCGTGGAGCCGGCGTCCTTGTTCAGGAGCCATGACGGCGGCGATTCGTGGGACTTGGTCGCCGGCATCAGCAACCACGATCACGCGCGCAAGTGGCAGCCCGGCAACGGCGGGCTCTGCATGCACACGATCCTTCGCGACGGGAATCGTGTGCACCTCGGCATCTCGACCGGCGGGCACTATCTGA
>QHXU01000040.1:21825-23051 GCA_003223065.1 Acidobacteriota bacterium | reverse complement strand
CGGGGGCCGACCCGTGATGGCGTTTCGCAAGAAAAGGGATTGATCGATAAGTGGGCGCTTAACGGTGAGAACTTCTTGTGGCGGGTTCCGTACGGCGGGCGATCCGCGCCGGTGGTGATGGGGAACCATTTGTACGTACAGAATCCTTCGGGCCGCGGGGCGGATGAGCAAGAACGGGTGATGTGCCTGGATCCGGACAGCGGCAAGGTGATCTGGGAATACAAGTTCAACCTGTTTCAAAGCGACGCGCCGGCGCACCGCGTCGGATGGGCATCACCAGCCGTGGACCCCGAGACGGGCAACGTGTATGCCCTGAGCATCGCCGCCCAACTGGTTGCATTGAGCAAGGATGGAAAGTACCTGTGGGACCGTTCGTTCGGGGAGGAGTGGGGTGCGTTCACGACGCATGGGGGCCGGACGATGTCTCCGATCATCGACGGCGACCTGGTCATCGTGAGCCACGCAGTTTCGAATTGGGGCGCACACGGAAATCGCGCGCACCGGTTCATCGCAGTGAACAAGCGAACAGGCGAGATCGTGTGGGTGTCGAATCCAGGCGGGCGCCCTTACGACACCGCGTACGCCGCTCCCGCGATCGCGAAGATCAATGGGCTAAAGCTGCTTGGGCGACGGCGGCGTTTACGCGCTCAAGCCGCAGACCGGCGAGAAAGTTTGGGGCGTGGTGATCGCCAAACGCGGCATCAACACCGGTGTGGTGGTAAACGGCAGCACGGTAATCGTGTCGCACGGCGACGAGAACCTCGACTCAAACGAGATGGGGATGGTGGCGGCGATCGACGGAGCGCAGAAGGGTGAGATCAAGACATTCAAGTGGGCGACGAAGGGTTTTCTGGCCGGGTTTTCCTCGCCGATCATGGATGGCGATCGCATATACCAGAGTGAGAACGGATCGAGACTGGTGGCATTCGACGTCGTCACCGGCCGGCAGTTATGGAAACAGCAATTGGGCACGGTACAGAAGGCCCCGCCGGTGATGGCGGACGGAAAGATTTACGTGGGGACGGAGAGCGGAAAGTTTTTCATCCTGAGACCACACGCGGACAAGTGCGACGTGCTGAGCGAAGTCGAGATGCCGATCAGTAAGTACAGTTGCTGCAGCTCGGAAGGGACGCCGGAGCAGATTCTGGGCGGCGCGGCGGTCTCGCACGGGAGGATTTTCTTTGTCACAAGCGATGCCGTATACGCGATCGGACCCAAGAAGGCAA
>QHXU01000040.1:20949-21797 GCA_003223065.1 Acidobacteriota bacterium | reverse complement strand
TAGACGAACCAGTTGAGAAGGGCGAAGGCGCGCCGGCGTGGGTGCAGGTGGAGCCGACCGAGATGGTGTTGAAACCCGGCCAGACTGTGAAGCTGCACGCCAGGCTTTTCGATGACAAGGGACGGTTCCTGCGCGAGGAAAAGGCGGCATGGTCGCTTGAAGGCTTGAAGGGAACGGTGGAGGACGGTGCATTCACTGTATCCAACGACCCGGGGTTTCAAGCGGGGTCGATTAAGGCAACTGTGGGAAGCCTGACCGGCGCGGCGAGGGCGCGCGTTGCTCCACAGCTGCCCTGGAACGAGACGTTCGATTCGTACGCCGAGGGGGCTGCGCCGCCGGGGTGGGTCAATATCGCTGCGGGAAAGTTTTCAGTCGTGACACTGGATGGGCAAAAGGTACTGCAGAAGGCTCCGGACGAAACACTGTTCAAGAGAATTCGAATGTTCATGGGGCCCGTGGAGTGGTCCAACTATACGTATGAAGCGGACGTGCGAGCGAACATGAAGCGGCGGCAGATGGGCGATATCGGAATCACGGCGCAACGATACACACTGGTCCTGTACGGCAACGCGCAGCAATTGAAGATCGAGCCATGGGAACCGGAGGTACAGAGGACGGTGACAGTTCCGTTCGAGTGGAAGCCGGACAAATGGTATCGCTTGAAGCTGCGGGTCGAGAACCTGGCGGATGGCAAAGTCAGGGCGCGCGGCAAGGCGTGGCTGACGGGCGAGACGGAGCCGCCTCAGTGGACCATCGAAAAGGTCGATCCGATCGGGAACAAGCAGGGCGCTCCCGGAGTCTTCGTCGACGCACAGTATGGAGCGTACTTAGATAACGTGAAAATAACG
>QHXU01000040.1:17795-20888 GCA_003223065.1 Acidobacteriota bacterium | reverse complement strand
TCGCTCGTGTTTTTGGTGCAGGCTTCGGACCCTGGGATTGGCAACTGGCCGATGTGGGGCGGGACGCCGGACCGCAACATGGTCTCGAACCAGCAGGTTCTGACGAGCTGGGACGTGAAGACCGGCAAGAACGTGAAATGGGTGGCACAACTCGGTTCGCAGAGCTACGGCAATCCGGTAGTGGCGGATGGACGTGTTTTCGCCGGCACTAATAACGAGTTGGTGCGCGATCCGCAAGAGGGCGGAGATCGAGGAGTGCTGATGGCGTTCCGCGAGTCGGACGGCGCGTTTCTGTGGCAGCACACCAACCCAAAACTGGCCTCTGGCCGGGCTAATGACTGGCCGTTTCAGGGTGTGTGCTCGTCGCCGCTGGTGGAAGGCGACCGGCTCTACTACGTTTCGAACCGGTGCGAGCTGGTGTGCCTGGACACGAAAGGCGAGGGCAAGAAGGCGAAGGTGTTGTGGAAGTTCGACATGATGGAGGAGGTCGGATCGCAGCCGCACAACATGTCGAATTCGTCGCCGGTATCGTACGGAGACTTGATTTTCGTAAGCACGTCGAACGGGCAGGATGAGAGTCATGTACACATCCCGTCGCCCAATGCTCCGGCGATTATTGCGGTGAACAAAAAGACGGGAAAGCTGGGGTGGGAAGACAATCCGGTCGGCGACAGGATCCTGCACGGGCAGTGGGCGTCGCCGGCGGTGGGCGAGATTGGCGGAGTTGTCCAGGTGGTGATAGGGCAAGGGGACGGGTGGGTCCGCGGTTACGAGGCCACGACCGGGAAACGCCTGTGGTGGTTCGACCTGAACCCGAAAGATTCGGTCTGGCCGAAGACGCGCAACGAAGTGATCAGCACGCCGGTGATCTGGCAGAACAACGTCTTCATCGCCAACGGGCAGGATCCGGAGCATGGCGAGGGCGTGGGGCACTTGTACGCGATTGACGCGACCAAGCGCGGCGACATTACGGAGTCCGGGCGGATCTGGCACTTCGATAAAATCCGGCGGTCGATTTCCACGGGCGCTTTGAAGGACGGGCTGCTTTACTACTCGGATTTCAGCGGATTTTTGCACTGCCTGGATGCGGCGACGGGCAAAGAATACTGGCAGCACGACATGCTTGCGGCGGTGTGGGGATCGCCGATGGTGATCGGGGACAAAGTGTATTTGGGCGACGAGGACGGAGATGTGGCGGTGCTCCAAGCGGGCAAAGAGAAGAAAGTAATAGGCGAGTACAACATGGGGAGTTCGGTGTACTCGACGCCGGTTCCGGCCAATGGAGTGCTGTTCATTGCGAATCGGAACCAGTTATACGCGCTCAAAGAAGGCGCCATGACGAAGCCCGCGAGTGCGTTTCTGCCGAAGTTGCTTCGGATGCCCACCAAGGGAAGATAAGCAGGGCCTCGCGGCCGACCCGGGCTTTGCCCGCCTCTTCCGACGTTCACAGCGGTTGCTGAAAATTTAAATCCTTAAATTCTTGCTAGTTAGCTGCCGAGCCGCGCTCCGTTCGTTGCGGCCGAAGTGTACCCTCGGAGCGTAGATGGTCACAAAGAAAACAAATTCAAAAAAAAGTGACTGCAAGGGTAGTCGAGGAGCTGCTGGAGAAAGTCGAAAAGAAGCTGACAGGGAACGAGGTAAAGGCGACGCTGGGCGATTACATCCGCCTGGTTCAGCTCCAGAAGGAATTGGAGGAGGAGCCGCCGGCGGAGATCAAAGTGACATGGATCGAACCGGAGAAGGAATCAGACTCCGGCGAATAGGGTACAGCCCGCTTCCTTCGCAGCGGAAATTTCACGATTCGGCGGCGCGGTTCAAGGGGTTTTCGGGACCGATCGGATCCGGAAAGAGCCAAGCGCTCTGCCAGGAGGCGATCAAGCTGAGTTACCTGAATCCGGGCCGGACGGGGCTGATCGGGGCCCCGACATACCCGATGTTGCGGGATGCGACGCAGGCGGCGCTGGTGGAGATCCTGGACGGGAACCGGATTCCGTACGATCTGAATCGCGCGGACAACTTTCTGGTGCTGCGCGAGACAAGGTCGAAGATTCTGTTCCGGGCGGTGGAGGAATTCGAGAGGCTACGCGGCAGCAACCTGGCCTGGTTCGGACTGGATGAGTTGACGTACACGGCCGAAGAGGCGTGGCTGCGGCTGGAGGGGCGATTGCGGGACCCGAAGGCTTCGCGGCTGTGCGGATTCGCGGTATGGACGCCGAAGGGGTACGACTGGGTCTACGAGCGGTTCATAGCGTCGCCGGTGGCCGGCTATGAGACCGTGATCGCGAAACCGTTCGAAAACCGGCACCTCCTCGACCGGATTCCGGATTATTACGAGCGGCTGCAGAGCAGTTACGACGGGCGGTTCTACCAACAGGAGGTATTGGGTCAATACCTGAGCCTCCATGCGGGCCGAGTTTATTACGCTTTCGAACGAAAGGGGAACGCGGCGGAGACGGAAGTCGACGAGACGCGGCCGCTGCTGTGGGCGCTGGACTTTAACGTGGATCCGATGTGTTCGGTGATAGCGCAGGTGGACGGAGAGGAAGTGGCGGTGCTGGACGAAATCGTACTGAGCCGCGCGAGCACGCACGACGCATGCGAGGAGTTCGCGCGGCGATTTCCGAGCCACGGGTGTGGATTGGTGGTTTACGCGGACGCGACTGGGGCACGTTTGCAGACGTCGGGGACCACCGATGTCGCGATTCTGAAGAGATTCTTTCGCGACCGATCGTATGGCGACGTGCGATTCCGGATTCCGCAGGTGAATCCGGCGGTTCGCGAGCGCGTGATGCTGGTGAACGCCAGGCTCGCGTCGGCGGCGGGTGAGCGGATGCTACGAGTTCATCCGCGGTGCAAAGAGCTGATCAAAGATTTCGAGCAAGTGACGTACAAGGAGAACAGCATGATCGTCGACAAGGAAAGGGATCCGCGCCGGACGCACCTGTCGGATGCGCTGGGGTACCTGGTGTGGCAGGAGTGCCGAGCCGGGGTGGGGGAACGGGGAAGAAGGCTGGTCTGAAGGAGTGGGGAGACGGAAGCGTGTTTGATATTGATCGGGAGCATCCGGACTACGCGGCACGAAAAGCGGTCTGG
>QHXU01000040.1:16889-17774 GCA_003223065.1 Acidobacteriota bacterium | reverse complement strand
CGCGACTTGTACCTGGGTGGAGAGCAGCTCAGGGCTAACGCGCAGACCTACCTGATCCGGCGGCAAAGGGAGCCGGGGGACGTTTACGCGGAGAGGTTGAGCCGAGTGTTTTACGAAAACTACATCGGCTCGATTGTGGATTGGTACGCGGCGACGCTGTTCCGCCGCGAACCGGTGCTGACCTTCAGCGGCAGGAATGAGGCGGGAAAGAAATTTTTCGCGGCGCTCGTGGATGATGTCGACCGGAAGGGGACGGGCCTGAACGATTTCTTCCGACGGCAATTCATCGAGAGCATGATCACGGGTACGAGTTATGTGCTCGTAGACTTTCCGCGGGTGCCGCAACGAGCCGGGAGCAGAGGCGAAGAAGACGCACTCGGCGCATCCAGGGCGTACCTGGTGGATTATGCCGCGGACGACATCATCAACTGGAGCGTAGACGAACACGGGAATTACGAGTGGGTCGTGATCCGGACGAAGCTGCTTAGGAAGGATCGGGTCGAAGATCCGGAATGGCGTGTGGAAACGCAGTGGACGTATTACGACAAGCAGACGTTCCGGGTGTTCCGGAAAACGAATGAAGCGCACGTGTCTCTGGTGGACGAGGGGATACACGGGTTGGCGAAACTGGACCGCGTGCCGCTTTTTCCGCTGCGGATTCCGGAAGGCCTATGGATGTTGAACCGGGCTGGACTGCTGCAGTTGGAGCACTTCAACAAATCGAATGCGCTGGCGTGGGCGCTGACGATGGGACTGTTCGCGATGCCGGTGGTCTATTCCGAACGGGAGTGGAGCGAGATGGTGGGCGAGAGCTACTACATCCAGCTCGCACCGGGAGACAGATTCGGGTGGACGGAGCCTGAGGGAAAGGTCTACCAGATCGCA
>QHXU01000040.1:13188-16880 GCA_003223065.1 Acidobacteriota bacterium | reverse complement strand
CAGAAAACCTGACGAGGCTGCAAGAGGAAATTTATCGTGTGTGCTATCTGGCCCAGGCGGGCGGATCGCTGGACAAGGCGCGGCAATCGGGAATCAGCAAGCAGATAGACTTTTCGATCACGCAAGAAGTGCTGCGCGGGTACGGGGACGCTGTAAAGGAACAAATCCGGAAAGTGCTGAGGGCGATCGAAGCGACTCGGGAAGACGGCCTCGAGATCAGCGTGACGGGAATCGACGAGTTCGACATCGGAGACTTCACCACGGATTTGGCTGACGCGGCGCGGCTGCTGGGGCTCGGGATCCAGTCAGAGACGCTCAAGAAGGAGATTTTCAAGAAGCTCGCGCTGAAATACTTGTGCGATGCGAGGCAGGACGTGAAGGACAGAGTGGTCATGGAGATTGAAGCGTAAGGAGTCAGGAGCCGGAAGATGGCAGAGGAACAGAACGATATTCGTTCAATTGTGCAGTCGGTTATCGAGGAGTTCGTGAAATCCGAACAGAGAAAGGTGGAACCCGCATACAAGACGGAATTGATGGAAGAGCGGAAGCGCCGCGAGAGCCTAGAGCAGCGCGTCAATGAACTGGTGGCGGAGAACCAACGGACGAGGGCCCAGGCGGAAGAGACGGAACGCAGCGCGGCGATTCGGGCCGAGCTGCAACGGCTCGGCGTATCGAAGGTCGACCTGGCCTACAAGGCCGTCAAGGACGACATCTACCGAAGCGAAGACGGAAGACTGCTGGCGCAGGGAGGATCGGAGATTCGGGACTATCTCACGCATTTTGTCACGGAGAATCCGGAATTGCTGCCGGCGCGGCTGACGGGCGGCTCGGGGGCGAGCGCGGGACAACGGACCGCGCAGGGAGAGGTGAAGGTAGACATGGACAGGATCCGGCCGGGCATGAGCGCGGAGGAGATGGAGAGGGTGCGGCAGGAGATCGCACGCGTGGCGTCGCAGACGCTGCGCGGAGTGTGAAAAACGGCCAACACAGTCGGTAAATCAATTTGAAACGGGAGAAGAAATGCCAGCTATTACATCAGCAAATTTAGCGAATGCGATTGTCAAGCTAGTGGCCGCGGACGCGCTACCGGCTTTAATGGGGAACCTCGTCATGGGGAACCTGGTGAATCGCGATTATGAGCCAACCTTGGCGCAGGCGGGTGACACAGTAAACGTGCCCATTCCGCCGACGCTGGTGGCGAACAACATCGCGGAGGGAGGGACGGTGCAGACGCAGAACCCCAACCTCGGAAACGCTCAGATCATCCTGAACACGCACGCGGAGGCGACGTTCCAGATTCCGGACGTGACGAAGGTTCTGGCGGTACCGGACCTGCTGAGGCTATACATGCAGCCGGCGGTGGTGGCACTGGCCGAGCGAATCGAATCGGACCTTCTGTCGCTGTATCCGCTGTTCACTTCCAATGCGGCGGTGGGAACGGGCGGCACGCCGATCACGGAAACGGTGGTGGACGCGGCAGAGACGACTCTGTTCGCGGCCAAGGCGCCTGCGAGCGCCGCGAAGTACCTGGTGGTGGACTCGGGCACATACTCGCAGCTGCGTCAAATCCCACGGTTCAGTGAGTTCAATACCGCGGGTGAAGCGGGCTTGCGAGCGCTAGTGGATGGCGCAGTCGGCAAGATGAAGGACTTCTATATCTTTCGGTCACAGTTCGTGGCCAAGACGGGCAGCAGCCCGGTGACGACGCACAACCTTGCGTTCGCGCGCGATGCGATCGGGTTGGTTGTCCGGCGGCTACCGCAGCCTTTGCCGGGGACGGGCGCGATCGCAGAATACGCCGAGCTGGGAAACTTTGGCATGCGAGTCACGATGAGCTACCAGCCGAACACGCTGGCACAGCAATTCACGGTGGACGTGCTTTACGGCGCAGGCGTCTTGCGGAACAGCTTTGGTGTGCAGGTGAACAGCTAAAAAAAACAGCGGGAGCGGGCCAACGGGCCCGCTCTAAAGCTGGGGTCACGGGGAGACGGAATGGATTTGCGGATCTATTATCAGAAAATTCGAAAGATTGAGCCTGGAATCACGGAACCTTTCGTTGTTGTCGTTAGCCGAGAAACGCCAGACGGAGGAAAGCCGGGTGTCAAAGCGGACGTTTCCCGCTCGGTGGCGGCGCGCCTAGTGGCGGAAGAGAAGGCAGAGCTTGCGACTCCTGAGGAGGCGGCGCAATTCCGTGCCGACACGGAGAGCGCGTGGAAGGCTTCGCAACAAGAGGCGGCTCTGAGCGAGGCAGAACTGCGGGAATTGCGGAGTTCGCTGAAGGTGCGGAGGAGAGCATAGGGGCGAGTGATGGCGCTGCTGACAGACGGCAATCCGAATGACATCGAGGCCCTGCGAGTGTACGAGACATCGATCTTCGACGTGGCGAATGTCGAGATGATCGATCTGGACGCGAAGTTGGGGCTGGCGGCCGATGAGGTGGGGGAAGATGTTCTCGACATCCTGCTCGATCATACGCGAGCGGCAGATCCGCAGTCGAACATCCGACGGCTGATCGGTGTGTCGGACGTGGTGGTTACGCCACAGCTGAAACGGTGGCATGCGCTGCACACGCTCGAGGTCGTGTACCGGGACGCATTCAACAACCAGCTCAATGACCGGTACCGGCCGAAATTTCAGGAGTATCGTGAACTAGCGAAAAATGCGCGACAGCACACGATCCGGTTTGGGATCGGACTGGCGTTGAATCCGATTCCGAGAGCGCAGAAGCCGGTGCTGAGCGTCGTTCCGGGACTGATCCCCGCGACGACGTATTACGTACAAGCGAGCTGGCTATCCGCGGGCGGGCAGGAGGGCGCGCCAAGCGACCTGACGACCTTCGATACTCCTGCGGGGGCGCTGCTGGTAGTGCAGGCCGCAAACCCGCCGGCGACCGCGACAGGATTCAACGTCTACATCGGACTTTCAGCGGCGACAGTGACGCTGCAAAATGCGGCCGCGATACCAAACGGACAGACCTTCACAATTCCGGCGACGGGACTCGTGGCGGGAAGGCCGCCCGGGAATGGGCAGGCGGCGGATGCGTATATCATCGGCGGCGCGATGTTGAGGAGAGGATGAGGCCATGGCGCAGGCAGGAAGCGTCGCGACGCGGAAACTGATTGAGCTTCTGACCGCCCCGGACACGGGGGTCGGTCCCGCGGTGGCGAACCTGGCGAGCCAGTGGGGAGTTTCGCTCGCCCCGATTTCTCCGGAGCACATCATCAATCAAAATGTCGCGATTGCCCTGGCGGAACGCAGCCAGGCAGTGAAGTATCCGGTAATGCACGTGTACGCCGACCGGGTGCGGAACCTGCTTACCGAGAAGTTCCGCACGTTCTCCGGGAAAGTGCGGACGCTGGTGGAAATCCGTGTGTCGCAGGACAGGATGGAAGGAATCGGGATCCAGCTTCAGCTCTACGTCGACGCGGTGACCCAGGTGCTCGATTCGAATCGAGGGAGCTGGGGCGAGGGCGCTTTCTTCACCGGAGGCTACGAGGTGACGTTCGAGCCGGTGCAGCATGGCGGGAAGAATTTTCTGCAGGTGGCGAAGGTGATGGTGGAAGTGGATTTGTCAAAGTGAAGGAGCCGGATACTGATGCCGTGTTACATTTCGTCGAATAATAACCGGTTTTATGTTGCTCTCGAGTCGAATTATGGTGATGTGCCAGCGATTACGGGACAGAACCGGATCC
>QHXU01000040.1:11758-13179 GCA_003223065.1 Acidobacteriota bacterium | reverse complement strand
TCCCGGCGGTGAGTCTCTCGGCGAAGCAAGTTCCCGAGCAAACCGGCCGGCGGGACAAGACGGGAAGCCGGACGTTCGTGGGACTGCCGAACAGGATTCGGAAAAGAACGAGCTTCCGACTCGATACATTCATGACGGAGTGGACGAACCAGGCGGCTCCGCCGAGTCACGGTCCTTTATTTCAGGCGGCGACGGGCGGGACGCCGGTGTTTTTCACCGGAGGCACGGTGGCGTCGGTTACAGGAGGAAACGAGATCCAGTTTGCAGCGCCACACGGGCTGATCGTAGGACAGGCGGTTACGTTTTCGGGCGATGTGCGGTTTGTGGCGGCGATTCAGGATTCGACGACCGTGTTTCTGAACGCGCCGTTCTCGAGTCCACCGCTGGCGGGATCGGCGCTGGGGACGACGATCACTTACAAACTGGCGACAGACCTAGGAAGCGTGAGCATTTTCGATTTCTGGGATCCCTCGACGGCGGTACAGCGAATCCTGAATGGCGCGGCGGTGAACACCATGCGCGTGAAGGTGAACGGCGATTTTCATGAGTTCGAGTTCGCGGGACCATCGAGGGACCTGCTCGATAGCGCGAGCTTTTCGAGCGGCGCGTGCAATCTAAGCCAGTTTCCTGGCGAGCCGTTGCAGGAAGGGTTCGATTACACGATCGTGCCAGGCCATCTCGGGCAGGTGTGGATGGGGGCGGTTCCGAATCGATTCTTCACGCTGACGGCCGCGGAACTGAGCCTGGAGAACAACATCGATCTGCGGGTGAAGGAGTTCGGCAGTGATTTCGCGCGGTGCATTGCCGGCGGCCCAAGGGCAGTGAAACTGAATTTCAGCATCTTCGAGCAGGACGATGCACAGACGAAAGCGCTGTATCAAGCAGCGCGGCAGAGATCCCCGATCGGGGTGATGTTGCAGTTGGGCGAGCAGACGGGGCAGTTGTTCGGCGCTTACATGCCGGCGATGGTTCCAGAGGCGCCGGAGTTCGACGACCAAGAGACGAGGCTGCAATGGAAATTTCAGAGCAGCCGGGCACAGGGGACGGTGGATGACGAGGTGTTCCTTGCATTCGGATAAACATTTCGAGAGCGCGGTTTGGTTCGATGCCGAGGGGCGCCCTGGAGTGCGCTATCAGATCGCGAGAGTTTCGTTCGGACGGCGGATCGAGCTGGCACGGCGCATCCGGGAGATTGGACGGAAGACGGAGTACCTGGAGGCGGGCAGCGATGTGCGGGAGAAGCTCGAGGCGGCGGTGCTGAGGGCGGAGATCGATCGCGCATACCTGGAATGGGCGCTCACGGGCGTGGAAGGACTGGAGATCGACGGTGTGGCGGCGACGGTAGAAATGTTGATCGAGAAGGGGCCGTTGGAGCTGGCAACGGAGATTCTGCGCCGGATCAAATCCGAGTGCGGGCTGAG
>QHXU01000040.1:4773-11739 GCA_003223065.1 Acidobacteriota bacterium | reverse complement strand
ATCGTCGCATTCCATTTTCATAGTTCGAACCAGGCCGGGTGGAAATGCGACCAATGCAGACGGCAGGGGCTGGAATCCAAGAGGCGCTGCGGCTGGCTGCCTGATGACCGCCGGGGAGCCCGGAGGCTGGTGTGGGTGCGCGGGCGCACAGCGACGGAAGAGTGCCCGAAATCGCTAGTGACTCCGCAGAGCCTGGAGTGGCTGGAAAAATTTTTCGCATGGAAGTTCTCAGGCGGCGGTGGAATAGAAGGGCTACCGGCGAAAGAGGCAGAAGCAATATTAACGCTCGAAAAGGAGTGGAGGGAGAATGGCGAGCAAGAATCCTCTTGAGCAGATGGCCGCGTGGTTGGGCGGGGGGCCTGCCGATCCGTTGGCGCAACTCACCAACGAGCTTCACGAACTGCTGCTGATCAATCAGACGCAGGCGCATTCGACGCAGGGAAACGAGCGCGCGAAGACGCCGAGCAGCGGGTCGGTTTTCGGCACAATCGGCAAGGCAGTAGAGGGGATCTTCGGGTCCGGACTGGGATTGAGCCCGCTGCTCACAGGCCTTATGGCGCTGTTCGGCGGCGGAGACGAGAGCGAGCCGCCCGCGCTCGTAAGGTTCGCGCTGCCGCCTGCCGTGAGCGTGAATGCTGGGGTGAGCGGTGGGGCTCCGGGGATTGCGTTTCCGGTGGACTACGGGCAGGGAAGCCAGGTGCGGCCGGTGGCGGGCGGGGCGCCGGCGCAGATTACGGTGCAGGTACAGGCGATGGACAGCCGGTCGTTTCTCGACCACAGCAACGAGATCGCGATGGCGGTCCGGCAGGCAATGCTCGAATCGAGCGTATTGAACGACGTGATTCGGGAGGCATAAGGTGGCGAGTTTTCCGACGCTGAAGACAGGCGTAGTGGCGCAGTATCCTTCCGACCGGGAGCGGCAGTTCTCGACGCAGGTGTTTCGATTCCTAGATGGAAGTGAGCAGCGATTTCCGGGGTATGGAGCACCGTTACGGCGTTGGGTGATCCGGCTGGATTTGCTGGATGACGCCGAACTGTTCGACCTGGAGGCGTTCTTCGCGAGTGAAGGCGGGCGCGCCGGGAGTTTTTCTTTCACCGATCCGTTCGATGGTACGGCGTATGCGAACTGCAGCTTCGATAGTGATGAGCTGGCCTTGCTGTATCGCGGGCAGGGGAGGGGAGCCGCGGTGGCGTTGGTGAAAGAGAACCGTTAGAAGGGTCCGGGACAGGAGGCAGAGATGCTGGTTTTTCCGCAGCTAGTGACGGGCGTGGTGGCGCTGTATCCGGTTACAAAGCGGTTGGCGGCCAGGACGGTGGTGAATACGCTCGAGGATGGCCATACCGTGGTGTTTGCGGATCCCGATGCGGAGGGGGCGGCTTGGGAGTTAAAGGCTTCAGGATTGACCCGGGTGGAGTGGGATGCGATCGAGTCGCTCTTTCAGGCGACGTCCGGGAGGTGGCAGACGTTCACGTTTCTGGATCCGACGGCAAATCTGCTGTCGAGGAGCGAGGAGTTCGGAGCGAGCGCGTGGACGAACGGCGCGCTGCTGCAGTTAACGCCGGGAATCGACGATCCGTTCGGGACAACAAGGGCCACGAGGGTGATCAATGCGGGGCAGGCGGCGGAGGCGGTCGCGCAGACGCTGAGCGTGCCCGACAACTTTCAATATTGCTTGAGTGTGTGGGCGCGGACAATTGGCGGGTCTAGCGTGACGCTGATCGCGGGCGGCGCGACGAAGAAGCTCTCGCTGACGACGCAGTGGGCGAGGTTGTTTTTGACAGGGAGCCAAGGGCAGACGTTTGGGGTCCAGTTGGATGCGGGAGGGTCGGTGGATTTGTTCGGCATGCAGGTAGAGGCGCAATTGGCGCCGTCCGACTACAAGGAAACGGGCGCGAGCGGGGGCGTGTACCGAAAGGCGAGGTTCGCCGAGGACCGGATCGCGGTGAAGGCGCAGGCGACCGACATGTACGACGCGGTAGTCCGGATCGTGAACACGGAGAGCTAGGCGAATGCCGACGATCGACCAGCTCAAAGAACAGGAGACGCCGCCGACACCGCTATTTCTGTTCGACTGCGTGTTGAAATCGGGCGCAACGGAGCGCTGGGGGACGCACGCGGTCAACTTCGGCGGGAATTCGTACGACGCACGGCTGCTCCGGCACAATCTTTTCGAATTGCGGGCCTCTTCGGAGGATGGATTGGACGGGTCGGCCAAGATCAGCGTGACGCTTGCGAATGCGGATTCTCGCTTCTCCCAAATCGAGCGAGAGACGGGGTTCAAGGGCGGGCAGGTCACGATTCGATTTCTGTTTTACGACCTGGTGGCGGGAACGGCGGCTTCCGAGGCGCGAACGGTGTTTCGTGGCGTGGCGCACGCGGCAGAGGAGATCACCGAATCGACGTTCCGACTGACATTCAACAATCGGCTGAATCTGCAACGGATCGTGCTGCCCGAGGTGCGGATCGAACGGCGGTGCCCCTGGATCTTTCCATCGAGCGCGTCGCAGCGGGCGGAAGCGCTCGACGGCGGGATTAAGGGGAAGCATTCGGCCCTATATAAGTGCGGGTATTCCGCGGATCAGATCGGCGGCGTAGGGAACCTGACCGGCAGCGCACCGTTCACGACGTGCGACTACACTCGAGCGCGGTGCGTCGAGAGGGGGATGTTCGACCAGGACTCCTTCGGGCACGTGACGCGGCGATTCGGGGGAGTGGAGTTCGTGCCTCCGCAGATTCAGGTGCGGAGTTTCGGAGAGAAAGGCTCCCACCTCTCGCCGCTGGTCGATAATGAGGCCCGGTATAACGACTTTGTGCCGCTGGTGTACGGGACAGCGTGGTATCAGCCGCCCATCGTGTTCGCGCGGAACGATGGAAACCTGACGCGGATGGAAGTCCTGCTCGGGACGGGTGAGATCCAGGGCGTGGTGAAGGTGGTGGTGAATGACGTAGAGATCCCCGAGGCACAAAGCGGCGTGGACATGACCGCGACGGGGTGGTTCACGCTGGTGACTGCGGGAACCCGGACGGGCTCGTTCAATCTGGATTTCACCGACGGCGCGGGAAACCCGCTGGGCGATCCCTACGGAAGCATGGCGCTCGCTAGCGTGGTGGTGCCGAACCGCATCAGCAGCGGCCAGACGCTGGCGAAGGTACAGGTTCTCGCGCAGGGACTGAAGCTCGAAAGGTTCGATGCGGACGGGTCGACGCTAGGCGAGGCATTCACGAATAATCCGGCGTGGGTGCTGCTTGACGTGCTCCGGCGGAGCGGGTGGCTGACCACCGAAATCGATCTGTCGAGTTTCGCAGCGGCGGCAGCGTACAGCGATGAGCTGATCCAAACCACGGACTTAAACGGGAATGCGGTATCGACGCCGCGATTCGAATGCAACCTGGTAATTCAGAAACGGCGCAGCGCGGCGGAGGTGGCGAAGGGAATTCGCAACGGATCGTCGTTGATGCTGACCTACGGCAGTGAAGGGTTGCTGACGCTGCGCGTGGAGAATACGCTGGCGCTGCAACAGGCAGTGAAGCCGGCAGGGAGCAACAGTGTAGAGATGCTGGATGGAGGCTGGCCGGCGTACGAATTCAGCGACGGATCGGCGACCTTTTCCGGACTCTTACGGAAGGCGGACGGACAGCCAGCGGTCCGGCTGTGGGGAAAGAGCGGCTCGGACGTGCCGAATCGCCTGACAGTGGAGTTTCAGGACGAGTTCAACGAATACCAGCAGGACAGCCTTTCACTGGTGGACGTCGACGATTCGCTGCTGACAGGACGGGAGGTAACGGCGTCCTTCGCGGCGCTGGGGCTTCCGAATTTCGACCAGGCGACACGGATGCTGCAACTGCAGCTGGCAAAAACAATCGACGGGAACACATTCATCGATTTTGAGACGACGGTGCGCGGGGCGGGGCTGGCGCCAGGAGACTTGATCACGGTCACTTACCTAAAGGAAGGCTTGGAGAGACAGCCGTTCCGAGTGGTGCGGCTCGCGCCCGGACAGAACTACAGGACCGTTCAGATCACGGCGCAGTGGCACGACGATGCATGGTACACGCCGGAGGGAGCGACTGCGTCGGGCGGACGGCGGCGGGACGGGGCCGAGGTCGGGTTGCCGCGGCCGCTGGTGGGCAGCGTCGTGGACGTGAACGGAATCGAGCAGTTCGGCATCACGGAGACGGCGATCGAGAGCGCGGATGGAAGCTTCCGAGTGAAACTGAGCGTCGAGTTTGTGCCGCCTGCGAAGCCGGTGACGACCGCGGCCGGGATTCCGCTGCTGAGCCTGAATCCGGCGTTAAGTACGACGGGAGGGGCGATCGAGGGCGATCAGAACCTTTATTACGCGATCAGCGCGGTGGATGCGAACGGCGCCGAGAGCCCGTTGTCGTTCGCGGTGCGGGCGAAAATTCCGGCGGGGACGAACACGAATGAGGTAACGCTTACCGGGCTAAGCTTCTCAGCTGGGACTGCCGGCTTTCACGTGTATCGCGGACTGAATCCGGTTCAGATGCTGCGAATTGTTTCGAATGTCGCGGTGGCGAGCACCTTTACGGACGCAGGAGCGGCATCGCAGCTCGAAGGGCCGCCCGACAACAATTTCGATCACGCGAATTTTTACTGGCGTCTGGAACTGCAGCCTGAAGTGGCGGTGGGGATTCACTCGGCGACGACGATCGGGAACAGCACGCTGGGCATGCTGCCGAATGACTTCAGAGGGGGGACAGCCCGGATCACGCGCGGCAAGGGCATGAGGCAGGAGCGAGCGATCGTGACGAATGACGCGACCACCATTACCGTGACGCCGCCGTGGACCGTGGAACCCGACACGACAAGCTACTTTGTAGTCGCGGATTCGACGTGGAGGTTTGGCGGGCTGGGAATGACGAGCCCCGTCGATATCGAAGTTCCAAACCGAACGGGCGCGACGGTGGAGATTTCGGGACGCGCTGCGAACGTGCACGATCAGGAGAGCGCGTACGAGCTAAATCCGCTGACGCGCTGGCAAATTGGCGGATCTGGAATTGGCGCCGGCGATAGCGACGTGCCTCCGAGGCCGGTGTTCGGACTGAGCCTGGCGGGGCAGGGAACGATCGACTTGGCCGGTGTCGGCTTCACGGATTTGACGAACACTCGAACGATTTCGGCCGGGACGTTGACCTTGTTCTTCTGGGATGAGTTGCGAAGCCCGTCGACGGAATCGCTGGCGAACGTGGTCGAGGCAGGAGACACGACGATCGCGCTGAATAGCGCCGGGACGGCGGAAGCCGGAGACATGATCCAGATCGAAAGCGAAGTGCTCGTAGTCGTGCAAGTCCAGAATGGCGGATTGACGTACGAGGTAACGCGGGGGTCGCATGGAAGCACGGCAGCGGCGCATGCGGCGGGCGTTGCGGTTTATCTCCTAAAGAGGAATGTCGCAATCGTACCGTTTGTGAAGGGATTTTTCGGGAGTCCTGCAAGCGGGAGTTACAGTCACTCGGTGTTTTTGCCGGACGTGAGAGTCGCGGCGGCGGAATTTTTCGTGACGAACGCGATCGGGAGCGGGCCGGTGGCGACCGGTGCGTTCGCGGCGACGGTGGATCAGGGACTGCGTACGCTTTCGGGCGGGCAGCTGTCGATCCAGGTGGAAGGATACCTGGCGATTCAGACGGACGCCGCGCCGCCGTTAGTGCTGGAGGATTCGCACGCGCCTCGCGATATTTTTGCCGTAGTCCGGGAGGCTCCGACCGGCGGGCCGGTTCAACTGCAACTTCGGCAGGGAAGCACGGTGTACTGCACGCTGACGATTGCGGACGGAGCGACCACGTCGAACGTCGTGGATGGGTTCGGACTGCCGGCGCTGCTAGCGAATTCGCAGGTGAGTCTGGACATCACAGCAGTCCCCGGGGCGGCGAACACGCTGCCGGGACGGAACTTGACGGTGACAATCCGGCTATAGAGGACGGAACACGCTTCGGCGTGCGCCACAACCGGGTGAAGCATGGCAGACACTATCGAAAAACTGCGGGCGGATCGCGATTTGCAGTGCTTTTTCTTTCGCCCGTCGGCGATCGCGGCGCTGAGCGGCGCCACGGCCACCGGATTCACGGTATCGGGAGCCTGGCGGCAGCAATTCGATTGGGCGGTGATCGAGTGGAACCGCGACAACGTCTACGAACATCCGGCGTTCCGGTATTTGCCCGACGGAGATTTGAGCGGGCTTCTCCTCACGTACGAGGAAACACGGACGAACTGCATTCCAATGGATTCGGATTTGTTTCCGACGGTAGACTGGCCGTCACTGCGGATTTGGGCGGACGACATCTACTACGTGCCGTTGCGAAACTACGCGGTTCCCATGGAGGGCAGTTACCAACCGGCATATGCGGAGTTCACCCTATCCGGGACGCCATCCGGCGGAGATTTCATCGGGCTCGCGTTTCTGACGGAACACTACACGTATCAACTCTACGCAACCGACACGATCGAGAGCGCAGTGCAGGCGTTGGCGGATAGCGTAAATGCGTTTTCCAGCCTTCTAACAGCGACGCGGACGGGCACTACCATCCGGCTGTCTTACTCGACTACAGCGGGAGCAAACGGGAATCGATTCGGCGTGTACTCGTATTCAACGGGTGGCGAAATATGGGATGCGGCGGCGAAGACGTTCGCGAATGGGACCTCGCCGACGAAGTGGCGGGTGACGCTCGATTTCAGCTCGCTCACGGACCTGGATGGGCGGACGATTCCGACGACTAACATCCGAAAGATGCGGTGGACGTACGCAGCAGACTTGCAGGCGGGGGCGTTCGAACGGAGCGAATTCCAGGTTGTGGTATCGAACTGGACGGTGACGGGGACGAACCGTACATACTCGGTGGCGGGGCCGGGGAGCCGGCGAATCGAGGACCACTCGGCGGAGATAGTGTACAGCGGTCAATGGACGGACTCGCGAGGAAATTTTTCGGGCGGGACCATTCATTACAGC
>QHXU01000040.1:2872-4711 GCA_003223065.1 Acidobacteriota bacterium | reverse complement strand
GCTCACGTGCACGTATCGGGCGGCGCAGGCGCACACCCTGTACCTTGGGACTCGATATACAGCGAACGGCGCGCAGCTTACGATCGTGGTGGACGGGCAACCCGCCGGCGGGGTGAACTTGATGGTTCCAGCCGAGGACGTGCTGATTCGATGGCCGATGGGCGAGTATGGCGCGGGGAGCCACACGATCACGGTGACGCACTCGGGGCCGGACGGAAGCGACTTTTACTTTGATTTTCTGGAGCTGGCGTCGCCGACAACCAATTTGCCTGAGTTCCCGGCCGAACCGAAAATCACGCTCTCAACGGACTGGGACACGGACCATTCGATTGCGCTGGCACCGGAGAGGACGGCGTGGTTTCTCCACGCGTTGGGATTCGCGGGCCGGGCGAACCACTACGTGGGAGCGTTGTGGTTTTACGAACTAGTGCGGACCGGGCACATATACGCTTCGGGAACGGTGACGTTCACGGGGACGCCGCAACCGAATTTCGCCGTGACGGTCACGCTCGGGCGCACGGGTGAGCCGCCGTCGACGAATACAATTCTGCAGAAACTGATTCACGTGGGGGACACAGCGGAGACGATCGCGACGGCGTTCGCGCTGGAGCTGAATCGTGGATACACAGGCGTGTGGGCCAGTGCGGCCGCAAACGTGCTGACGATTCAATCGAGGCAGATGGGAGTGGAAGGGAACCAGATCACGCTCGAGGCGTCTACGACGAGCAGCGGGTTTCAGACGACGGTTTCGGGCGAAACGTTCACGGGAGGCGTGGACGGGCACTGGAGGACGGATCTCACGGCATCGCCTCGTCTGAACCGGGCGGCACGGGACTGGAGCACGAGTTTTTTTACGGCGCTCAAGGGCTACGGGCTGGATGTTGCAGCGGCGTTCAGCATGGAACTGCAGCACGGGGATCCTTCCGCGGCGGCCGGTATCGCGCAGGTGGGGCCGGCAGGGGATCCGATCCTGCTGCCAACGCCCTCCTTACAGACCAACTTTTCACCGGTTAGCCTGGCGTTCTGGCAGGAAGTGTATGCCGAAATTGCGGACATTCAGGCGGCTGCCGGGTTGCAGCCGTTCCTGCAGTTTGGCGAAGTGCAGTGGTGGTATTTCCCGAACAATGGGCTGGGTCAAAACTTCTCAGGGATGCCGTTCTACGATGCGTGGAATCAGAGCCAGTTTGAGGCGCAGTTCGGGCATCCGCTGTCGGTGATCACGACGAATACCGTGAACCCGGCGGATTATCCGGAGGAGACCGCGTATCTGCCTTCGGTTATAGGAAATTTCACCAGCGCCGTTATGAGTTTTGTGCGGAATCGTGAGCCGGCGTCTCGCTTTGAGGTGCTTTATCCGCTAGATGTTAACCAGACTAACTTCAACAAACTCATCAATTATCCCGCGGCGGCGTGGACATCGACGACGCTCGCCGGCCTGAAAACAGAAGGCTTTGGGTTCACACTGGGCCGAGATCTTGATAAGAGCGAAGCTGGGATCGATATTGGCACGGCGTTGGGTTTTCCGGTCAGTCAGAGGAGTCATCTGGTGGGCATCGGGGATTCGGCGACGGCATGGCTCAAAGAGGCGCAACTTGCACAGGGTAAGGGGTTCGAGAGCGTAGTGCTATTTGCGCTGGATCAGTTTTGTTTGATCGGGTATCAGGTGCCGCTGCCGGAGGGCTTGCGGCGTAGTTTGCGGATGGGTAGTTGATACACTAAAGCTCTTGCTGCAGGTCCAGAACGTTTCCAAGGTTTACCGTTTGTACCGGCGGCCGGTGGATCGGCTGCTTGAGATCCTTCCCTTTACCAAGCATTACTCCCCAACCGAGTTCTGGGCCT
>QHXU01000040.1:2274-2862 GCA_003223065.1 Acidobacteriota bacterium | reverse complement strand
GAGGTGCTTGGAGTGGTGGGCCCTAACGGCAGCGGCAAGAGCACTCTACTGCAGATCGTGTGCGGGATTCTGGAGCCGACACGCGGGCGTGTTTTAACGCGAGGGCGCATCGCGGCGCTGCTAGAGCTGGGGGCGGGTTTCAATCCGGAGTTCAGCGGCCGCGAAAACGTGTTCCTTAACGGCGAAATCATGGGGATTCCGAGACGGGGGATGGAACGCGTGTTTCCGGAGATCGAACGGTTCGCGGAGATCGGAAAATTTCTGGACAGGCCCGTGAAGGAATACTCGAGTGGCATGTACGTAAGGCTGGCATTCGCGACGGCGATCCACGTGGACCCGGAGATTTTGATCGTCGATGAGGCGCTAGCGGTGGGCGATGCGATTTTCGCCAACCGGTGCATCAAGAAATTCGAGGAACTCAAGCGGCGTGGTGTCACGGTGCTGTTCGTCTCGCATGATTTGGGGTTGGTGAAGCGATTATCGGATCGGGCCGTGTTGATGGTGGATGGACGGGTCGCGGCATACGGGGCGCCGAGTGACGTGGTGAATCGATACGTGGGACTGGTGCTCGAGCGTGAACAACCGGCC
>QHXU01000040.1:1409-1977 GCA_003223065.1 Acidobacteriota bacterium | reverse complement strand
TTCGATTGCCTGTTGACCCGGCAAGACTATACACTGACGGTTGCCACGCAGCACTGGGGGGGCTTCAGCCAGGACTGGGTCGATGATGTGATTTCATTTTCCGTAGTCGATGCACGAGATGTGGCCGGGCTCGCGAATTTCAAGACGAAGGTGAACTGGCGGCGGATAACGGCATGATCTACGCGGTGGTTTTGTGCGCGGTGGTGGCCACGCTCTGCGGCGTCACTATCTATAAGACGTTCTCGGTGAAAACGCGCAGCGATTTTCTTGTGGCGGGACGGAAGCTGGCATGGCCGGTGCTGGTCTTCACATTATTGAGTTCGTGGATCGGGGCGGGGAGCCTGCTGGGCGGCGGCGAAAACGCGTACCGCAACGGTTTCGTGGCGCTGTGGCAGCCGGCGGGCGGATGGGTGGGATTGCTGGTAATCGCAATGATCGCGGGAAGGGCACGGCGGTTCGCGCAGTTCACGGTGCCCGATCTGCTGGAGACTCGCTACAACGCGACGGCGCGAGTTATGGCGACGATCGCGATCGTCATTTCGTACACGGTCATCACGAGCTATCAGTT
>QHXU01000040.1:0-1352 GCA_003223065.1 Acidobacteriota bacterium | reverse complement strand
CGACGGGGATGTACATCATCGCGGCGTTCGTGATCGTGTTCACGGCGGCGGCGGGGATGGCATCGATCGCGTATCTGGACCTGGTGATCGGGGCGCTGGTTACGGTGACCGTCGTGATCGCCGTGCCGTTGATGTTGAACGACGCAGGCGGATGGAGCGGAGTGCGGAGCGCGCTGCCAACGAGTCATTTTACGGTGCTGGGTGATGTGGGGCTCTCAGCGGCGCTGGGTTTTCTGATTCCGACGATGTTGCTGTTGGTGGGGAATCAGGGCATGTACCAGAAATTCTTTTCAGCGCGGTCGGAGAAGGATGCGAAGTACGCCGTAATGGGTTGGATAGTGGGAACGGTGATCCTGGAATCGCTGCTGATGATGGTGGCGGTGATCGGGAGCGCGAAGTTCCGCACGGACAAAGCGCGGGAGATCATTCCACTGACGGCACGCCAGGGCCTGCCGACGCTGCTGGGAGCGATCCTGCTGGGCGGCATTTTTGCAAAGGTAATTTCAACAGCGAACAATTATCTGTTTTCGCCGGCGACGAACCTGATCCATGATGTTTACGAGCGTTTCATCAACCGGAATGCGACCAACAGGCAGAGCCTGGTCATCTCGCGCGTCCTGGTGATAGCGCTGGGACTATTTGCGCTTCTGCAGGCGGCGCAATTCGAGTCGATTTTGCGGGCCTCGCTGTATGCCTACACAATTTATGGCGCAGCGGTGACGCCGGTGGTGCTGGCGGTGTTCTTCTGGAAACGGGCGACGACGGCGGCGGCGGTGATATCGATCGTGCTGGGGACGGCGGTGACGGTCGGATGGAATCTGGCCCAGTCGGCGTGGGGTTGGCAGAAGGACGTGGATGCGGTGTATCCGGCGTTGGCGGCGTCGGTGTTGAGCCTGGTGATTGTGAGCTTGATGACGGCGAGGCCGGAGGAAAAGAAATGGAAGCCGTTTTTCGAAGACGCCGGCCGAATGAACGCGAATCAACATGAGTGGAATAAGGGATAACGCAATGAGACTAGTTGAGATTCAGGCGGCGCTACGGGAAGAGGGGGTCGATGGATGGTTGTTCTTCGACCATCATCGGAGAGATCCGCTGGCGTACAGCGTGCTGCAATTCACGCCTGGATCAATGGTGTCGCGGCGGTGGTTTTATTTTGTGCCGGCTAACGGGGATCCGATCGGGCTGGTGCATCGAATCGAGGCGCATACGCTCCAAGCCCTGCCGGGGAAACACGCGCAATACGCTGCTTGGAACGAGCTAATGGAAGGACTGCGCGGAATTCTGCGGGGGGCCCGGCGCATCGCGATGCAGTATTCGCCCAATTGCGCTGTTCCTTACGTCGCGATGGTGGA
>QHXU01000079.1:7275-18011 GCA_003223065.1 Acidobacteriota bacterium | reverse complement strand
GGAGCCAGCATTGGCGCGGGGGGCTTCGGCTGGTAGGCGGAGGCGGCCTCCGCCCCGAGGCGGGTCCAGGTAAAGTCGATCACCAGCGAAGGCAGCAGCAAGGTTAACAGCAACGTGGCACGCTTGGCCGCTCCCACCATCCGCGGGTTTCCGAGCAACACCATTCCGACCCCGATGGCGAGGACACTCTCTACGGACAGAAGCGAAATGTTGCTCGCGAGATCGGGACTGATCGTTTGCATGTTCCAATAGCGCCGCACGGACTCCAGGGGAAACATCAGAATCAGGAGGAACACACACTGGGCGAATTTCACCCGGCCTGAGGTCGGATTCCGCTGGAGCCAGATCCAAGCCAGCCAGAACATGAGGGCGAGAATCAGCGCGGCGATCAGCGTCGCGATAAGCAGTGATGGGTCGGCCGGGCGGACTCGGTAATAGTCCACCGCTCGCTGTTGGAGATGTTCCAGGTCGTACCAGCGCCGAAGGAAACAGAAATTTCCAAGGGAAATACAGATCAGTAAGTTCTTGAGTTTGTCGCGCCCCTGCGGCGGAAGAGATAAAGCCATCGATGAAGTCCGTGGATCCGCGCCGATCGAACGAGCTCGAAGCGCGGTGCGGCTGCCGCTTCGAACACAACGTTCGTCAAATGTGAATAGAGCCCCTGTCGGCCGCGGACGAGTTTTTGGAACATCGGGTCCTCCGAAGCCACAAACTCTATTAATACATAATCACGGGCCAACTCGCCAGCCAGCGTTAGAAGATCGTCGAGCGGAATACGCTCGGTCACCAGCATGTGATGTACCACAGCCAGCATCAACACCATGTCGAAATGGCCGCGCGCGCGGTCGAGGAATGACGCGCATTCTACATTGCGCCAGCCTGTGGCGGGCGTCGGGCGAGCCAGGTCAACGACCAGCGGTAGCACGTCTGCCTGGGCGCGCGATGCGCGGCGCCAGATCGAGCCCGTCACCACCGGGTCAGAGTCGATGGCGAGGACCGAGGCGCCCGTAGCGGCTGCCAGGAAGCTGAAGTGACCTTCGTTTGCGCCGACGTCGAGGACAGTGCGCGGCCTCGCTAACGCCAGCGCCTCGGAGACGAACGCTTCCTTCTGTGCGAGCTGCGCCGGCGTGTAAAGAGATTTGTGATCCAGATATCCCGACCACGTTGACTCGCCGGGCACAGCGCCGGGTTCGAGCGCCGCGAGATGACGCGCGCAACTACGGAGAACTCCGTTCACGATGTAGCGCGCCTGGCCGGCGGAGGCGGCGGATTTAGGGCGATAGAGCGAAGCGTCGGAACTCTTGCTCGCACCGAGCCACTTTGGCATTGACACCAAGCCCAGGAAGCGCGGCGTCAGGCGGCGCCAGAATCCGGCCCAGCCGTAAACGGTTTCCGGCTCAAGTCCATCGCGATGGCTGGAGAGAATGCAGGCGAGTGGAAGCCCGAAGGCGCGATTCACCAGAAGCGGCAGCAGGAAGGTCCGTACAAACTGCGCGTAAGCCATCCAGGCCGGATCGAGAGGCTGGCGCCGCTCAAAAGAGAGCACGTCGATGAAGACCGGCCGGCTGCCTCGGAACAGCACGTTGTAAGGGGTCGCGTCCTTTAAGCCGAAACCCTCGTCCAGCGCGCGTTGTGCCAGCTCGATCGTGAGGGCGCCGGCCGCGTGCAGCATTTCCGGCGGCCATTCAGAGGGATAGCTCGGAAAGGGGACGCGCTCGTGCTCGAGCAGGTACTCGGATTCCGGCGCGAGTTCGGGAATCTCGGACGGCGTGATACGGGCGGATCGAACGAGCTTGCCGGCTTCCAGCGCCTCACGTGCTGCAGCCGTGGCCAGGAACGCCTCGAGATCCGCGACGCCGTCTGGATGGACCGCGCGCAGGATGCGTTCGCGGTAACGAATCAGAACGCCCGCAGGATCGCGGAACGAGCGGAGCACTGCAGCGCCGGGGTCGGCGTCGTGGGCTGCGATCATGTCGAAAGTCTCCGTCGCGGACTACTTCCGCTTCCGCCAGAACCGGTCCAGAAAGCGGCGTAAATAGTACGCTCCACCCAGAAAAGCGGCGTAGACGGCCTGATAAAGGAAGGCGCCGGTGCCTGGATCCGCATACCCGAATGCCTTGGAGGGAGTCGCAAAAATTAGTAGAATCCCTGGCAGCAATGACTTCATCAACCAGAACAATGGAGACATTTTCTTGGACATGACCTATGGTCTTGCGTGCAGTCGTAGACGCTCTCTACAATCACACTATCGTCACACGAAAGCCCGCAAATTAGAGCTTAGGGAATAAACCTAGAGCCCCTTAGGGGAAAAGCCTTGGTTCACGGCCGGTATAATAATGGGGATGCCGTCTAGTACCGCAACGCTAGCGACGCCGGACGTCATCGCGAAGTACGAACCAGTCATAGGGCTGGAAGTACACGTCCAACTGGCTACGCGCACGAAGATATTTTGCGGCTGTCCTACCAGTTTCGGCGCGCCGCCTAACACAAACGTCTGCCCGGTGTGCCTGGGACAGCCGGGCGCTCTACCCGTTCTGAACCGCCAAGCCGTCGAGATGGCGGTGGAAGCCGCGCTCGCGTTGAACTGCCATGTGAAGCCCAGATCGGTTTTCGCGCGCAAGAACTACTTCTATCCCGATCTGCCGAAGGGTTATCAGATTTCGCAGTACGACCAGCCGCTAGCCGAGCGCGGCTACATGGATGTTGACATCGCGGGGGTGAAGAAACGCCTCGGGGTGACGCGCGTGCACTTGGAAGACGACGCCGGCAAGAGCATTCACGAAGGTTTCAAAGACTCCGACCGGTACACCTATGTCGACTTGAATCGTTGCGGGGTACCGCTGATCGAGATCGTCAGCGAGCCGGATATGCGCAGCTCGGACGAGGCCTACGCATACCTGACCGAGCTGAAACAGGTGCTCCAGTATGTCGAGGTTTCGACCTGCGATATGGAAAAAGGCCATCTGCGCTGCGATGCGAACGTGAGCGTGCGTCGGCGTGGCGCCGAGAAGTTCGGGACCAAGGCCGAGGTGAAGAACCTCAATTCTTTCCGGTTTCTGAAGATGGCGCTCGATCACGAAATCGCGCGGCAGGTTGCGGTAATCGAAAGCGGCGGCCGCGTGATGCAGGAGACCCGTCTGTTCGACATGGATACCGGCGAAACGGTGGGGATGCGGAGCAAGGAACACGCGCACGATTATCGCTATTTCCCCGAACCGGACTTGGTTCCTTTGCGCGTGAGCGACGTCTGGATCGAGCGCATTCGCGGGTCGATGGCCGAGCTGCCCGCGGCGCGCCGGGCTCGTTTCATCGAGCGTTACGGCCTGCGCGAGTACGACGCCCAGGTGCTCACCTCCACGCGCGCGATGGGTGATTATTTCGAGAAGGTCGCGGCGGTTTCAGGAGATGCGCGGGCGGCCGCCAACTGGGTGATGGGCGACCTCGCCGCCTTGCTGAAACAGGAAGGAAAAGACATCGCCGAATCTCCCGTGACGCCCGAAAACCTCGGACGGCTGGTGGCGCTGATCGTGCATGGCAAAATCAGCGGAAAGCTCGCCAAGGAAATCTTCCCGAAAATGTTCGTCATGTCCGACGCGCCCGAGGCCATCATGGAGCGGGAAGGCCTTGCTCAGATCAGCGACGAAGGCGTGCTGGCGAGGATCGTGGACGAGGTGATCGCCGCAAATGCCAGCCAGGCCGAGCAATACCGCGGCGGAAAGACGGCCGTCCTTGGATTCCTGATACCCGCGGGCAGGTCAATCCGGAGGCGGCGAACCGGATGTTAAAAGAGAAGCTGCTGTCTACCCGATAGCGACTTCAGATACTCCGCCGGACAGCCTTTCCCAACAGTGGACACCAGGCGGCTTCTTGCTGACGTCAGTTCAATAACTTGCGGCGGCGCCCCGGTTGCACATGCAACGTTAATTCAGCGGCCATTCCCGACGAGCCATGCTGACCGCGCCGCATCATACCCGCCCACCGCGCTAAGGCAGGAATAACGCTATTCTGAAGAGTTATCTCATATGATCAGTCTCCGCAACATTGAGAAGTATTTTGAACATGGACCTACCAAAACGTTCGTGCTTCGCCGAGTCAATATCGACATCAAGGAGGGCGAATTCGTGTCCATCATGGGCCCCTCCGGCGCCGGAAAATCCACGCTGCTGCACCTGATTGGCATGCACGACAGCAACTGGACCGGCGAGTATCACCTCCTCGATCATCCGATCCACAGGCTCAAGAAGAAAGACCGGGACGAGCTGTACAAGAAGTACTTCGGCTTTGTTTTCCAGAGCTATCATCTGCTCGATTCGCTGACGGTGTACGAAAACCTCGATATCCCCCTGTCATACAGGAACGTCAAGAAATCCGAGCGTGACGGCATCGTATGCGACACGCTCGACCGATTCCAGATGGTCGGAAAAAAGGATCTGTTCCCGAACCAGCTTTCCGGCGGACAACAGCAGCTGGTGGCGATCGCGCGCGCGATCATCGCCAACCCGAAGGTGATTCTTGCCGACGAGCCGACGGGCAACCTCCACTCCAGCCAGGCGAAAGAGATTATGGAAGTGTTCAAGAAACTTAACGAGACGGGCACCACCATTGTCCAGGTGACGCACTCGGAAGCGAACGCTGCTTACGGGCATCGGATCATCAAGATTGTCGACGGCTGGATCACAAACGACTGAACCGCCGCCTGCCTTGTTTCGTATTGATTTCAAGCCGCTCCCTCGCGGTCAGTGAGGTCAATCACGATGGATCTTAAGTACGCCTTCCGTCAGTTATCCAAGAGCCCCGGCTTTGCTCTGGTGGCGATTGTCACCCTTGCACTGGGCGTCGGCGCCAACACGGCCATTTTCAGTTACGTGAACGCGTGGATCATCCGGCCATTGCCATTTCCGGAGCCGAACCAGCTGGTTGTCCTGTTTGAGACCGACAAGAGAACCGGCGGCGCGGGCGCGGTCGCACCGGCCGACTGGCGGGATTGGCGTGACAAGGCGGGCATTTTCAAGGATCTGGCGGCTATGGACTGGGCCTCCTATAACCTGACCGGCCACGAGGAGCCGGAGAAGCTTGCCGGCGCTTTCGTAACGGCGAATTTTTTCCGGGTGCTCGGAGTCAAGCCTGCCCTGGGGCGCGAGTTCACTGACGCCGAGGAGACCCCGGGCTCGAATCACGTCGTCATCCTGACCCACGAACTTTGGCGCGACCGCTTCGCATCGGATCGCGGCATTCTGGGCCGGAAGATCACGCTTGACGGCGCCGCAACCACGGTGATTGGTGTCTTGCCCGAAAACTTCGAGTACATTCCGATGGGCCGGGCGGATTTGTTCACCCCACTGGCGCTCACGCCACAAAAGGCGGCCGCGCGCGACAGCCGGATGCTTCAGTCTCTGGGCAGGCTGAACCCCGGGCTGGACGCAGCGAGCGCGGGCGCCGCCCTGGCCGCATTCCAGGCTTCGCTCGAGCGAGCCTATCCGGGAACGAATGCGAACCGCGGTGTACTGGTGCGCAGCTTGCGGGAGGAGATCGGCCGGCAGGCGGGTAGCGAGCCCGTGAAGATCTTGTTTTACATTGTCTGCTTCGTGCTGCTGATCGCTTGCGCCAACGTGGCGAATCTAATGATGGCCGGCGCTACGGGCCGCCGCAAGGAAATGGCAGTGCGGCTGGCGATCGGCGCCGGGCGCGGGCGGCTGGTGCGGCAGTTGCTGGTGGAGACGATCATCCTGTTCGGGGCGGGCGCCGCAGGCGGCTTGCTGGTTGCGCACTGGGGCATCGTGTGGATCGATCAAGCGATTCCGCTCCGCAGCCGTCCCTATCTTCCGAACTTCGGCCACGTTGATGTGGACGAACAGATGCTGCTGTTTGCGCTAGCCGTTGCGCTCGCCACCGGCCTTGTTTTCGGTCTGGCGCCGGCGCTCGAAAGCACTCGCTTTGACCTCAACAGCATGCTCAAGGATTCGGCCGGGCGTGGTACCGGGAGCCTCAGCGGCGCGCGGTTCCGCAAGGGCCTGGTGGCAGGCGAAGTCGCGCTGGCGCTGGTCGTGGTCGTGTGCGGAGCGCTGCTGATCAACAGCTTCACACGAATGATGCGCGTCGATCCCGGTTTTCGGGGCGATCGCGTGCTGGTGGCGGAGATGCAACTGCCGCCGAAGTACGACACCTCGGCCGGCATCGCGCAGTTTTACGATCGCGTACTGGAGCGCCTGGCATCGATGCCGGGCGTCGAGCGCGCCGCGGCCGCCGGGTACACGCCGTTCAGCGAGGGCGGGAATATCCGTTATCTGATGGTGGAGGGGCGGCCCGAGCCCCCGTCCGGGCAGTTGCCGTGGGTGCGAGTGAACGTCGTCACGCCCGGTTATCTCGAATCGATGAGCATTCCGCTTGTGGCGGGGCGCGCGCTGGCGCGCGAGGATTCGGCGGGCGCGACACCGGCCATCGTTATCAACGAGACGATTGTCCAGCGGGAGTTCACGGGTGAGAACCCAATCGGCAAACGTGTCAGGCTCAGCCGAAGGGGCACCGCGAACTGGTTTACGGTCGTCGGTGTGGTGAAAAGTGTCAAGTACTACACGCTGGCTGCGCCACCGGAGAACCAAGCCTACATTGCCTTTGCGCAGTCGCCTGTGGCGGCGATGAGCGTGGTCGCACGGATGAGCGGCGATGCGGCCTCGGTCGCGCAATCGATCCGCAGCGTGGTTCGATCCGTCGATCCCAATCAACCCGTCTCGCGCATCATCACTATCGCGGAGCAGATCGAGGAGCGGAACGCCCCCACCAAGATCCTCAGCCAGCTTATGGGCTTCTTCGGCGCACTGGCGCTGTTCCTGGCGGCTATCGGGATCTACGGCGTCATGGCCTACTCGGTCTCGCAGCGTACGCAGGAGATCGGCGTGCGCATGGCGCTGGGCGCGGCCGGCCGCGATGTGTTCGGGCTGATTGTGCGGCAGGGAATGACCCTGGTGCTCGGCGGATTGGTGGCAGGTGTTGCCGGAGCACTGGGAATGGCGCGGCTGCTGACGAATTTACTCTTCGGCGTCGATTCGACCGACCCTGTGACGTTCGCTGCGACCATCTTTCTAATGACGGCCGTCGCGCTTCTCGCCTGCTGGATCCCGGCGCGGCGCGCAACGAAGGTGGATCCGCTTGTGACCCTGCGGTACGAATAAGCCGCGGCCCTAGCGGAGCCGCCAGCCTTTCACCGGACCGCTGTGGAAGAATTTCTCCGGAGTCATGATGCCGTCGCGCTTGAACACGATTCCATCTTTCATTACGAAACGGACGTCGCGAAGGGCGTCAATGTCTTCCAGCGGGTTTTTCTGGACGGCGATGAGGTCGGCCGGAAGCCCGACTTTGATGGGACCGCGCTTGTCGTAGATATCGCAGACCTTGTAGCCATTCGTCGTCATGATCTTGAGAATCTCGGGGGAGGGAATTGCCGCCGCTTTCCAGCTCTTCAGGAAATCGATCACCACCTCGCCTCGCGTCATGCCGGGGATGTAGTAATCGGCATCCGTCGAGAACGCCATCCGCACGTGGTTGCCATACGCGTTTTTCATGCCGTCAACCTGACGTTTGAAACGCCCCTCATCCGGGGCATGATAGGTGGACAGGGGAGTCTCAGTCCCGACTCGCCAGATTCCCTTCTCGGCCATCAGCTTGTGGGCTTGGTCATCGAGCGCGCTCGAGTGCTCAATCGACCAGATGCCCGCCTCGATCGCCTTGAGCGCGCCTGCGTGCGTCTGAACGTGACCCGCAACCTTGAGTCCTGCCTTGCCTGCCTCCGATACGAAGAGCTTGATCTCGTCGGCCGTGTATCCGTAGGGCTTGCAGTCCACGCAGATCTTTATTACTTTCGCCCCATACAGGATGTTGCGGCGAACCGCTTTGACGATCTCATCGGGAGTGTCGGCGTTCAAGTATTCGGGATAGATCAGCGTCTCCCGCTCCGGCGCAGGATAGAACTGCCCGCCGAAGCCTCCGATGATGATGCCGGAGTTGATAAGCGTCGGTCCGGGTATCCAGCCCTGGTCGATGGCCACACGCAGCGCGGTATCGGCGTAATTCGCGCTATTGCCGAGGTCCCGCACCACCGTGAACCCGGAGGACATCATCGTGATGCCATTGGAGACGGCCTGCACGGCGCGGATCGCCGTCGAATCCATCACGGTGGTGAGGTAGTAGCTGTTGTTCTCGGGCTCCATCTTGTAGGTGAGCGCGAGGTGGTTGTGCGCGTCCACCAAGCCCGGCATGACGTAGTATTGGGAGAGATCGATCACCTCAGCGCCTTGGGGAATCGCAACGTTGGGCGCGATTGCGGTGAATTTCCCGGCATCAATCAGGATGATTTGGTTCGCTGACGCGGTTCCCGTTTCCGGATCCACCAGGTGACCCACGCGGAGCGCGGTCACTTGGGCGTTAACAAGAGCGGGCAACGCGTGCGCAGCCAAAAGAAAACACGCGAGTCGTTTTGTCATGGATGGAGTGTAAGCGCGTGAGGGCTAGCTGACCGGCTTCGAACTATCCACCCAAAGCTTATAGAGATACGCGATCCCCAACAGGACTCCTGTCACCGCCGATGTGATGATCAGAATCCTGGCCCAGCGGTCCAGTACATCCAGCTTCTGGGCCACGGCCACCTGTTGAGCGACCAGCTTCGATTCGCCTTCGGACACGTGGATGTAGTCGTCTTCATGCGACGCCACAAGCTTGCGGTACAGCCCGAGCCCGATCGTGGCAACCACCAAAGCCGCCCAGATCAGAGCAAAGGGAGTCAGCGTCAGGGGTCCCACCCCCAAACAATTCTACATCCGGCGAAGCGGAAATCAAGTCTCGGACGCGTTTGGCGAGTGCGTTTTGAGTATTGTTACGTAGAGTACGGCCAGCGGAGTCGCGATTACTCGAAGACAAGCCGTGTGGTCGTACCCGCCAGGCAGATGTCCTTGATCTGGTGGTTGGCTTCCTTGTAACCGACCGTGGTGTACGGAAACTTCTCCCTCGCGTTCTCGACCTTCACCAGGGCCTCAACCGTGGTCTTGCCCTGCTTGAGCACGGCTTTGTTTTCCTTAAGCTCCAGTCTGGCCTCGCCCGGTTTCAGCGTCGTGCCGTTAACAATCGTCGGCTGATAGAGGTCGATGTGGAAATTGCTTGCCGCGGCCAGGGTCACGAAGGACAGAAGCAAGAGGCAACGCTTAATCATGTGATTCTCCTTATCAATCTATTTGAACTTAACGCTGTACTCTACGTTAACGATGTTGATGCGCCGGAAGTTCCAGGGATTCAGGAAAAGTGTTCGTGGGATAAGGGCTGAAGGCGGGGAAAAAAACTAAAACCGCGCCGGACTCCGCAGCGGCGGCGCCCAGCGCGGTAGAACTCTCAGAAGAACAGAGGTTAGCTCTTCTTCTCCGTATCCTTGGACTTGTCCTTCTTGCTCTTCTTCTTCTTGTCCTTCGCCTTGGATTTGTCGTCCTTCTCCTGGGCGAATGCGTAACTGGCGGCGCCAAGAACCAGCGACATGCCGAGCATTAAGCTCATGAGTTTCTTCATCGGGGTTATTTCTCCTTATAGGTGTCGACGACTCCTAGAGGCCGTCTCCAGGGTCAATCATTGCAGCCGGACATGAAGACACCCTTAAACGTGGATTAAAATCGCTTCATGAGTTGATTCGGTGACGCCCCGGCACGAATTAGCAAGTTGCGTATATTCAATTGTTTATAGCTCATTTCCGGCCAGACTCGCGGCCTTTATTAACCGATATCAACTATCCTGGGGGTGTCATGAAACGCGAGGACCTTGCCCGTACGCTTGCCCGCGCGACACATGTCTCGGCTGCGGCTGCCCGCGACGAGGTTGACGAACTGGTTCGTAAAATCCTGCAAAGGCTGCGCCAGGGCCAGCCTGTGGAACTGCCCGGGGTGGGGAAACTCGTTGCCCGCCCGACCATCCGGCGGGGCTCGCGGTGACCGGGACCGATAGAATTCTCGAGATTGTCCGCCGGTCGCTCGATTGCGGCCAAACCGTGGAGATTGAGGGGCTGGGCACTTTCCGGCCAGCCGCTGACGGTGGCTATGTCTTCGCGCCCCAGACACAGCCAGTTGTGTTCATCGCTTATGTCCTCGAAGACCTCGGCCCGGCGCGGCGTCTCTGCGAAGGGCTCCGGTCCGCCGGCTGCTCGCCCTGGCTCGATAAGGACAAGCTGCTGCCCGGACAGAACTGGCCGCGCTCGATCGAGCGGGCGATCGAGATTTCGGATGCGTTCGTGGCGTGCTTTTCGCCACGTTCCATCTCGAAGAGAGGATATTTTCAAAGCGAGCTGCGCTATGCGTTCGATTGCACGCGCCGTTTGCCGCTCGATGCCACGTTTCTGATTCCCGTCCGGCTGGAGCGCTGCGCGGTGCCGAGGTCTATAGCCGATCACGTGCAGTACGTCGATATGTTCCCGGACTGGGAACGAGGGGTTCAACGCCTCGTGCATGCGATCCGGAGAGCGGCGCGCCGTCCGTTGCTCTGCGGTTTGGCGGGCGACGGCGAGAACCTCAGTCCCGCTTGAGAATCTGAAAAACGTTGCTGTAGTCGTCCGTCCAGGCGCGGAACCGTGCAGGTGCAACGGGTCGGGTCATGTCGGCCTTCGCGAAGCAAGGGCTCTTGAACCAGGAGTCATCCGATGTCAACAGCACCCAGGTCGATGAAGAAAGATACGTCGCCTCCTCGCCTTCGTCAGAAAGGACCATCGCCTC
>QHXU01000079.1:0-7225 GCA_003223065.1 Acidobacteriota bacterium | reverse complement strand
CACCAGGTCCAGGTAGCGATTCGACACGTGCAGCGCCAGCACCCCTTTCGGCTTCAACTGGCGAAAATAGAGCGCCAGCGCCTCGCGCGTCAGCAGGTGGACGGGAATTGCGTCGCTCGAGAATGCGTCCACGGCCAGCACGTCGAACTGCTGGCTCTCCTGCCGTTCCAGCACCAGGCGCGCATCGCCCAGTAGAATGCGCTTGTCGGCGGGCGAATGCGAATAAAACGTGAACTCGGTCTGAGCGATCTTCTCGACCAGCGGATTGATTTCGTAGATGCGATAAACATCGCCGGCGCGGCCGTAATTGGAGAGCACGCCGGCGCCGAGGCCGATGATGCCGATTCGAACCGGTCCTTTCGCTTCGGCCGCGCGGATGGCGCGGCCCACCCCGGAGTTAGGACCGTAGTATGAGGTCGTCTCGTAACGCAGGTCTGGTTGCAAAAGCTGGGAGCCGTGATTGATGGTTCCATGCAGCAGAACACGCTCAGGATAGTCGCTGTCATCATCATCGCGGACATGGAGCACACCGTAAAAATTGCGCACCAGCACGCGGTAGCCTTTTTCGTCCTCGTATTGGTGCCGCAGCAAATATCCGNNNGGCCAGGGGCCAATCTTCGGCATTGTCACGTTCCGGAGCACGATGGTGGTGACCGCCGCGCAAGCGGCCAATCCAAGCGGGAGCTCCAGATAGGAGTGGAATACCCGCGGCGCGACGAGTGCGACGAACGATCCGCCCAGCGCTCCGCCAAGCGAAACCATCAGATAAAAGATCGTCAGGTGCTGAGCCGGGGGTTTGCGGCGCGCCAACTCGCCATGACACACCATGCAAGCGACAAACAGGCCGAATGAAAACCCCGGGAGCAGCCACTTTATGTGCAGATTTCCCGCGCCGGCATAGATCGAGTAAGCCATCACGCCGAGCATCGGGACCAGCAACGGCACAAAAATAAATCGTTTATAGATCCGATCGCTTTCGAACGCGAGAATGAAGGTCATTAGATATAACGCCAGCGGCATAACCCAGAGCAGAGGTATTGGCGCGACGTTCTGAGTCATGTGATTTGTGATGGCCACCAGGAGCGTAGAGGCGCAGCCCGCCAGGATCACCCATAGGGCTAGATCGGCAAGGCGTGGGCTCTTCGCGAGTTCCGCCAGGTCAGTCCCGGAAGCTCTTTCGACTCCTGGGCCACGGCTGACCCAGGCCGCAAAGGCGCACAAGGCCGCGAACACGACGTAGGCGCCGCTCCAAGTGTATGCCTGCTGCCTGGAAGTCAGCTGCGGCTCTACCAGGAACGGAAAGCTCACCAGCGCCAGCATCGAGCCGAAGTTCGACAAGGCGAACAGGCGATACGGCATGCGGCTTCCGGAGCGCCGCACATACCAGGCCTGGAGCAGAGGGCTGGTCGCGGAAAGCAGTAAATAGGGCAGTCCGATTGTGGCCGCGAGCAGCTCCAGAATGCGCAGCGTGGGATCACCGGCTGCGGAAGGCTTCCAGGCAGCGGAAGGCTGGATCGGCAGGAGCGCGCAGCTTACGGCGAGCAGCGCTGCGTGGGTCGCCACCTGCACTTTCGGCTGTAGATAGCGGACGGAGCAATGCGCGTAACCGTAGCCCAGCAGCAGCAGCAGCTGAAAGAACAGCAGAGCCGAACTCCAGACTGCCGCGGAGCCGCCGAACCAGGGCAGGATCATTTTCGCAATGAGCGGCTGCACCTGAAACAGCAGGAATGCGCTTAAGAAAATCGTGGCGGCGTAAAGAATCATTGTCCTCGCATGTCACTTGATGATCTGAATGATGTTGCTATAGTCATCGGTCCAGGCCCGGAAACCCGGCTTGTACTCGATCCGCGTGATGGAGCGGCCGTGGAAATTGGCATGGTGGAAGAGGTTCGTCGAGCGGCACAGGAGAATCCAGGTTGAGGGCGAGTAGTAATCCTCGTCTTCGCCCTCGTCGGACACAACCACGCCGCTCCAGCCGATGTCCGACGCGGATTGCGCGATCACGGGCTCCAGATTCAGATAACGATTGGAAATGTTGATCGCCAGGACGCCGTCCGGCTTCAGGTGGCGCAAATAGGTCTGGTAGGCTTCCCGCGTGAGCAGGTGTACCGGAACGGCGTCGCTGGTGAACGCGTCCATTGCAAGCAAATCGAGCTGCTCGCCGGGCAGGCGCTCGAGCACCAGGCGGCCGTCGCCGAGGAAAAACTGCTTGTCAGCCGGACAGGCGCGCAGGAATCCGAACTGGTTCGTGGCAATATCGACCACCAGCGGGTTGATCTCGTAATAATGAAGCGTGTCGCCGGCCCGTGCGAGCGTTGCAGTGACACCGGCGCCGAGTCCCAGGATGCCGATGCGCAGAGGACCGGATTCTCCCAAGGCTCGCAGCGCGCGATTGATGCCGGAGCCGGTACCGAAATATGACGTGGCGATGCGCTCGGAGCCCGGCTCCAGGAGCTGAGTGCCGTGATTGATGGTGCCGTGGATCAGTACCCGCTTTCCAGTCGAGTCCTCCGTTTCGGGATCGTCGCGAACACGAAGCACGCCATAAAAGTTGCGCGCTGAGAGCACGAACGTGCGCTCCCGGCGCACTTCGATGAAGCCGAGATAAGCGGCAAAGCCGGCGATGATGGCGATAATGGCCACGCGCGACCACGGGTCGTGCGGGCCGGATACTTCGTTCCATAACACGCAGGCGACCAGCACGACGCATCCGATCATCGCTACCGGCAGCTCGATATAACTATGAAAAATACGAGGCGCCAGCAGTGCTACAAAGAGACCGCCCATGGCGCCACCTGCCGAAACCATCAAATAGAAATGCGTGAGATAGCGAGGAGCCGGCTTGCTTCGCGCGAGCTCGCCATGGCACACCATGCAGCAGACAAACAGCGACCCGCACAGCACGGGGATAAGCCGCTTTACGCTGAGATTGATCTCATACATGTACATGCCATAGGTGAGCGCGCCGAGCGCAATGGCTTGCAGCGGCAGAAAAAAGGCCCGGTTGTAGATGCGGTCGCTCTCGAAACAGAGGATAAAGCTCAGCAGATAGAGGCTAAGCGGAACAACCCACAACAATGGGATCGGCGCGACGTTCTGGGTCATGTGACTGGTAAGGGAGAGCAAGAGGGTTGAAGCACACGCCGCCAGGCCGATCCAGAGCAACGTCTGGGCGAGGCCCGGACGCGCGACTTTATCATCATGTGCGGAGAGTTGTATCGGATCGACTCCCCGGCGGCTTTTCCATGCCGCGAGCCTACACACCACGGCGAAAACTGCGAATTCAAACGACCAGGTCACGGCCTGGCGGTGCAGCGTGAGTCGCGGCTCGACCAACGTCGGGTAACTTAGCAGCGCGAGCATCGATCCGAAATTCGAAAGCGCAAACAGACGGTACGGAATCGCGCCCGCATGCGTGCGCAAATACCAGGCCTGGAGCAAAGGACTGGTGGCGGAGAGCAAGGTGTAAGGCAGACCCACCGTAGCGCCGAGCAACAGCAGAATTCGCAAAGTGGGGTCGCTGCCATCCGTTGGTTTCCAAATGGCGGATGGAATAATGGGGAGCGTGAGGAGACCGGCGGCGAGGAGCCCTGTATGCAGCGCGACCTGCTGCTTCGGTCTTAGATAGCGAATGAGACAGTGCGCGTACAGATATCCGGCGACCAGCAACAATTGGAAAAACAGCAGCGCCGCACTCCATACCGCCGCCGAGCCGCCGAACCAGGGCAAAATGAATTTTGCGATCAGGGGTTGAACCTGGAACAGCAGAAACGCGCTCAGAAAAATCGTAGCGGCGTACACCAGCACTGAAGCTCTAGCATAGCGTACGGTGGCTGAGAGGAAATGAACAGAAATTAACGAGCCAAGAGCGCGGCGATCGGCCTTCTTAGAGTGAGTGGGTAACGCGTCCGAGGTGAATGTTGCCGGCCGCGGTCTTAACGCGCACGACGCGATGCGATCGGCCGAAGCGGCCGAACGCGAAAATGCCGCGCCCTTTGCTGCCGCGGATCACCAGCGGAAACTCGGAGTCCACATGGCCCCAGGCTGTCTCGGCACGCACGTCGGCGCCGGTCGAAGGACTCATGTCCACGCGAACATCGCCACGCACTGTATGCGCTTCCACATCCTGCTCGAGCATGTGCGTCGAAACCTCTCCGTCAACGGTCCGGCCGATGAAGCGGAGCCGCCGCGGAAGGCGCACGATGAAGTCGACGCGGAGGTCATTTAACAGGACATCGCCTCCGCCGCCGTTTTCCCAGCGAATATGCGCTTCGGACTCAGATGTCGAAGCCAGACGGAATCCGCCGCCGTGGCTGGGGCGGCAGTCAAACGGATGCTCGGGGTTGGCGTTCGGATAGACGGCGCAGACTGTAATACCGCCCTTGTGCTCGACGACCTCGATGGCGACGCGTTCGGGATCCGCGGTGCCGCGTTTGAGCGCAACGACTTCGATCTCGTCACTCTCCGAAGCTTCCGCCCGTACATTGCCGTGGACGTTGTTTATCTCGACAAGTTGGCCGCCCGGTACCCAGCCATGCCAGCGCATCTCCTCCTGGACCGATGCGACTCGCAGAGGGGTGAGTGCGCCGCCTGACGCGAGCGTAAGAGAACCGACCACGAGAATTGTCGACAACTTCATGGCGTGCTCCTAAGACTAGCGCTGTTGATGCACGCCGAAGGCCCTGGGTTGCAACCTATTTTCGTTCAGTTTGCGGAGTGGCCTACTCGCATTGGTGTCCGCTTGTGGGACAGCCGCGGTAGAAAGCGAACATGCCTCAATTCGGTATTCTCGTGATGATGATTTCCACACGGCGATTGCTCGCCCGTCCCTCTTCGGTCTCGTTCGGGCCTTTGGGTCGATAGGGACCGTAGCTGGCGATCGAAAGACGCGATTCAGGGATTCCGTACCGGCTGCTCAACAATTCCAGAAGTTGCAGGCCACGGGCGACGGACAAGTCCCAGTTGTTTTTGAAATGGCGGTTGTGGATGGGAACCCCGTCCGCATGCCCAGCCAGGATCACATTGTTCGGGATTTCGCGGAGGACATCCGCGATCTGATCCACCATCGGAAGGGCCTCGCGGCTGATCTGATCTTCGCCGGAGTGGAACAAGACCATTTGTGAAAGACTGATGACGAGGCCTCGCGATTCGATGCGCGCCTCCAAGCCATGCTGTGCAAGCCGCTCTCGAAGCTGGCCAAATTCTTGCGGTGCCGCCGGCGCGGGCTTGGGATCTGCCGGCGGCCGCGGAAGGCTCCTGGCGGCATTGCTCACGAAGAAGACCAGCACTATGGTCAGGACGTCCATGTAGCTGACCATCCAGCGGTCGCGGCCACTGCTTTCAGCAAGATACTTGGGCTTCAATTCAGGCCATCTTTCCGCCGCAGGTAACAGTTCAAGCGCTCGCGAATAAGAGTGGGATGAAGCCCGTCGAAGACGCACAGCACGCCTTCGACCGTCAGTTCCTGCGCTTCGAACGCCTCGACGACTCTTGCCCGAATCCGGTGTGCAGCCGGCAGCAGGATCAGGTTTGCAAGGGCAAGCCCGTAGATCGTCGACACAAACGCTGTCCCCAGCCCGCTCGCGACGGACGAAAGATCCGAAAACCGTCTGAGCACGTCGATCAGCCCAACCACCGTCCCAAGGATCCCGATGGTGGGGGCGAATCCTCCAGCCACGTCGAGAGTCTTGGCGTCGATTTCGCCATGTCTTTCGCGCAGCCGGAGCTTCGTTTGAAGAGCCGCTTCGAGATGAGCACGGTCGTTCATATCCAGCGCCAAGAGCAGAGACTCTCTAAGAAAACTGTTGCTGGCTTGCTCGATGAGCGGCTCGATGCTAAGTAGTCCCTTGGTCCGCGCAATTCTGGCGAAAGAGATGATCTCCTCGATCTGAGTTTCGGGGCTTCCACGGCGGGCCCAGAAAAGTCCGCCAATCCGCCTGGCTGAATGGATGAGCGCGTTGCCTGGCGTGGTTATGAACATGACGCCGAACGTTCCGCCCAGAACAATCAACGCTGCCGTAGGCTGAAAGAAGTAGGCGAGGCTGACCCCGGTTGCCGCAATTCCAGCCGCTATCGCGGCTGCGGCGAAGGCGATCCCAGCCAGCACCCACAAGTCGACTTGACGTTTCTGGCCGTCTGCGGAAGCTCTCGCGGCCTCGGGGAGTTGTTGGAGGATAGCTGGGGACATAGGCGCCGTGTCTTGTTCCGCACGCAGTAGACCAAGGCAAAGCCTTTTAAAATCAGCATCAAAGTCTGTGGCTGCGACCAAATCTTGCCCCGGTGTGACCGAGTTTTGGCAGCTGGGTCACGCCGCCGGCTTCGCTCGTTGTTCGCCCCTCGAAACAGGAAAAACTCAAAACAGTCTAATGTGTGGGGCGTAAAGAAGCATGAGAAAACAAGCCGTGGGGTTTTTGCTCTCGACGCTTTCCGGTGCCTCCATCTTATTCGCTATCTTATTCGACTACAGCCCACCGACCGATTTCAGTCAATACATGAAGTACGCGCGATGCCCGTCGGCACTCTGATGGTCGGTATCTCTTTTAGACGGGCGCTCTGAAGAAGCTGTTCTGGCGATAAATAAGCGGCGAAAGAAAAAACAATGTCAGGCGTACAAACCTATGAGGAACGTACTTCCCTTTCACGCAACCGTTCTGATCGGTCTAAGCTTGTACCCAAAGACCACTGCCGACCTGAAACGTCCTGCCATCGTGGATGTGAAACCACCCGCGCCGGATGTGAGGGTGGCAAAACTTGAAGCATTCTTCAACTCGTATCACTGCCCCAGCCCTCTTTACATTTCTGAATACTTGGGCGCGGCCGACAGGTACAACATCGATTACAGACTCTTGCCGGCGCTCTCGGTTCTGGAAAGCACGTGCTGTCTGCATCACATCCGGAACAATCACTGGGGATGGGATTCAGCACGAACCGGATTCGAGTCGGTTCCAAGCGGCATCGACTTCGTTGCGCGGCAGCTTGCACAGGGCCGCTATTACAGGGGCAAAACCCTGGATGAAAAACTCCGCGCGTACAATCCGAACCCGCAATACGTGCGAGAGGTCAAACAACTCATGCTGAAAATTGATAGCTGAAGACGGTACGCGTGCGCATCGCCGCCACGAACGCGTTCACGCGGTCGCCGAGTATGCTCTTTCCTCTCCGCTTAGAGCAGTCGGCCACCCGGGTTCAATGCCGGCTTGGGCCAGCGTCGCGAGGACGCGTACCG
>QHXU01000078.1:7025-9206 GCA_003223065.1 Acidobacteriota bacterium | reverse complement strand
TGAAGAAGTAGGTTTGCCTTCCGCCTTTTCCCCCACATCATACGAATACATGTTCGGGGCCAGATGGCGGACATTCTGAATCGTGTGTCCATGTAACTTCGTAATGATGTCTCCGATTCTTAGGCCCGCCACATCCGCCGTGCTTTGCGGGCCGACGTCTTCGATAACGACGCCATCCTGCCGCGCTGACTTTCCCCATGCTCACGGAATTGTCCAGTCCGAGAGGACTTCCGAACGCGAGCACGATTTGTCCCTGGCTCAGAGTGTCGGAATCGGCGAAGGTGGGGAAGGGAAGTCCTTCCAGGTCGATCTTGATCACGGCGAGATCCGTTTGCCGGTCCTTGCCGATCAACCTGGCGTTCACCGAATGGCTGCCAACATTTGAGGCGGCCGCATTCAGGCGGACCTGCAGCCGGCGCGAGCCCTCGACCACGTGAGCGTTGGTCACGATGTAACCATCGGCGGTAATCAATATTCCCGACCCCGAGTTTCTCTGCTGAAGGACCACCGTTTCTCCACCGCGTTCTACCGCATACGAGGAATTGCGCTAAGCAAGAGATTGCGATTAACACAAAGAACCTGGGCGTATAGTTCACTTGTCTTGGTGTGGAACTGGCGGGGACAAACAAACAGGTCCGGTGGTTCTTATGCATCCAACCTCACGTTTCCGGTGGCGTGGCCGACGCAAGTCAAGACGAATCCGCGCGCCCTGGATTCCGGATCCAGCCCCTGTTCTGCGGTCATGTGAACGTAACCCGCAAGCAGGCGGGTCTTGCAGGTACCGCATTGCCCCTGGCGGCACGCCGACGGTATGTCGACGCCGGCTGCAGCCGCGGCCTCGAGAAGTGATTGCCCTTCGAGAAGCGCGGCAGTCTTGCCGGAGCTCGCAAATTCAATGGTGAAACCGGTCTCGGCTGTGCGTAGTAAAGGAGGCTTGGGTCCCACACCTGCGCCCCCAAAAGTCTCCTGTCGGATGCGCTCGGGGGCCACTTCCATCTCTGTGAGGATGCGCCTCACAGCTTCCATGAACGGGGGAGGCCCGCAGAGGAAGAACACGCGGCCTTCGATCTCAGGGACGTTCTTCGAGATGAACTCGCGGCTGATATGCCCCCGTGCCCCCGGCCAGTCCGCATCCGGCTTGGAAAGCAGCACGTGATATTGGAAATTCTTCAAGCGTCCGCGCAGTTCTTCGAATTCCTGACGGAAAGTCATGTCGTCGCGGGTTCGAACGCAATACAAAAGGGTGGCCTGCGTATCGAGACAGAGATCGTCGAGATAGCGGAGCATGGCCATCATCGGCGTGATACCGCTGCCGGCCGCCAGCAGCACGATTTTCTTGTCCTCCGGCGTCAGACAGAACTGCCCGAACGGTCCGGTTGCTTCCACCGTCATTCCGATCGCAGCTCGATCGTTCAGGAATACGGAAACGCAGCCGTCTTTGACGCGCTTCGGCGTGATCTCGACATAGCCCGAACGCGCGGGCGAAGAACAAATCGAATAACAGCGAGTTTCTTTCTTTCCATCGAAGAGAAACGAGAACGTAAGGAACTGGCCCGGACGGGCATCGAGTTTCCGCTCGCTATTAACGACGAAGCGCAGAGTTGTCGAGTCCGAAGTTTGTTTGGTGACCTGCACCAATTGAAGGATGAAGGGGCTATTTGGCGCGTTGGGTGTAACAGCAGCCCGAGCCTTCGCCGGCACGGCCACCTTGGCGGGGGATAAAACAGGGACTCGCGGCCGGCGGATTACCAGGACCAATCCGGCCAAGCACACCAGGGACCGGAGATGCGGGCATCACGGGCGCGCTCTGGGCGATTAAGCTTTGCCCGGCCGACGCTGCGGCATCTGCCTGCGCCTTGCGCTGAGCCGCGGCTTCCGGAGTCTGAGTTCTGGAGAGATACTCAATAATTCGCTCATCCTCTCCCGGCTGGAGCGCACCGGTGCTGCCGGCGGCGTAGCCGACCATCCGGGTGACAATCTCCCGCCACTGGGCGGCTGTTTCCACTGCCTTGTAAACGCGATCTAAACTGTGGCAACGGCCGCAGCGCTGATCGACAAGAGCCCGGGCAACCTCCATCTTGACGTTTGTCTCTGAACCCCTTGGCTGGTTTTGCGAAGCAAGATAAGAAATGATGGTCCGAGCCTCGGCATCCGAAATTCCCGCGCCGGTTATCATCCGCA
>QHXU01000078.1:0-7000 GCA_003223065.1 Acidobacteriota bacterium | reverse complement strand
CGATTCACGGTCGCGACCCAACCCTGGGCGTCTTTGCGCGCTCCCACCACACGGTCCAGGTTGTGGCATTTCGAGCAGCGTCTTCGCATCAGATCACTGGCCTGATTTACGTCGATAGTGACCGGCGGGGTCTGGGCCGGATCGATCGACACCCGCTCGATTTTGGTCGCCCGCGCCAGATAGGGCCCAGCGGTGCTCGCGATCAGCACGAACGCGAGCACGAAAATCGTAAGTCCGATGGGCATCAGGAGCCCATGCTGATTTCTGTAGTATCGGGCGATTAGCACCTTGATGAACAGCAGCGGAGAGAGAATCATCGCCAAAGCGAGGTGGATGGTGACGGTGGCGGACGTGTCCGCGCCCCCGCTTCGCAGGCGGGCGACCATGAAATAAGTCATAACGCAGAACAAAGCGATGAACAGATAGCCACCGATTCGGTGCAGCGTTAGCATACGGGAACTGGCATTGGTGGCCTTCACTCGCGCCCAGGCCTCCAGGACCAGCCATACGTTCACACCGCCCATCAGTACGAAGGCGAAACCGAGCACGAGGCTTGCGGAAGGGGTGAGCATCTATTTTCTTTTGGTTACCTCCGGGCCAGGAGCCAAGTGGCCCCTAAGTGCCTGGACCGAAAGCCGTGCGGATTTATTCCCGCTGGGGACTAAACCGCTTCTCGAGCTCTCGCCAAAGGCTTGGCATACGCCGGCCAGTGGCGAGACAACGGTTCCCGCGATAAGTGCTTCGATATCGCGCTCGTGCAGCGGAGGAGCCACGAGGCAGCCACGTCTAATCGAAGCGGAGACGCTTTGCCGGCCCTGGAGGCCTTCGATGGCGCAATTTAGCTTGTCTCGTTCCGCGCGCAAATCGATACCATCACATCCCGCGGCTGACTTAAGGGGTGGTCCTCGAGAAATAAACTGACCCTTAGAGTGAGTATTCTGGATGGCCAGGACACTTGCTTTCAAGCTGGCGAAAACACTTGATATCGTCGAGCGTTACGGCCAACTCGCCTAGTCGCTCATACTGCGGGTTCACGGTCTTTACTGTATTCTAGCCAGCAGGAGACTACCAAATCCTGTCCCATTACCGGCAGCCCGTCATCCAAGGCGCGATCGCGCTGTTCGCCGCGCTGAGTTGCAGCCCATTGCAGCGTGCGCAAAATCAGCGGGCCGGCCCGTCTCCTGCAGACGCTCAGGAAAATTACGCCAAGCTCTGCGCCGGCTGCCATGGCGCTGACGCTCGTGGTTCGCAGCAAGGTCCGGGCCTTGCGAGCAATGCCGGAGTCCGCAGGCGATCGGTGCAGAGCTTGCGCAATGTGATCCTGAAGGGAATTCCAGCGGCCGGCATGCCGCCGTTCGCATTGTCGGACGCAGATGTCGATTCCCTGGTTGCCTTGTTGAAGTCGCTCAATGCCCCGGCGGCCGATGCCACAGTGTCCGGCGACCGTGCCGCTGGAAAGGAGTTTTTCTTTGGCGAGGGGCAGTGCGCCTCTTGTCACATGGTGTACGGCGCCGGAGAGCCGATTGGTCCCGATCTGTCGAATGTTGCGCGCGAACTGACGGTCGACCAGATTCGACAGGCTTTGCTACAGCCGAGCGCGCAGATCACGCCCGGCTATGCGCTCATTACTGTTCGAATGCGCGATGGAAGCATGTTGCGCGGGTTCGCTCGCAACAGGACCAGGTTCGACATTCAGTTACAGGATCTCAATGGCGCATTTCACCCCGTGTCGCTCGATCGCGTGGCCGCTGTCGAAGAGGAGAAGCAATCCCTGATGCCAACGGTCAAGGCCACTCCGCGCGAACTGCAGGATCTGATTGCCTACCTGAGCAGTCTGTCGGGCGCAGTTTCCGGAAACTCTGTCTCTTCCCGCGGCACCAGCGAAGGCGGAATCGACTTCTCCAGAATCTTGAATCCGAAGCCGGGGGACTGGCTGACCTACAACGGAAACCTGAGCGGGAATCGATACAGCGAACTCACCCGAATCAATGCCGCCAACGTGAACAAGCTGGCGTTGCGCTGGAGTTTTTCAATCCCACTATGGTCGCAGTTCCTTCCCGATACGCCGTATTACCACGAGAACATGCGCTACTTCGGATTGGAAACGGTTCCCGTCGTCGCCGACGGCATCTTGTATGCGACCGGGCCGGGCCAGGTGTTCGCGCTCGATGCGCGTACCGGCAATCTCATCTGGCAGTATTCCCGTCCGCGCACTTCGGGAATTGTCTCCGACGCCTCGTTGGGGACGAACCGCGGCGTGGCGCTCCTGGGCGACAAGCTTTTCGTGGCGACCGACAACGCCCACCTGATCGCCCTGCACCGCGTCACCGGCCGGCTCCTATGGGATGTAGTGATGCCGGACGAACCTCAGCACTACGGCGCCACCGGCGCACCCCTGATCGTAAAAGACATGGTCATTGCCGGTGTGTCCGGAGGCGATTGGGGCATTCGCGGATTCATAGCCGCCTACAAGGCCTCCAACGGCGAGCGCGTGTGGCGGCGTTGGACTGTACCGGCAAAAGGCGAACCCGGCTTTGAAACCTGGCAGGGAAGCGCCTTCACGTTCGGCGGCGGCGCCACCTGGCTCACCGGCTCGTACGACCGCGAAACCGATACGATCTTCTGGGCCACCGGAAATCCGTATCCCGATTCGGACGACCGCGAACGTGGCGGTGACAACCTCTTCACGAATTGCCTGCTGGCGCTCGATCCGGCCAGCGGCCAATTGAAATGGCACTACCAGTTCACTCCACACGATGTTCACGACTGGGACGCGAACACGCCCATCGTTCTGGTGAACACCCGATTTCGCGGGCAGGATCGAAAACTCCTCCTGCATGCCGATCGAAACGGGTTCTTCTATGTGTTCGACCGGACGGATGGCCATCTTCTGCTGGCCAGGTCGTTCGTCAACCGAATGACCTGGGCGAGCGGAATCGACGAGCGGGGCCGTCCTGCTGTTTTGCCGGATAACGACGTGACCTGCCCGGACACCGCAACGAACTGGAATGGAACCGCGTACAGCCCTGTGACGCGGCTCTATTACGTGATGGCTGTCGAGAAGTGCGTGGTCAAACTCAAGCCCGGGAGTTGGAAGAACGAACGACCCGCCGTTGGAGCCGAAAGGAAGTATCTTCGCGCGCTCGACATTGAGACGGGTAAGATCGTTTGGGAAATCCCGGAAGTCGGACCTACGGACGGGAAAAGGGCCGCGGGAGTGTTGGGGACTGCCGGTGGAATCCTATTTTACGGCGACGCCAGCGGCGAATTTCTCGCGGTTGACGAGCGAGATGGGAAGACCCTGTGGCGGGTTCCCCTCAATACCACCATGAAGACCTCTCCCATGACCTACGAAGTCGACGGAGAGCAGTTCGTAACCCTGGCGGCTGGATCGAACCTCATGACCTTCGCCCTACCCCGTTAACGGCCGCGACGGCTCACTTCATCAACTCGCGGGCGTACTCGAGATCCTGCACCTCGCTCTGATCCGTGAGGTCGCCGATTACCCAACTGTACCGAAAGCGAGGTCCCACGGACACAACCCTGCCCATCCAGTTTGTCGGGTCGGTCCAAATCACCGGACGATCTCCCATCAGCTTGACGAGATCTTCCAGGTCCCAGTGCAACACAAAACCCGGGATTGCGGCGTCATATAAATTTGTGTTCAACGTGTTCTGAAGGGCCTCGAAGAGACTGTAGGGCGTCCGATCCAGCCAAACCTTCCGGATCCGCGGATCCGCCGCAGCCGCCAGCAACAGCCAGATGCCTTTGACACCTTGGCCGGCGGCGCGAATCGAGCCGGGGTCGACGTCTTCTCGCGAGCACAAGAGGTCAACACCCCGCAAGATGTCGTACGCCCGCCGCGCGGGCAGGCTGACGCCGATCTGGTCCGCCCGAGTGTTGGCGAGCCAATCGCCGACGTACGGGCGGCGATCGTCATACGAGAGAGAATGCCGCGGTTCGAGCACCAGCACTACTCTTCCGGTTTTCGCGATCTTTCCCGCTAACAGGTCGGACAGCTTACCGCCCAGCAACAGAACCGCCGGATGTCTGCCGGACGAAAGCGGAACATAGAGTCTTGCGTCGATTTCGATGCCCGGTTCGCTCTCGAACTGAATGTGTCGATCCAGGAATCCATCGCGCGTGGCTTCCTCCAGCACCTTCACTCGAGGGGCGGAGCCGTCCGTCGGAATCCCCAGCCTCCGCAACTCGGCCGCCAACTCCCTTCCGGTGCCCGCGCTCCTCTTTGCCTGAAGGCTGTCCAGGATCAGTTGGTAGACCTTTCGGCTTCCGGGTTCATCTTCGACGCGGCCCGTCTTGGTGACGAGCAGTTCCTGATTGCTGTAGAGCCTCACCGGTACGTCATAGAAATCACCCTGGCCGTCCTTGAGCCAGCGAGTCAGCCACTTGTAAACGGCCTCCCTGCTCGGACGGGGTGTACCGTGGGGACCAGGTCCGACAAAGAATTCGATGCTGTCCTCAGCCCCATAGAGCCGGTACCAGCGCCTGGCCTCCTCGTACATCATTCTGGCCCCGGGTGGCGTGAAATAGTCCTGTTCGGTCGCCTGAATCAACCACGGCGTAGGAGCGGACAACTCCACGAAATCCGCCGTATCCAGCCCAATCGCGAGGTGCCCCGGAAGCGTCATTTCAGAATGCGGATCGGCTCCCGTGAATAGCAGTCGAAATGAGTTGGGAAAACAGGCAGGGATCACCGCCTTGAGCCGTGAATCGAGCGCCCCGATGAACGTGGTCAGTGCGCCGCCGCCCGAACAACCGGCCGCGCCAATTCTCATCGGATCCACTTCAGACCGGCTGAGGAGGTAATCGATCGATCTTTTGGCATCCCAGATGAAGTAGCGAGTTAGCGACTCGCCCGCGATGCTGGCCTGCGCTCCCGCGTGGATGTGCTCGTTCACCGACCAGCCGGCCGCCGGGGCTTTGAGCTGCGGATCGTAGGTCTGCTCCCTTTCGCCTTGACCCACCGGATCGAAGGCCAGCGACACGAAGCCTTTGAGCGCCAGATTCGCAGCGAGCCACTGTGGCTCTGCCTTGCCTTCCTGAGTGTGGCCGGCCTGGAGCAACACCGCCGGGTAGCGCCCGGACGGTTCGGACGGTAAAGATTGGCAGTCACATAGAAGCCGGGCAGACTTTCATAGATGACCTTCTCGATAATATAGCCCTCCGCTTCAATCCGGCCGGTAATCCTGGGGTTAAGCGGCCCGTCATAATCCGGCAATCCTCCCAAAGCGGAGATGATCTTGCGGCGGACCACCTCCTTGCGGCGCTCGGCGTCGGCGACGCTACGGACCGCGATCTCCTTGTCGCGGGCGTCGAGTTGTGCTTGCGCGATCTTGTTCATCCAGCGAAGAAGCGGGTCATCGGTTGGCTGCGCTGACAAGGGCAGTACCAGAAGTCCCGCGCCGAGCCACCCCATACCAAATTTCATGCCGGATCCAATTCCGGTGCGTTGCATCGCATGTCGGCTTTCAGTTCTCCAACTCCAACCCTGGGCCCGTCGCGCACGCAGCGGTCGAATTCCTGCAGACTGAAATCAACCTGGAGCCAACGGAAACGGAACCGAAGGCCCGTTCGGGAAAGCGGCGCACGCCCCGCATCACCCGGTTATTCTCCTCGCGGAGAAACCAGTATCAAAAACTGTAACCTCTTATGAGAATCACCGCAACTTTCGGAAGCCGCAACAACCGCCAGAGCAACTAAGCACAATGCAATCATGGCACTAGGGAACTAGGGAAGCCGCATGCGCCGTACGGAACGCGTCAAGCGATCCTCGATCCCCCCTGTGAGAATCTCATATGGGCCGAGGCGCTCTCCCGACGCAAGGGGCATAGATCTCAGATTTTACTCTAGATGAGGAAACGAGCGAATCGGCCGGCCATTCCGAAATCGTTTACGTGTCCACCTTGGCGCGGTACCGGATTTTTGACGGCCGGCCGCTCCTCACCGTGGGAAGCCCGCAGCTTGCCTCACACCTTCTGCCTGAAGCAAATGGCGGCTCTGATGTTTTGCGATGATTTCTAGGCCCGTGCCAACGGTGAACCGCAACAATGGGATGAAGGGATTCTTGTACCGAATGCGGTTCACATCGTAGTCGCTTGCTCGCTTGGCCAGCTCTCGGACAGCTCGATTACTGCGAATAAACGCCTCCAGAACGAGGGGTTCTACTTGCTTAGCGGGTTCTATCTTCTTGGGTGCCCGAGCACTTGTTCCCCCGGGGTTTGGAGCAATGTAGGTGCGAATGAACCAACCGCTAAACCAGCCGAGGCTGATTTCGTCGACTGTTCTGCATTGGCGGCCTACCAGGGCAACAGAAATCGCGGGCAAAAGGACTTCATTCGCCATGCGGAGGTGCTCCAAGCATTGGCCTACACTCCACGCACCTTGCCTGGGCCGCCAGTTGAGTTGAACAACGGTGAGTCCTTTTGCAACAGACTCGGCGCGCCGATCGGCGGCATCCAACTCGGAAATCAGGCGTTGCAACCAACTGGGCAATGCAGTGTGATCTGTTGCATCCACAGCTCACATTGTACTGGTCAATCCGCGGAACTCTTCGATGCTCCTGCCTTGTCGTTAGCGTTCATCGGAAGTGCCTCGGCGGTTACAAGCATCGCACACCAGGAGGGCGCATGCGGGCCGAGTCTGGTTCCGGTGATTATTTTTTCAGCATCGCCTGCTGACGATCTAGCGTGTCATGTGGATTACGGGAAGCGAGCCGCTAATCCTGACACAATCGCGCTCCTCGGCCATGCCGCGTCGCCGATCACGATGTGTTCCCGTCATCGGCGGGATGCGCGCTGTAGATTAAGCGGTCGGCAGAACGCCGGCCGCCTCCATTTGGCCGGCACGGCAGGATTCAACTCTCTTCGATTCGAGGCGGTCTGCCGCACTTGAATCGATCTATCCTACTACCGTCGCGTCGATGGCAATGGGTATCCGACGCAGACACAACCAAGATAGACTATTGCTGCGATGCCGATCT
>QHXU01000077.1:7050-9434 GCA_003223065.1 Acidobacteriota bacterium | reverse complement strand
TAAGCCTGACAGGCCGATACCAGTGCCGGTAGACGCGACGTTTGGGGAAGCGCCGGTGAAACCTGAAGTGCCGCGGCGCGCCCGGGCAGGGACTCCGCCTGGAGAACCACTTCCGCCGCCGGACCTGAGCCCTTTTGTGGAGTCGCCCGTGGCCGGGATGATCCAGTTACCACCCATTCATTCACCACCGTTGTTGACTGGCCCTGTGCAGCCTCCCTTGCTCGGACCAAACGAGCAGATTGACTATATTGCAGCCAGGCCCGTCAAGCATGTTGCTCCGAAGGTTTCGGCGAATGCTCTTCGGTTGGTGGTTTCACGAATCACGATACGTGTGAAGGTCTCGATCGATACCCAGGGACGTGTGGTTCGAGCTGAGTCGCTTTCGAGGGGCAATGCACTTATCGACTATTTATCGAATCTTTCTGTGAACGCCGCGCGTGAATGGCTCTTTCTGCCAGCGCGCCGGGGAGACCGTAATGTGGAAAGCGAGATGGTGCTGGAGTTTGGCTTCAACAGCAATGGCTCAACTGAAGGCTCTCCCGAATAGCTTAGCCGTTGAGATTTGGCCCGTGCCGGACGTTATCAGGCCGGACTGTTATTAAAAAACTAGACCGTGGTTAGAATCCACGCGATTTGAGAATCCAAATGGAGATCTGGGCTGAAATGACCGTATATCTCACGAAATCCCTTCATGCCAAAAAGCAGGAGATGCCGCAATGACCAAGGACTTATCTTCGCCCAATGAGCTGCAATGGCCTTTCGGGAATTTTCCTTCCTGGCAGGCTCGTGATCCCGAGTGGCAGGAGCTCCAGGCGACGCTTCAGCAGCTCGCCTCTATGAACAAGTTATCGCAGATGGTGTTCCAGCAGTATCAAGCTGGGCAGCAGGAACTCACGCAAGTGATCGAGCAGGCCTCCGAAGTTCTCTTCGATCGGACCGAGGAAGCCCATCGATTGCTGCGGGAGGGGTGCGAGCGAAACGATGAGTTTGAAAAAACGACCGTGGCCTGGCTCAACCAGCAGCAAGAATTGCTTAGCTGCCAGGAGAAGTTGCTTTCTCTGCAGCACAAGCATATGGCAAGAGAAGTGGCTGAGTCCCGGGCCAATTTGCTCTGGAACCTGGCGACCGCTGCCTATCTGATGGGCCGTTCCAAGGAAGCGCACGACGCCGCCGAGGACGCGATGTCGCACCTCGGCGATTGGTTGAGCCCGACGCGCCCCGCCCTCCAGCATGCTCTCGGCGACATTTACGAACAGCAAGGAGAATTCAGGCAGGCGTTAGCCTGCTATGAACAGGCTTTCCGGGAATTTCTCAAGCTCGAGCTGTGGAACAAAGCGACGCACTCGCTTATGCGGGCGGCCGACTGCATGCTCGAGCAGGGCCATCGCCGTAGTTCTCAGGAAAGGCTCGGCGAGGCGATCCGCCTGGCTGAGGAGCACCAGCTTTCCGAACTGGAGCGCCAACTCCGGGTTAAGGAGTTCGGGTTCCGTCTGCGGGCGGACGGTCTAGGGGACGCATGGCAAGCGGCGAAGAAGCGGCAGGGAATCGGGATGCATGGCGCAGCCTTGCAAAGAGATGCCAATCTGCTTTCCGCGCGCAATTGGGCACGCCTGGGTGTCTTGAGGCGCGCTCAACAATGCTTCGAGAAGATTCGAAACCGGGCTGATTCCGATGCTGCCCTATGGTCGATGACGGTCGAATGGTCCGACGTTTGCGTCGAAGCGGGTCAAGGCGCCGAGGCCGTGAAGTCACTGCAACAGGCGCTCGACATCGCAAGAGGTGGCTTGCCCGAGCTAAGAGCACTGACTCTCGCTAAGCTGGTCCCTCTACGCCTGCTCCTCGGTGATGCGGAAAGCGCGGATCGCGACCTCGATGAGTTGATTTCGCTCGGATCCAATTTCAGTCTTGTCCTGGCGCTTCTGATTCGTGGACAGGTCTACTACCAGCAGAAGCAGTTTAACCTGGCATTGGCCGATCTCGAGCGGGCCGCCGGGTCGGGACCGACGAGCGAGCAGCAGCGGATGATTTTCCTCGCCAGGGGCGCAACGCTGCATGCTCTCGGAAGGAGAAGCGACGAACTTGACGCGAACCTTGAAGCCATCCGCCTTTCTGAGGATGAATTGGACCAGGCCTCCCGTGCCGAATGGCTCGACAGGCTCAATCAGTTTGCGAGCCTCTGCGGCAATTCGGCCCTCCTGCTTGCCGAATCTGGACGCACGCGCGAGGCCTTGGACTACGCAGAGAAGGGCAGGGCCCAGAGTCTGACTCAAATGTTGTCGCAAGATGAATCCGCAGTTTTCCCAGGAGGTCGAAACGAACTTTCGGACCAGGATGAGTTGCGGAGTTGGCTCGGAAACGAGTCCGCGGCGCTAATTCTGTTTGTG
>QHXU01000077.1:0-6929 GCA_003223065.1 Acidobacteriota bacterium | reverse complement strand
TTGGGACGGCGCGACCTGAAGCAGCTCTTCCACATGAGCTTTTTAAGTCCCGACGAGTGGAACGCCAGGCTCTTTGATGCGCTGCCTACGCTCTCAGAAAAGTTCCGGAGCGTTTGGCACGTCCTCACGGACCATTCCAGAGTCCTCTACATTCTGCCGGACGCCGAACTCTACTCCGTGCCGTTTGCCGCTCTCACGTTTGAGGACGGCTCGCCGATCGTATCTCGCTTCGCCCTTGCCTACGCGCCCTCCATCGCCTGGCTTAACCGCTGCCGCTCCCTAAGGCCGGCTTCGCAGGGCGAACCGATTCAGGCCGCCCACTCGGTGGGTGTCGGGACGTAAAGCAGCTCGGCGTTATCCGAAGAATTAGGCCGTCCATGCCAGGCGCCGCATTGGCCTTGAGCATGCCTCGCCCAATTTTGCCCAGCGTGTTGCCGGCGTTGCGATCTCACTAAAGCAAGCAGACTCGCGCGATAATGATGGTGGTGAGTCGATCGCATTCATGCGATGCTCCGCGGGCTGCGGCAGCAGTCCCCATCCGGCTTAATTGATGAAAGCCGCTCCGGCTGAAGTTTCCGAGCATGAGAGACATCCGAAGTTGGAGCAATTCGTCGACGCGACTGCCAGATTGCACCTCAGGGCAGTGGAGTGACACACACCGCGGACCGCGCGGGAAGCTTTTCGCCAGCGCGCTGCTCGCAATGAGTGTGTGTGTGGCTGCGACTGGCGCGACTAGCAAAGTAACCGCCGTTCACTTCTGGTGTCTGGGCGGAGTGACGCACGTGGCCATCGATGTCCCATCCGAATTCCGCTACAGTTCGGACCGGCGAACTGATCCGGAGCAGATCTTTTTTGACATCCAAGCCGCGAAACCTCAGATGGCCGGCACCGGCATGCAAGTGATCGCCGTGGGTGATCCGCTGCTGAAACAGATCAGGGTGGCTGAGATCGAGGCGCGGGTAACACGTGTGGTGCTGGACCTGGAGCGGTCCGTTGAGTTCACCGCCTCCCAGCTTTCTAACCCCGACCGGTTGATGATCGAGCTTCGCCTGAAGAATCGCCCGACGAGGAGCGTCGATGCCGGGCGCAAATCCGAGCCCTCTCCGGCGCCCGCGGCCCCCCGCAGCGATCCGAAGCCCGAGTCGCTTCGACAGCCCACGGCTGCGCTCACGGCCAAGCTGCCCAAAGAACTTCCAACACCGGCCGATGGACCGAAGACGCTGCCGCGAGTTAGTGAGATCGCGCCGACTCCTCACGGCGCTTCTGACTCGCGTCCGGCTCCGGGGCTCCTGCCGGCAAAGACCAATTCGAATGGAGACCGCTCGCTCACGCGCGTGCTCGGACTGAAGGTGGGGCGAGTAGCGCTGGACCCCGGGCACGGCGGCCATGATGTCGGCACCTTCGGTCCGTCCGGGCTGTATGAAAAGGTCGTAGTTCTCGATGTGGCGCAGCGCTTGGGCGCGCTGCTCGAAGAGCGTCAGGGAACCGAGGTCATCTACACACGTTCCGATGACAGCTACGTTCCACTTGAGGAGCGCACCCGGATCGCCAATGAGCGGAAGGCTGATCTCTTTCTGTCGATCCACGCCAACTCCTCGACAAACCGATCGGCAGCAGGCGTAGAGACGTATTACCTGAGCCTTACCACTTCGAAAACGGCTCTGGCTCTGGCCGCGCGAGAAAATGCCAGCTCGTCGAGTTTGGTGTTCGATTTGAGTGAACTGCTGCAGAAGGTTGCGCTGAACGACAAAATCGACGAATCGCACGAGGTCGCCTCGCGGCTTCAGACGGCGCTGTATAGCTTTTCTGCGAAGGGCAACGCGGCCGCCAGGAACCGCGGTGTCAAGAAGGCTCCGTTTGTCGTCCTGATCGGCGCGTCAATGCCGAGCGTTCTGGCTGAGATCGGGTTCCTTACCAACTCAGCCGATGAAGCGCTTCTCCGCAAGCCCGAGCAACGACAGAAGATCGCCGAGGCGCTTTATCAAGGTATCGCCAGCTACGCCGAGACGCTAAGCCACTTCCAGGCGGCAAAGCCGGATTGAAATGTTTCGCCGCTGCGTCTATTCGACCCTTGCCAATGTGTTAATGTTGACGTCCTGCGCACTCAAGCCTCCTGCCGCGGAGGCGCCCGCGCACCACAGCCGGCTCATCGCGCGCATTCACCCATCCGGCTTTCCGCAATCGCACGACACCTACAACGGGATGGGCGTGGCGAACGACGGCAAGATCTATTACGTCCTATGCTCCGAGTTGCCTGATGTGGGCGCGCGCATGTATTCGTTTGACCCTGGCGCCGGCACGATCGACTTCCTCGGCGACCTGACCGAGGCGTCGGGCGAGAAAGGCATGCACGCCATTTCCCAAGGAAAGAGCCACGTCAACTTCGTCGAAGCAGGCGGCAAGCTCTGGTTCGCCACGCACATCGGCTACTACAGCATCATCGACGACATGGAGAAGCCGGGGATTCCACCGCCCGGTATGAAGCCCTATCGCGGCGGTCACATCCTTGCCTGGGACATGACTTCGCGCAAGTTTGAAGACCATGGTCTCGGACCGCGCGGCGAAGGCATCATCACCATGAACATGGACCCAAAGCGGATGCGCGCTTACGGCATCACCTGGCCCACCGGCATCTTCTTCCGCTACGACGTGGGGAAAAACGAGTGGAAGGAACTGGGACATTTTTTTGAACAAGGCGAGAACGGAAAGGGCCCCACCTACCGCACCATCTGCCGGTCATTGGCGATTGACCCGGAGGACGGGTCTGTATACTTCACCACCGGTGATGGCACAATTCATCGCTATCGTTATGACAAAGATTCCGTGGAGAGCGTAGACGGCGACGATCTCCACAAAGACTACTTCGGTGTGTACGACGTCACCTCGCCAGGTCACATGGCTTACAACTGGCGCCAGACGTTCTATCATCCGGCGACGCGGATGATCTACGGTGTTCACGGCAATTCGGGCTACCTGTTCCGCTTCGATCCGCACGCGGAACGCGTAGAAGTGCTCGCGCGTATTACCTCTGAGCCTTCGCAGCGCAGCGGCATGTTCGACCAGTTCAGCTACGGTTACCTCGGCTTCACGCTTGGGCCTGACCACGAGACCATCTACTACCTGACCGGCGGGCCGATTTACCGGGAGGGTAAGCGCGTGAAAGGCAAGACTGACACCGGGAAAGGAGAGGCCAAGGGCGAAGAGGACCTGCACTTGGTCACCTATCACATCCCAAGCGGCAAGTATATGGACCACGGCGCAATTTACTACGAGAACGGGGGGCACCCGTCTTACGTAAACTCAATAGCGGTGGGCAAGGACGGCGTGGTGTACACCGTGGCGCGCGTCCCGCAGCCCGACGGCAAAGTCCACACCGAACTGATCAGCGTGAAGCCGGTGCTCTGAGATTCAGCAATGACGCCGCCGCGCCGGCAAGGATCAAGGAACGAAACATGAGGGGAATAGTTTTGACCCTGTGTGCCACGTCCTTGGCTTCGCCGGTTTTTGCCGGCAAGATCGTCTTGTGGTCCATAGGAAAACCCGATCTTTCATCCCACGAATTCAGCCCGGCAATCGAACACGTCGCCTACGAGATTGGCAAGAGCGTGCCTGGTCAGCACTGGAGGCAAAGACAGTCTGCAGAAGATCGCGAGCCGTTCGCGATCGCTTTCTCTATCAATCAACCGCCCGCGGGGACCTTCTACCTTAACGTTGACCTTCTATTCCGTGACCCGGAAACCCCGAATTACCTGGTCACGGTCAATGGGAAACGCGGCATGTTTACTCTTCGTCCCGAGCCATACTCGCCCGTGAACGCCTCCGACCTGAACGTCGTGCCCTTTGTGCGTCATCAGCGGCTGGGGGTGGAGTTGCCTGGCGGGTATTTCCGGCTCGGCCGGAACGAAATCAAGCTGGCGGCTGGTGGCGGCGGTTTTCTTGAATACGATACCGTGTCGCTGGAGCAAGATCCGAATAGCCCGCCACCAGAGGTTCCTCCGAGCGTGCGCATCGAGCCTGGCGTGCTCTGGGAGCGGCACGGCGAGGACCTTTACGAGCAGGTGAACCTGGTAGTGTGCTCCGGCGTTTTGGGTCCCGGCGGTAAGGTCGCGGTGCAAATCGGCCCACAGACGTTCAGAGAAGAACTGCCTGCCAACACGGAATTCGGCGAAGTCGTGGTTCCGTTAAGCGTCCGCGACCCCGGACATCGGGTCCCGGCCAGTGTGCGGATAGAGACTGCCCGTGGCTCTCGTGAGTTTGCAGATGAATTCACGCCCCAGAAGAAATGGAAGCTGTTCGTGGCAAGCAGTACGCATCTGGATATCGGCTATACGTCGACTCAGCCCAAGACGGTTGAACTGCATCTTCGCAACCTCGAACAGGCCGCTGCATTGACGGAGAAGTACTCGTCGTTTCGCTGGAACCTTGAAGGGTCTTGGATTGCGAAAGAATTTCTGCGGAGGGGAGGCCCTTCGGCCGCGAAGACATTTCAAGCGCTGGCGGATACGGGGAGCATCGGCGTGAATGCCTTCAATTTCAACCTACAGGCGTACTTGTGCTCGCTTGAGGAGCTTAACAACGCCACCGACTATGCTTTCTTGCTTCACGAACGGAACGGGATTCCTTTCAGTGTGGTCACTGTGTCGGACGTGCCCTCTCTTCCCTGGTCGCTGCCCTCGATTCTGAATCGCGCGGGGATCCGCTACCTGGCCAGTGCCGCCAACCAGGTCCGCGGCCCGCTTCTGACCTACGGCCAGTTGGACCGGAGGTCTCCATTCTTCTGGGAGGGACCTGATGGCGGGCGCGTCATGGTCTGGTACACCAAAGCCTACTCGCAGGCCCGGGTTATGTTCGGCGTCCCCGGATCAGCGGAAGGAACCTTTCTATCGGGGTTCCCACAGAGCTACCCGTACGATGCTGTGCTGGTCTACGGCTTCGACGGGGACAATGCGCCAATCCAGGGCGGCAACGCCGATTTTTACCCTGAGTGGAACGCCCGCTACGCATATCCTCAGATCATTCCCGCCCGGTTCCACGACTTCTTTACTTACATCGAGAAACAGGGTACCGGCCAACTCCCGGTCATGCGCGGCGACGGAGGAGCTTACTGGGAAGATGGCCCGGGGGAGTGCCCCATTACAACGGCCATGAACCGCGGCAACCAGGCCGCCGCGGTCGACCTCGAAAAACTCGCCTCGCTGGCCACGCTTTGGAATCCTCGGCTCGCTTATCCCCACGAGCAGATCGACAGAATCTGGGCGAACATTCTGCTTTTCGACGAGCACTCTTTCGGCGCGCGCGCCGGCGTCCTGCGGCCGGACGCGGCGGACACGCGTCTAGAGTGGGCGACGAAAGCTCATTTTGCAACAGCGGCGGCAGCGGACTTGCGTTGGGCGGAGCAGCAATGGCTCGAGCGCCTGAACGAGAGAGTCCCTCATGCTCAGGACGCGGTCATCGTCTGGAACCTTGCCAACTGGCGGCGGACCGGTCCTGTCGAGGTGCAACTCGTTCCCGGCAAAGCGATCTACGATGAGCAGACCGGCCAGTTGCAGCCCTCCGAAGTGATGCACGACGCGGACAACGCCAGGATGGTTCGCTTCCTGGCGCGGGATGTGCCGCCTCTCTCTTATAAGGTTTACCGAGTCGCGGCCGGGGAAAGCCCGGCCTCGGCGCCTTCGACGGAAAATCTGGTGTCGGCAAGCATGGAAAACGAGTTCTACCGGATCACGCTGGACACGAGTCGCTTCGGCATTCGCAGTATCGTCGACAAGCAACTGGGCCGTGAGCTTGTCGATCGTCAAAGCCCATACGCCCTGGGCGAGTATTTTTGGGTCAAGGAGACCAGCAGCGTTCGCCGGCTTCCCGCAGGCGGGGGCAATAATTGGTACGCGGCCGTTCGAACCAGGATCGATATTAATGATTTCGAGCTGCCTTCCCCGGCGCTGACGATCCAACATCCAGCCGCAGCGCGTGTGGTCGCGCTGCGGAAATCCGCGGCGGGGCAGGAGGCGGTTCTGGAGGGCAGAATTGGCTCGGCGCAACCAGTGCAGCTCAACGTGCGGGTTTACCCCTCGATCCAGCGGATCGATCTGACTGTCACGGTGCATGAAAACTTCTCGCGTGATGGCAGTGCCGAAGCCGGTTACGTGGCATTTCCGTTTGCGCTTGAGAATCCGATGTTCGCCTACAACCTTCCGGTAGGCTGGGTGAACCCCGCCAAGGACATGCTGCCCGGTGGCGCTACTGAGTGGTTCGCGCTCGACAACGCGGTGAGTGTTTCGGGCCACGGCGCTGTCGTTACCGTGGCCATGCCGGACACGCCGCTGATCACGATCGGTGACATTAATCGCGGGAAATGGCCGAAACAGTTCGTGCGCCCGAGGCAAGCCAGTCTGTTTTCTTACGTCATGAATAATTACTGGCTTACCAACTTCCCGGCCGGTCAGGAGACAGGAGATGCGGTCTTCCGGTATTCCATCACCACCAGCAGGGTCCCCGACTATTCGGCCGAGCGCCGCTTTGGAGTGGAGCAACGGCATCCGTTGCTGGCAGATTTCCGGTCCGGACGCGCGGAAAGCGCCGAAGCAACGTTGCCGTCCTGGCTGCTGCGCGTCGAGGGCGACACCGTGAATTTAGTGACAGTGAAGAGATCCAAATCTGGTGACGGCTACATTCTGCGCCTGGCGGAGTGCGCCGGCACGCATGCCGGCGCTAAGGTCACCTGGCGGAGTGGGCTTCCGGTTCAGCGGGCCTTTCTTTGCTCAAGCAAGGAACAAAAGTTGAGCGAACTGGCGGTGAGCAACGGCAGTATTTCCCTGACGCTTTCGCCGCACGCAGTGGAGACGGTGTTGCTCGAGCTGACTGCCGGATCCGGCCGGAACTGAGCTTGGCTGCATTGACTCTGCTCTCCGGACCCTGCTATAGTTCTGCCG
>QHXU01000076.1:4466-25045 GCA_003223065.1 Acidobacteriota bacterium | reverse complement strand
GAACCTTCGGTGTAGTCTTGCGTCAGCAGATATCCGGTCACCTGCGCTTTGATAGCAGCATTCACCATGCCCGCCAGCGTGCCGACCCATTCCCGCTGGATCGGAACATCTCTTTGCTCGACGCGGGCAACTTTGACCTCCGGAGGCGTCATCTGCGGCGCGCTCGCGGCGGAGGTGGTGCCCGAGCAACCGGATAAAACGAGAATGATCGCCGCCCCCAGCAATCCGGCGGTCCAGATAAGAACTTCGCTGTTAGATTTGCGTCTCATTGTTTGTCCTCGCTTGCTTGTGAACAGTCGGATCCGCGGTGTGCCAATGATCTTCGTAGCGAAGGCTGCGCCTTGCTGCGGAGATGATTGAGGATGTGCCTCATGTCAACGCCACGCGCGACAAAGCGCACGCCATCCTCTTTCATCGTTCGCAACAGGCTCTCTCCACGCTCATCGATCGACGTTACGTCGCTCAAATCGACGACGCACATACCGCCGTTCGATTCTCCGCGGATGCGCTCCCATGTCGAGCGGAGTTCCTCGACCCACGGGCCGCTCAAGCGGCCGCATAGAGTCCATCGCTGCTCCCTCGCCGTACCGTTGTAGGTGATCCTCAGCATCTGCTCGACCTTGCGCTGAGGAGTCTGCACTCGTGCCGCCATTCGTCCGAAACCAGATGCGCTTGATAAATAAGGGAAAAGGGATAGGACGAGTTGCGGACTGCCGAAGGTCAGGGCCCAGATCTACGGCACGTACCGATTTCTCGGCACCCGGCCGGATTGCCGAGTAGCATCAGGGGCGAATGCCGGGCACTGCCGACAGGTCGGCAGATGCTCGGCAGGTTGACAGCATGTCTTCGGCGGCGGCGGTCTGCTGCTGGCGCTAACGCGCCCGGCTGCAATTACATCGAAGATCACCGCCCTTGGCGCGCAAAATGCCTCGTCAGTGAGGAGGCAGATGTGAACGTTCGATCTGGAATCGTCATATTGTTGTTCTTTCCCCTCTTGAAAGCCGCGGAGTTGAAGCAGGAGACAGTCAAGGCATGGGAAGCGTATATACAAGCGGCGCATTCGCGCCTGGTTGAGCGGCTTCGCGCCGGCAGGCCGTTCTTCTGGATCGATGAAGCGCCGGATCGGAGCCGTCAACTCCGTGCCGGTGAGATCCTCGTTTCAGCGATGGGCGAGCATAACCCGAAGAAAGTTCCATCCGGGCTGATTCATGACTGGATCGGCGCCGCGTTCATTCCCAACGCCAAGCTCGACGAAGTCTTCGCCGTGGTTCGCAACTACGATCGCTACAAAGAGTTTTACAGGCCGACGGTGATCGATTCGAAGCCGATTCACCAGGCTTACAAGGAAGACAAATTCTCCATTCTCGTGATGAACAAGGCGCTATTTCTGAAGACAGCGCTCGATAGCGAATACGAGTCGTCCTATTTTCAGATCGATGACAAGCGATGGTACAGCGTCGGACATACCACTCGTGTGCAGGAGATCGAGCACTACGGCCAACCGGGCGAGGTCAAATTACCCGCCGGCGAAGGCAGTGGCTACATCTGGCGCGTGTACAATATCTCGAAATTTGAGGAGCGGGACAGCGGAGTGTACGTCGAAGTTGAGGTCATCGCATTGAGCCGGGACATTCCGGCGTCCCTTCGCTGGCTAGTCAACCCCATTGTTCGCCGCGTGTCGAAGGCGTCGCTAGCGACCTCTCTTGGACAGACCCAGGATGCAGTCCGCTTGACAGGCGAGCTTGCACTAAGCGGCGCCACACAGGCCAGTCGGATGACCCTTCCGAAAGTTAATTGAGCATTGCATTTGCGCGTGTCTGACAAGGGCAATTTGACCCGGCAATCCCGCCGTGAGCTGCCTGGTTTATCTCGTTTAAACACAAGAGATGTCGTCAAAATATTAAGCCATTCACGCCGTCTGATCCTTCCCGTTTTCTCCTCGGATTTTTCCGAAATCACTATTTTTGTTCACTTTGTGCTTGACAACCTCACCGGCCTATTATACGATTTTTCCCTACGATTAAAAACTGTAAATGTGCTCCGTGGAGGGGCTGGCTACGGCTTTGGGCGAATGCTCGCAAGTTTTAGACCGGTCAAAAGGAGGTGGCTGAATGCCAAGAGGATTGAACACTGACATATGGGCCCCGAGGGTCCCGAACACCAGTCCAGGTTCTGCATCGGTTAGCTCGGCCCAAGCCGGGCGGTATAGCTTCACGGATAGCGCACGGACGCCGAAATTTACCAAGAATGAAGCCGGCGAATCAGAATTGCTTTTGGGAAATCACCACCTCGTGGCCCTGTTCATAATCATTGTGTGTCTGGTTGGGATATTGTTCACGACGGGTTACATTGCGGGAGGCCGTTCCAACCCCGTGAGCGTAGCGAAAGTTGCGTCGGAGAGTAAAAGGGAGACGAGGCCGGTGCCAGTCCGATCTTCGGTTCATGAGGCTACCCGGACTTCGGAGCAGCCAAGCGCGGCGCCGGCTGGAACCATGCCACAGGAGCTGCCCCTGACGTCGCCGGAGAAAGCGCAAGAATCGGCGACGAGCGAAACCAGCGCGCTTGAAAAGCCAGCGACTGCACCTTTGTCAATCAAATCTGAGTCTGTCGCCCGCCAAACCTATTTGCAACTCGCCGCCACGAGCCAGAGCGAAGCGGGCACCATGTTGGACGTTCTACGTAAGAAAGGCTTCAACGGGCTGGCGACGGAGGTCCCACAGAAGCCCGGTACATTTCGAGTGCTGGTTGGGCCGGTGAGTGCAGATGCTGTAAACATCATGCGCTCAGACCTGCGGAACGCCGGGTTCCCCGGCGATGCAGCCATAAAGCGAACGCTTTAGGTGGTCTAGTTCAGCGGTGGTCCATGACGCCCGTACGCGGTTAGCGGGCACGATTCGAGGACAGCAAAACCAAAAAAGACGGATTCCCTGTCATGGGAACCCCTTGGAATGGAGCATTGTTATATGCCGACTGTTCAAGAAGCAAAATTCCGGCTTGACCGGGCGCTGAAGGTTTGGAGACAAGAGGTCCAATTATTACTGGACCTTCAAACCTCGGCACGACCCGAATCCCGCCAACATCAACGGAAGGCCGCGGCGAAAGCCCAAGCCCATTACGACAGAGCAAGCGAGCAATACCTGAATAAGATCGCAGGTAACCGCAAGGCCCAAGGGTTAGCTTCTTAACGCAATTCGGCTAAGCGGGCGTCATGCGGATGCACGCGGCAGTGTCGGCGCGTTAAACCGACTTGTGCGATCATTCAAGGGAGGAAAACCCCGTGCGCATACTTTTGATTTCCCTTGTTTCTGTGTCTGCCTGCATGCTGGCGCAAGACAGTCCGCTCAGCACCTCCATCAAAATGGAATACGGGATCGCCAAAAACGCCATCACTCGCTCCGCCGATAAGGTGCCGGAAACCGATTACGGATTCAAGCCCACGGACGATGTTCGCAGCTTCGGCCAACTCGTTGGCCATGTGGCCGACGCCCAATTCTCGTTTTGTTCCGCCGCTCTGGGTGAGAAGAGCCCAGCGACCGGCAGCTTCGAGAAAACCAAGACTTCGAAGGCTGATCTGGTCCAGGCGTTGAAGGAAGCGTTTGCCTATTGCGATAAAGCTTACGACGGCATGACCGACGCCACCGCGGCTCAAATGATGAAGTTCCTTGGCCGCGAAATGCCGAAACTGGGCGTGCTGGCTTTCAACAACATGCATGACTATGAACACTACGGCAACATGGTTACCTACATGCGGCTGAAGAATATCGTTCCACCGACGAGCGAACCCCGTCCGCAACAGAAGAAGTAGCCCACAGCTCAGACCATAATCCGGCAGGCTCTGCTCGATGAGGGACATTCTCGAGAAGCTGAAAGGCGGCGACCGCCGCTCAATCGGCAAGTCTGGAGAAGTGGTCAAGGATGTCTCGGAGGACCCAACTTTGTTTGCGGACCTGGTTGCGTGTCTGCTCCATGATGATCCCTTAGTTCGCATGAGGGCGGCGGATGTCATCGAGAAAGTTACTCGAGAGAGTCCGGAGTTGCTTCAGCCCTGGAAGCGGCATTTGCTGGGTCCCGTCTCTGCGATGGAAGACAAGGAGCTGCGATGGCACGTTGCACAAATGCTGTCACGGCTACGACTGACGCCCAGCGAGCAGGAGACCGCTGTGCAGATTCTCTTGGGCTATCTGGAGGACCCAAGCAGCATCGTCAGGACCTTCAGCATGCAGGCCTTGGCGGATCTGGCGTCGCGAGATGAGCGGCTGCTGGCGCAAGTGATGCCGCTGATCGAGCGGCTCACGCGAACGGGCACGCCCGCGATGAGGAGCCGCGGCCGCAAGTTGCTCCGGCAGCTTCAGCGCGGTTCGGAGTAAATTCCGTTAACCCTGGTCCGTTGCCACTGCCCACGACGGCGGTCCAGCCGGGATTTCAGGGATCAGGGCAGCGGGCCAAAGCTATTGCTTAACCGCGGGACCTCTTAATGAGCTCCTTCACCGCCCAAAAACCGTAGTGTTACCAGTAGTGGTGGCCGCTCGGAATCGCGCCGGGAAACACGTAAGCGTAGAGAACGACGATCAGACCTACCAGCAGCACCAGGCCGATACTGTGTTTGATTACGGCCCGGAACAGCGCGCCTTCCTGGCCCACCTGCGCGGTGACCGCGCAGCCGATCACGAGGGACTGTGCGGCGATCATCTTGCCCATAACGCCCCCGGCGCTGTTGGCGGCGCCCATCAGAATCGGGCTAAGCCCCAGTTTATTCGCTGTGATCACCTGCAAGCTTCCGAATAATGCGTTGGAGCCGGCATCAGTTCCGCTGAGAGAGACGCCGAGCCAGCCGATTAGCGTTCCGAAGAATGGGAAAAGGACCCCGGTGTGCGACATCGCCATTCCCATGGTTGCGTCCATGCCGCAGTAGCGCGTTACGTACCCCACGCCGAGCATGGCCATGATCGCCACCAGGCTCAGCCGGAGCCTCGCGAGGGATCGGAAGAATACGGCGATCGTGCGCCTGAAGGAAAGACCAACAAGAGGCCCGGCCACCAGCCCCGCGAAAAACGTTCCCGTTCCGGGAGTCGCGAGCCACGACAGATCGAAGACGGCCGGCTCTGCGTAAGGCTTGGCCACCACCGGCGGCGTGCGTACCACCAGCATGTGTAAACCGGGAACGGGCGGCTTCCAGGAGACTCTATCCAGTGTCTTGCTCACCGACGGGACGCCCCAGAGGACCACGAACCCAGCCAGCAAGAGAAAGGGCGACCACGCGAGCAGGATTCGTCCCACGGTGAGCTTGTCTAGCGGGCTCTTCGAAACGGAAGGTTCACCTGGATAACGCCAAGGCTTCACGGGGCTCCAGATTTTGCGGAAGAAGAATGCCAGAAGCAAGAGGGTCCCGATACCACCCACGATATCCACCAGGGCGGCGTCCATGAAATTCGACCAAAGAAACTGAATTCCGCCGAAGATCACGCCGCAGGCAAGCAATCCGGGCCACACCGCCAGCGTCTCACGCGTGCTACAGAGCACGCGAAGCAGCCAGAAGGGCAGCACCAGAGTAGTAAGCGGCAGAATACGGCCGATCATCGCGCTGAAGTCGGGTTCCGGAAGTCCAGTGACTGCAACGAGTGTGCGAACCGGGTTCCCCAATCCGCCGTAGGCCACCGGCGCCGAGTTAGCGATCAGACAGAGCAGAGCGGTCTGAAATGGCGGGAATCCCAGCCCGATCATCATGGCGCCGGTCACCGCCACGGGCGCGCCGCCGCCTCCCGCGCCCTCCAGCAAGGCACCGAAGGCAAACGCAATGAGCAGCACCTGGAGACGCCGGTCTTCCGAAATATCGCCGATGGATTGTTTCACAATCGCGAATTGTCCTGACTCCACCGAGAGGTCGTAAACGAATACCGCCGCGACCACTATCCAGGCAATTCGGAACCATCCGAAGACCAGACCGTCAGCTACCGCACCGGCCACCATCACTGGAGGCATCCGGAAAACCGCCAGCGCGACCGCCACCGCGGCCAGGAAGGCATAGACCGCCGCGCGCCAGGCCGGAGCGCGCCGTACCGCAAGGAAGAAGAACAGGGTACAGACGGGGATCGCCGCCGCGAGCGTGGATAACCAGCGATTGCCTAACGGATCGAAGTTTTGCAACCAAGGCTGGTTCATTCAGGCTTAGCTCCACCACGTCTCGCCATGCGCCACGTGCGCTTCCGGACCCAAACTATTATAGTGATGTGATTTGGAGAAAACCCATGTGGAAACTTGCAGTGTGTTTGGCGGCATTGGGCCTGGTGATCGTGTCCGGCACGTTGCTCTGGGCCGCGCCCGAACCTGATCCAGTCATCGAGGGACTACGGCTTGTCGAAGTTGCATCGGTCGCCGACGCGATGGAGCAGCTTTACGGGCAGCGCGCCTACATGGCGCACCAGATGCGTCCGCTCGCGGCGGCGAAGTTTGCGGGACCCGCGGTGACGGTTCTGATGAAAAAGGACGAGCATCACGAAGGCGCCGCGGCATCGCAAGGGATGCTCGATGCCATCGACGCGGCGCCGCCCGGCTCGGTCTACGTGATGGTGCTCGAAGACGGTGCGGATTATGCCGGCATCGGAGGCCTGATGGCGACAGCCATGAAGTATCGCGGCCTCGCCGGAGCGATCATTGACGGCTCCGTTCGCGATACCCCGCAGATCCAGCGCCTCCAGTTTCCGGTATTCAGCGCGGCCCGGGCGCGGGGTACGTGTGAACCCAAACGACATCATCACGGCGGACATGGATGGCGTCGCGGTGGTGCCCCGCGCCCGGGCCGCGGAGGTCCTGAAGAAGGCGCAGCAGCTCGACGACACCGAGCACCAGATGCTTCCGTTCATCGAGAAGTTTCGCTCCATCAAGGAAGCGGTTGCGAAGTTTGGAAGGATTTAACGGATCGCGTCAGGAAGTTGACGTGATCGGACGGGCTCACGAAAAGAGGTTCGCCTGGCGCTCCTTGCGCCGCTCTACGGCTTGCATAACTCAACACCACAAGTGCGTGTCTGCTGGAGTTTCACCTTAGTCAAGCATGTAGTCGGATTGTTGTCCAATTGACCATCGCGGATCTGTTATCGCTAGTGGTGTGGCCAATGGTCTTCAATCGTAGGCAATCCGAGCCCGCGGCCGCCTTCCGGCGAAGCATCCCACTTCAGGCGTCCCGCGAATAAGGACTCATTCCACCCGGCGATCGTTGTACCCGCCATCGATAAGCAGCCGATGATGCAATCTAAGCCATCTACGCCTGGAATTTCACGCTCTTGCACGTCTGATTTAGTGATTAGTTCATACCGGCAGCGCGGCCAGTGCACCGCCGCCGAAAAGCTGCCGATGCTCAGCGACCCAGGAATCGGAACCGAAAACCCACTAACGGACTGCACCGGTGACGCCGGCAGCGCCAGCAACACCACCGGCGGCACTGTGAAGGTTCCGTCGCTAGTCCGGGCCGTGCACGTGAACGCAGCTGTGGCCGCGTTGACTGCCGAGGCCAGGGTGGAGCTCGCGCCGGTGATCTGCACGTACCCCGCTGGATCGCCGCCGCTCCAGTTGAGCGTCACGCCGTTCGCGCGATTAACCGTTGTCGTCGCCTCCTGGTTGGTCCACACGAGCGGCGGCGGTACGTTCAATCCGATGGTGAACGGTCCTACGTCCGGACCACTCGGCCCGGTAATGGTGTATTGCCCGGCGGTGAGGTAAGTCCCGGTGTTGTCGAATTGCGAGAAATACGTCAGCAAGTTTCCGATTGTGGTCTTGGGCATCCCACGGGCGCCCGAGGGGCCGCTTACCGATATCGTGTTACCCGCGTCCAGATACTGGACGAGGCCGGGCACGCTCGGGGTCGAGCCGCCGGCCGAGAAGGTAGTCACGGTGCAAGCGCCGAACGTAGCGATGTCGAAGGAAGAACTCAATCCCGCCGACCCGGGCGTGTTCAGAATTTTGAAGAACGTCGCGCCGCCCGCATCGGTTCGCGTGGTCGCGCCCGGCACCGTGATCGGTCCCACCGTAATCGGAGGTGTCACGGTCACCGTGTGAAGCAGCGAAATTCCGCCCACCGTGTATGTGCCTTTGGACAGCAGGCTGTTTAGATCGCCTTGAGAAAAATTGGTCGGCGTGCAGACTGTGCCGGTCGCAGCCACCGGAATCGTCGCGGTGTTGCTTACCACGTTTCCGATCTTCATGATGACCGGCGTGACGCACCCCGCCACGCCCTGTGGAACCTCGGCGTACACGGTGTCCACCGATGAGCAACAGGCATTCCGGCCCCGGTATAGGATCTTCGCGGGCTTCGCGCCGATGTATACCTCCAGCGGCACGTTGGTCAGGTCCCCGCCTTTTGCCGCGTTGGTCTCGTCGTCGGGTACCGGGCCAAGTCCGGTGCCCCAGAACACCACGATGTCGCCCGGTTTCGCAGCCGCCGTGGGTGAAAGCAGCGTCGTGCCCACAAACGCGATCGCGTCACCCGTGCCGCTCTGGCTGATGGTGAACATGCCGAAATTGTTCTGGACCACCGTAATGGGAGCCGGCGCACTGGTCTGCCCGTTAAAGGTCACCGTTACGCTGCCAGTCCCTACCGGCGTCGATGACGGCAGGATAGCCGCGACCTGCGCGGCCAGCGCGTAATACATGATGGCGTTGACAGTCCGGCTGCCCACCGTCACCTGTACCGACGTTCCGCCAATGCTCGTTTGAAGTGGGTAGGTTTTCGCGATTACGACGCTCGCCGGACCCAGCCCGGTGCCTTTGACGAAAAACATCGAGCCTTGCGCGATGCCCGAGTTTGGAAGACCCGCGGGGATATAACTCGCCGCGTTCTGCACCGCGTTAATAGAAGGTTGGGCCAGCACGACGGCGGCCATGACGACGAACGCCAGCCACAGCCGGATTGCTCGCATATGAGCGTCTCCTCCGATTGAGAATGGGCTAAAGCAGCGATTATACCCGATGCGATGGCCTGAGCGGCCAAAACACCGGACGAAGTCAGGATCGCGTGACGCTACAGTTTCGCCATAGCGCTAGCCATGTTGGTGAGGGCCAGCTCAAGCGTCTTTCGAGACGTGGCGATATTCATTCGCATATGGCCCGCTCCACCCAGGCCGTATGCAGATCCCGGGTTCACCTGAACCTTGGCGTTTTCCACCAGCCAACGCTCGACGATCATCTCGGGCGTAACCGGCTTACCTGGGGCGACTGCCTTCTTGTTAGCTTCGACGGCCATTTCTTTGGCGCCTATCTTCTCCTCCAACCTACTGACGTCCAGCCAGGAAAGGTACGTGCCTTGAGGCTTGACCGTCTTGACCAGCGGCATGCGCTCGCGAATGAACGAATCGACAAAGGCGTGGTTTGCGTCGATATACGGCAACAACTCATCCAGCCATTCTTGTCCTTCGGTCAACGCCGCGCGGTTCGCTATCATGCCCAGGGTGCTGAAATCCTGCCGGTTGTTGGCCCTCACCCGGGCGATATAGTCAGGATTCTCCGAGAACAACCAGGCGCATTTCATGGCCGCCAGGCTGAACGATTTACTCGCGGCTTTGAACGTGATGCTGTTCCTTACGATTTCCTTGTTATCGAGAGTGCAATAGGGAGTGTACTTGTTCCCGTTGGTGACGAAATCGCAGTGAATCTCGTCGGCCAGGACCACTACGCGGCGCCGCGTGCAGATTTCGCCCAGAGTCGTCATGTCCTCGCGCGACCAGCAATTGCCGGTCGGGTTGTGCGGGTTGCAAAGAATCAACGTGTTGGTGTCGTGGTTGATGCGATGCTCCAGCGCTTCAAAATCCATGGAATAGCGTCCGTTCACCACCTTCATCGGAATCTCTTCCGGCGTGCAGCCGCAAAATGAGATGTCGCCGTAAAAGCCGTCGTAAATCGGCGTCATCATGAGGACCTTGCTTCCGGGAGGCGAAAACGTCCTGAGGGCCGCGATGATGCCAGGGTGGACGCCTGTGTTCAGCAGGAGCAAATCAGGATTGACGGTGATGCCGTAGCGCCGTTTGTTCCAATTGACGATGGCGTCGATAAACGAGCGCGGTGTATCCAGATATCCCCAGTTTTCATGTTGTATGCGCTCCGTGAGCGCTTTCGTGATGCAAGGAGCTGCCCTGAAATCCATGTCGGCGATGCCCATGCCCACCGCGATATGTTCCTTGCCGTAAATCCGGATCTGCCGATCCCATTTAATGGAATCGGTGCCGATGCGGCTGTACGGAGTATCGAAGTCATACTTGCCCGAACCGCCGGCTTCGGCGTTGCCAGCCTCAGCGGCGAGCGCGGCGCCCGCGAACGCGGATATCGGAACGTTCCTCAGGAACGCCCTGCGATTCAGCGGATCACTCTTTGACATGCACCGTCCGCTTTGCTATGCAGCTGCGCGTAATTCGAGGCATCCGCGATGCGCGGACGCCACCCTGTAATCAAATACCAGTTGAAAGGGGGAGTCAAGCCGGTCGAGTCGTTGGAACGCGACCACCATTTGCAGTCCGCCGAAGTGCGCTGTGAGTGGCTAACCAGTCAGATCGTCATTGCTTGACGAACTTTTGCACCTTTCCGCTGAGCTGTGCCAGATAAACGTCTCCGGAATCACTAACGGCCACGCCGTGCGCCGAGGCGGCGCTGCCATTCGGCAATCTTCCCAACACCTGCCCTTCCAAATTCAGCAGCACCGCGCCCGCCCAGAGGTGCTGGTCTTTGGTCATGACTAGCCCGGAGACACCCTCGATCGTCATCCACTGGTTCAGAAACTTCCCATTGGCGTCAAACACCTCGATCCGCCGGTTTTCCCGATCGGTGACGTACACCCTCCCCAGCGCGTCGACTGCCACATTGTGGGGAAGCTCGAACTGGCCGGGGCCTTTCCCTCTCGTGCCCCATTCGAGGAGGTATTTCCCGTCGTGCGAGAATTTCACCACACGTGCGTTGGCGTAGCCGTCCGTTATAAAGAAATCGCCGTTCGCTGCGAAGGCCACATCGGTGGGCAGGTTAAAGTTGTTGTGGCCCGTTCCAGCCACTCCCTTCTGCCCGACCTGCATAATCACTTTCCCTTGCGGGTCCATTTTGTAGACCACTTGGCCTGTGGCGTCTACCACCCACACGTTGTGTTCCGGATCCACGCGCACCGAGTGCGCGCCGCAGGAATCGCATCCGGCTGGCCCATAGACCGCCGAGTAAAACGACCGGCCTGGAACCCGGTCACCCCCAGCAACAGCCGCGACCTTTCCTTCGCTGAACAACACATTGTTCCAGGACCGCATGAACTTCCCGTTGCTTTCGAACTCCAACAACGGGTGAGCGCCGCGATGAAGCACCAGGATGTGGCCACTCGCCTCGATTGCCACACCGGACACCTGGATGAAGTTCCAGGCGGCGGCTGTACCGGCAGCATTCGTAGCAGGGATCGGCCAATCCGGCACCTCTTTGTATCCGAGAGCAGGGGCCTGGGCGCCCAGCCGTGGAGCGTTGCCTTGCTGCCCCAGCGTGCAGCCGAAACAGATAGACGCGAGCAAGCTCGCACGACCGATACGCATACGGGCGTCCTTTCAGAGTTCCATCAGTGGCGATGGTGCCAATCCGCGGATAATTCCGAAGCCGGCCGCCGATGCCGCGCGATATTTCGAAACGTTGGGCTTAAGATATAAGATCACTGCATTGTGATGGAAGACCGCGATCGCTTGATTAAAGATCAGATACGCGAGATGGACCTGATCGTGGCAGATCGTCAACGCTGGATCGACCGCTGTCTCGCCGCCGAAAGCACTCTTGCCCAACAGGAGCGGTTGCTTCGTCAGGCAGAACAGCAGAGCACGGACATCCGGAACCTCCTGAGCCGGCGCGATACCGATATAGCCCGCCTTGCCCAAGAACTTTCTGCGATGCGCTCTTCCGCAACCTGGCGCTGGACGCAGCGCGTCCTCCAAAGTTCGCCCGTTCAACTGCTTTTTGGCGCCCTGATCCGTTCGTTCGCTGAGCGTAGCCAGCGGCTGGGACCTCCGCCGGGTTCTTCGGTGCGCAGCCCATCACAGCCCGTCCCGTCTCTGAGCCCAGGGACGCCGCCGCTCCCGGATCCGGAGCCTCCGGACCCCGTCATTTCCAACCTCCAACTACGAGCCGAGCGAATGATCGCCGACAATGGATTCCTCGGCGTGCCTCGCGAGACCTTCAGCCAGGCAGGCCGCGAGCAACTGATCGCTCTCCTCCAGGAAGGCCTGCGTCACGAATCGAGAGTCCTCGAATTTGGCTGTGGCTGTCTGCGCGTAGCCCATTGGCTCGTCCGCTTCCTGGATGCGGGCCGCTATCATGGCATCGAACCCGCCCGCCAGCGCGTCGATTGCGGACTCCGCTATCTCTTCACGCGCGAAGAGATTCAGCTTAAGCGGCCCTGTTTCGACTTCAACCCGATTTTCAACTCCTCCGTTTTCGGCGCAAAATTCGATTTCTTCCTGGCCCGGTCCATCTGGACCCACGCGAGCAAACCCCAAATCGAAGCCACCCTTGATTCTTTCCTCCGCGATGCCGCACCCGCGGCCACCTTCCTCGCGTCTTACCTGCCCGCCCGGTCCCCGGACGAAGATTATCAAGGTACCCAATGGGTTGGCACCAGCCACGAGTCCGACACCCCAGGCGTCATCCGCCACGCCTTTCCGTGGATCCTCGATCAGTGCCGTAAACGCGGCCTGAATTGCGACGAAATCGCCGGACTCGACTGCGACCACCAGTTGTGGCTGCGAATTCGCCGTCAATAGTCCAAACTTACCGCTAGATTTCTGTCATACTATCCTTCATCGGCTTATGCTGTTGCTGGTTCCGGCGTTCCCGGCAACCAGTTCCAAAATCAATCCAAAGGATCCCTTACCATGCGTGTAATGATTTTCGCGAGGCTGTTGACGCCTCTTCTGCTCGGAGGCGTTATGCTGAAAGCGCAGGCCTCGAGAACGTGGGTGTCCGGCGTCGGTGATGATGCCAACCCCTGCAGCCGCACGGCCCCCTGCAAGACCTTCGCGGGCGCGATCTCGAAGACCGCCGCGGGCGGCGAGATCGATGCGCTCGATCCGGGCGGCTACGGCGCGCTCACTATTACCAAAGCGATTACCATTGATGGCGGAGGCGGTCAGGTGGCATCAGTGCTGGTGGCCGGTACGAACGGAATTGTGGTGGCTGCCGGCGTAAACGACTCAGTCGTGATCCGAAACATTTCCATCAACGGAATCGCAGGTACCGGAAACGGCGGGATCAACGGCGTCAGGTTCATTTCCGGAAAATCGCTTCGCATCGAGAACTGCAACATCAACGGTTTCACCCAGCGCGGCATCGACATTTCACCGAACAACGCCTCAGGTAACCCGCCCGTGGTTTCCATTATCAACACCACCAGCAACGATAACGGGGACAGCGGCATCCGCTCCAGCGTCACCCAGAGGGTTCTGGTCTCCATCGTCAACTCCAGGTTTAATAGCAACGGAAACTACGGCGTCTTTGCCGGAAACTTCAGCCGCTTTTCGGTGAATGGCACCGATGCGTCCGGCAACGGTACCGTCGGGTTCATCGCGCAAGCGAAATTCAACCGCGTCGAATAATTCCGTCCTGTCGAACCCTGCCGGCGCGGGCATTCAGGCAGGAGGAAGCACGAATGTCTCCATCGTTCGCCTCTCCGGCGTCGTCATCACCAGCAACTTCCCCAATGGCATGGTTACCGGATCGAACGGCAGTATCGTCTCGTTCGGCAACAACTCCAACTCCGGAAACGGTTCGCCGAACTCAACCATCCTGCTACAGTAAACCGCGGATCAAAATGGGAAAGCCCGCTGTAGGGCTTGCGGGCTTTCCAAAAACACTTCCGACACGAAACCGCGGGCCGCATCGTCCGTTCACGATAGGGTTGTTTGACGCGGCGCGAAGAATTTCAGGGCTTTCAGGATTTCGGCTTTCGTGGCCGGCTTCGCCAGGTATCCGGAACACCCCGCAGCGCTGCCGAGTTTCACTTGTGTCAGCGGATCGTCGGCCGAGAACAGCAGGATCGGCATCCGCTCGGAGCGACCCGCGGTGGACTCCCACTCGCGAATGGTCCGCGTGGCGGAATAGCCATCCAGCAGAGGCATGTTGGCATCCATCACGATCAGGTCGTATTCGCCAGTCTGGGCCATTTCAATGGCTTGGGAGCCGTTGTAGGCGCGCGTGAGTTTGTGGCCTTCATCACCTACAAAGCTTTGAAACACGAAATAACTGTCATCGGAATCCTCGGCGACCAGAATCCGAAGCAATGGACTTCCGCTGTCCTCTACGCGCGTGCCCTCCGTGGGCGGCTCTTGCGGCTCGAGGCGTACGGGAATCGCGAGGCGCACAATGGTCCCGGCAGCCGAGCTGGATACCACCGAAAGCTCGCCGTTCATTCTCGCCATCCGTCGTTTCACGACTGGCAGGCTAAGGCCTTGCTCAGGCAGCATATTATCCGTCGATCGAAGGGCCGCCAGCACCTCCTGAGGCAGGCCGTTACCCGTATCGGCTACTTCGAGCTCCAGTACAGCCGCCTCGCCTTCGCCGCGAACGCCAGCGGATGCGCGAATACGCCCCCTTTCCGTAAACTTAACGGCGTTATCCAGCAACCTCCGAAGCGTATCCTGGATTAATCCGCGTGGGCCTTGGATGCGCCCCTGGCTTCCCGCCGGAAACACACACTCCAGGTCCAGCCCTTTCCGGGACGCGAAAATGCGGGTGAGGTCCACTACCTCTGAAACAGCATCCTCGACCTGGAAGGCGGAGCACGGGTGTGGCGGAGACTCCGGCTGGCTCAGCTCCCAGAGGTCACTAGCAACTCGCAGCAACCGGTCCGCGCCGGTTCTGCACTGCGCGAGGTATACGAGCTGCCGATCGGATAACGGCTCCTCAACAGCCAATTCCAGGAATCCTAACATGCTGTGCAGAGAATGCCTGACCTCGGTTGCGAATCTCAACGACATCTGTCCCATGTGTGTCTCCCAACTACTGTTTCCAGTTCATCTTGTCGCGAACGGTGGTAACGGAGAAAAAATCGATAAATCTCCGCTTTGCGATCTGGTTCTCCGCGGGGGCGTCTCCAGGAACAAGATGGCGGGCGATGTTTTCCAATTGCGTTGCCACTGGCGACCGGCCCTCAATTGCTGAGCCACGCTGCGTCGCTTCGTTGATCTCCTTTTCCGCGGTCCCAACCGTAAACCGGACAGGCAGTTGCAACACCTGTTCAATGTCAGCCACCGGCAATGACACGCGGGTCTCTGCGCGATTCATAATCACAGATGCATTGGCTGCCAGATCCAGAGACCGCAGCATGTCGGCCTTCCGCTTGGCCATATGCAGAGCTCCGATATCCGGCGTGCAGACCAGGAAGATCTCCTTCGAGCGCTGGAGGATTTCCAGTTCGTAATCCCGCATGTCGCCGGGCAAATCGATCAAAAGCGTCGAGTAAAGCTGTGCTGCAAAATCGAGCACCTGGGACGCACCGCTTTCCGGAATGTCGCGGCCGAATTCCGCCGGCGCCGAGCCGAGAATGTCGAGCATTCCGCGCCGGCCCACCAGCCGGTCCCACAGCGTGAGATCCAGATTTCCAGCCGACATGAGCGCGTCCAGGATCGAGTGCTCATTATGCAGCTTGAGCAGAAAGGATGTCATGCCCAACCGCAAATCAAAGTCGGCGAGCAGTATGCGCTGATTCGTCAGCCGGGCGGCCGCCGCCGAGACGTGGGTCGCCATCGTCGTCGCTCCTGTGCCGGGCTTGGCCGGCATGAATGCGAACAGGTGCCCGCCGCCGGCCGGTTCTTCGCTATGTCTTTGCAATTTCCTGCCAGCGCGCGTTACGGCGCGCACAACGTCGGGGCGCGCGATCGGCAGATTCACCACCTCGCGGATGCCGAGCTGCATCAGCTCAAGCAGTTCCCGCTGCCCGCCGGGTAGAAGCGCGACCGCCACGGCCATGGGATAGTTGCGATCCAGTTCCGCAGCGATCGCTTTGGCTCGAAAGGGATCCGAAAAATCCAGAAGGACCACGCATCCCTGAGTGTCTTTGATCGCCGCCATTTGCCGCGCATCCGGGTAGTCCGAGAGCGCCCACAAGGCTTCGGCGTAGGGATATCCTTCCAGCGCCGAGGCGATTTCCTCCTGAATCCGCCGCTCGGGCGAGATGACTGCAACTACATAGGAATAGGATAGAGCCGCCATTAAGTGTCCCGGTGCCAACAGCACAGTGTCGCATATCGGTCCCACTGTGCTTGATTTGAGAAGGCCTGAACTCTAGGGCACCTGCAACTTCCTCGTCCTCCTTCTCGGACAACGTGAACCAGAAGGTCGCGCCCTTGCCCGGAGTGGCTTCCGCCCAAATTTCACCGCCATGACGCCGGATGATCGTCTTCGTGATGGCCAGTCCGAGTCCTGTGCCCGGGAATTCTTCTTCGGAGTGCAGCCGTTCAAAGACGCCAAACAAACGGGAGGACGCGGCTGGATCGAAGCCAGCCCCGTTATCGCGAATGCGAATCGCCTTGCGGCCGCCGACCTCGGCTTCACCCACTTCGATAACAGCCCGGGCCTGCTGGGCAGTGAAATTCACGGCGTTCTCCAGCAGGTTGTACAAGGCTTGTTTCAGAAGCCCGCGGTATGCGCTAACCACCGGCAGCGATGCGATCCGCCATTCTATATTGCGGTGCTGAGTCTGCGGCCGAAGCTCGTCAATTACTTCATCCACCAAGTCACGCAGATTTACCTGGATTCGCCTGGCTTTCGTGAATTCGGCCCGCGACAGTTCCAGGAGTTCCTCCACCAAATCCTTCATCAGACCGATCTCGCGACGGACCTGGGCCGCGAATTCGGCACTTTCGTCCGACAGAACACCGGCACGCTTCAACATCAGGTCGAGAAACATCCCGGCGCGACGGATTGGAGCGCGCAGTTCGTGAGACACGGAGCAGGTCACGGCAGCGAGCGCGGCATTCGCTTCGATAACCCGCGCGGTTTTCTCCCGAACACGCTGGTCCAGCACCTCGGAGTGCCGGCGGAGTTCGTCGTAGAGCAACGCGTTCTCATAGGCCACCGCCAACTGGCCCGCAAGCGCCAATGCCACCGAGGTGTCCTCCTCCAGGAACTCCGTTCCGCCGAGTTTATTGACAAGCCACAACCAGCCGTAGGTCCGGGACGGAGTGCGCACCGGGACTGTCAGGGTGGCCTCGCTGGGACCCCAGGTGCACGTCCCCGCGAGGCACCTGGCCGTAGCTTCATCGAATCCGGACGTGGCGACCTGCGCCCAACGGCCTTCTCCGCTGATGCGTATTCCTGCGGCGCCTGCTCCTACAATTTCGCGAGCTGCTCGCGCGTAGCCTTCTACAAGCCTTGCCGGATCGCGTTCATAACTCAGTTCGCGGCAGGCCTCCATCAGAGCGGAGAGGCGAAGCATCGCGAACCGGAGTTGCTCGGCTTTTCGGGAGAGCTTATCGGTTAAGAGCCGCAGATGTTCCCGGCTCAGATCTTGCTGGGCATCCGAAGGAGTGGACTGTGCCGGCTCCCCGCCGAGAGCGGCCGCCACGACAGAAAGTACCTCCTGTGGCTGGCACGGCTTCCGGAGAACATATCGGACTCCGGACTTTTCCGCCAAGGATTTTGCTTCGCGTTCCAGGTAGTGCGCCGTGTAGAAAATAACCGGCGTCGTAGTAAAGCGTGGGTCTTCACGGAGCTGACGGACGAACTCATAGCCGTCCATCGTCGGCATCAGCACGTCTGAAATCACCAGATCCGGTGCTACGGCCCGCACTGCTTCCAGGGCTTCCAGCCCATCCGAGGCCTGCCGCAGTGTGTGGCCCTGATAGCCGAGCAAAGTCGCCAGAAAGTCGCGGTTCTCTTGACGATCGTCCACGATCAGAATATTCGCCATTGTTTCCTTCTCATGAAGCGCAACGCGCGACCGATATCCCGATGCCCTGTCACCGATGACGATCCTAAGAACCTACCGAAGCGCCAAGCGTAAAGTAGAAAGTCGCTCCCTGACCAGGCGCCGATTCCGCCCAGATCCGGCCGCCATGACGCTTGACGATTCGCTGCACGATCGCGAGGCCGGCGCCCGTCCCAGGAAACTCGTTTTGGCGATGCAGCCGCTGGAACACGGTGAATAAGCGGTCTGCATACTGGGGATCGAAGCCGGCGCCGTTGTCTCGGATATAGATGACCGGATCGCTTTCCGCGGTGATCACGCCCACTTCGATAACAGGAGCTTCGGAATGCACTGTGAACTTAACCGCGTTCGACAGCAGGTTGGCGAATACCTGCTTCAGAAGCGTCCAGGACCCTCTCACCTCAGGTAGAGGGTGAAGCCGCCAGTCTATGGTCCGCTCTCCGGCCACGGCTCGCGCGTCTCTTAGAGCTTCCTCCAGGACCGCATTGAGTGGCACGTGTTCGAAATGGATATCCTGCTTCGAAATTCGCGAAAGCTCCAGGAGACTCTGAACGAGATCCGCCATCTCTCGGGACGTCCGATGGATTCGCCGCACCAGTTCGGTGGCATCCGGCTCCAGCTTCGGGCCGAAGCGTTCTTCCAGCAGAAACGAAAATCCGTTGAGATGATGCAGCGGTGTCCGCAGATCGTGCGAAACGGCGAAGGTAAACGACTCCAGCTCCGACTTGGCAGCCTCCAGGTCGCGAGTCCGTTCGCGAACTCTCTCCTCCAGCTCCGCGGCGTGCTTCTTCACCTGGCTGTATAGTTGGGCGTTCTCGTAGGCCACCGCGAGCTGCGCCGCGAGCGTACGCGCCAGCCTCTCATCATCTTCGGAGAATGAACCGCCGCCCAACTTCCCGGCGGCGCAAAGCCATCCAAAAAAGTGCTTCGGCGTGCGAACGGCAACACCAAGGTGCCCCTCCGCGCAGAAGTCCAGATGGGGGCTGTTTGTATCGGGTTTCCAGCGAGAGTGAAGCTCTCCCGCCGCTTCGTCAGGAAGTCCGCTCGCGGCGACATGAGTCCAGTCACGCCCCTCTTTATCGAGGATTCCGATTACGCACAGGTCCACGCCTATAATCTGCCGGGCCACTGCGGCGTACTGATCGACCAGGCTCGGCGGGTGCAACTCGGTCGCCAGCTTCTGCCCCGCTTCAATAAGCGCCTCCAGGCGCAGGTTGGCGCGTGCTAGTTCTTCCGCGGTCTTGGAAAGACGGGTCGTGATCAGCTCCAGGTGTTCTTTAGCGATCTCTTCTGGCAGTTCCGCATGGCGCGGGGGAATCCCCAGCGCGCCCTCGATAACGCTGAGGACCTCCGAGGGCTCGCACGGCTTCCGCAGTACGTACGATACGCCGCATTTTTCGGCCAGGGCGAGAGCTTCGCGCTCCAGGTAATAGGCGGTATAGAAGACCACCGGCCGGCCCGCCAGCTTCGGGTCTTGGCGCAGCCTGCGGACGAACTCATAGCCATCCATTGTGGGCATGAGTACATCGCTGATAATGAGGTCCGGCTGTTCGCGGGCGGCGACCGACAAACCCTCCACGCCGTCCGACGCCTCAAACACGCTGTGCCCGTAGTAACCGAGCAATGTTGCAAGAACGTCGCGGTTTGACGCCTGATCGTCCACGACGAGGATCTGAGACATCGAATTTATTTCCTTTCGGCCACCGATGCCGCCCCGTGAGCGGACAGAATGGTTTGAATCTCAAGCAGGAGCTGCTCCGCTTCCAGAGGCCGGTGGAGCAGCTTGATCTCACCGAGTCCGCCGATCCGTTGGCGCTCGATTTCGTTAGCGCTCGCGGATTGGAACAGAACCGGGACGGAGCGGAATTCCGAATCCGCCCGCAGGACCCGGATGAAGTCGATAGAATTTCCATCCTGCAAGTGCACGTCTGTAAGGACTAAGTCGGGACGCGCTCGCCGGAGCTCTTCTGCGGCCTTGGCAAGACTGGAAGCGGTGACCACCGCATATCCGTGCGGTTCGAGGAGGCTTCGCAGGAACTCCCGGTTGGCCTCCGTATCGTCGACAACGAGTACGGTGCCCTTCGGGGGGACATGCGGGCGGGCTTGGGCCGGTGTTTCGGTCCATCCGCCGTGTCGGCGCTTGCCGGAACGCAGTTCAATGGGAAGGAATCCCTCCACGTTTTTCACGAAATCCTCAGGATGGATCGGCTTGGCGATGTATCCGTCAAAACCTGCGTTCAGCAGCCTTTCACGGTCGCCGACCATAGCCAGCGCGGTGACTGCGATCAAAGGCATTGTTCGGAACGCTGGTTCAGCTTTGAGCCTCCGCACCACCTCAAAACCGTCGGCTTTGGGAAGTTGCACGTCGCACACGATCAGATCCGGACGTTGCCGCTGTGCTATTTCCAGGCCCTCCAATCCGTCCATGGCCGTGAGGGGCTCGTACCCGTAGGCGGAAAGCAGGTACATCATAAGCTCCAGGTTGGTCGGATTGTCTTCAATCACCAGAATTCGCGCTGACAAGTTCATTGCCTCCGGATGGGAACCAGCAGCGTGAACCGGCTGCCGTGTCCGAATTTGCTTTCAAACTCTATGTGGGCGCCGATCAGTTGGGATAGCTTCTGGCTCAGATATAGCCCCAGGCCCGTGCCTTCCACACGGG
>QHXU01000076.1:0-4453 GCA_003223065.1 Acidobacteriota bacterium | reverse complement strand
CTTCCACACGGGTCGCCCCCTCCATCTGCTCAAACGCCTGAAATAGCCTGGCCCGATCCTCGGGCCGGACCCCTACTCCTGTATCCACAACGCTGATCTCGGCACACGCCATTCCCTTGGCATACCGCTGGCCGAGCGAAACACGAACAGTTCCCTTATCGGTGAATTTGATGGCATTGTTAAGCAGATTGATGACAATCTGGCTCAACGCCCGGCGGTCGGTCATCAGGATCAATGGATCGGGCGGCAGCGTCACTTCAAAGATCAGGCCTTTGCCTTCGGCCAGGGGCCGCAGCGCGGCTGTGACTTCTTCGAGTACACTCTGGCAGTGCAACTCCTCAAGCGCGACCTTGACCTTGCCGGATTCGATCTTGGCGAGATCCAGCAGATCGTTGATCAGCGAGAGCAAATGCCGTGCGCTCCGCTGAATCGTGTTCAACTGCTTATCCTGGTCCGCTGTCAGGGGACCGGGGAGCTTCATCAGCAACGTTCCCGTGAACCCGATGATCGCGTTGAGAGGCGTGCGTAGTTCATGGCTCATGCTCGCCAGGAACCGGTCCTTCGCAAGACTGGCGTTCTCCAACTCCAGGTTCTTTTCCTGAAGCGTGCGCTCGAACCGTTTGCGCTCTGTGACGTCGCGCGCCGCGGCGAAAACGCCTTGCAGCTTGCCGCCCTGATCGTTGAACGTGGTTGCATTGTAGGAAACGACGGTCTCCGCGCCGGTCTTCGACCGTGCGGTCAACTCGTAGTTGGTCACGCTGCCTTCGCGCAGCACCAACCGGATACCCTGCTCGGCGCCTTCCGGATCGGTGAAATATTGCTTGAAGGGCGACCCGATCAATTCTTCTCGCGAACCTCCCGTGAGCGTTTCCATCTGCTGGTTGACGTCGGTGATGATACCCAGCGGGTCGGTGGTCATCAGCGCATCGATGTTCGATTCGATCAGCGAGCGCGTGTAGAACTGCGAATCGCGCAACTGCCCCTCCAGTTCTTTTTGCGCAGTGATATCGCGGGCCGCGGCCAGGATTCCCAGCGGATCGCCGGCGGCGTCGGTGAACACGCCGGCATTGAACGATACCGTTATCCGGCGTCCGTAGCGCGTGATCAGAACCAGCTCGTAGCCGATCACACGCCGCTCCGCAAAGGTCTGTTTCACGCCTTCGCGCGCGCGAGCGGGATCGGTGAAGTACTGTGAGAAGGTGGAATTAACCAGGTGTTTGCGGGAGTAGCCCGTGATGCGCGTCGCTTCCTCGTTCACGTCCGTAATGCTGCCATCCGGAGCGATTGCGAACAGGGCGTCGGGCGATGCTTCGATCAGCGAGCGGTTATAGACCTGCTGCTCCGCCAGCTGGTTTTGCAGCCGGGCCTGCTCGCTGATATCGCGGGCCGACGCGAAGATGCCCTGCACGCGGCCTTCCCCCGACCGGAATACGGAGGCGTTGAACGACACCGTCGCCTTGCGTCCCGTCCGCGACTTCAGGACGAGTTCGTAGTTGGTCACAACGCCCTTCGCCAGAGTCTGCTTCACCCCCGCGTCGGCCCGCGTCGGATCGGTAAAGTACTGCTTGAAAACCGACCCGATCAATTCTTCGCGCTTATAGCCGGCCATGCGGCAGATCTGCTCATTCACGTCGGTAATGAAGCCGTCCGGATCGACCGTAATCAAACCATCCACGGAGCTCTCAATGAGGCCTCGGAGGTAAGTCTGTTGATCGCGAAGTTGTTCCTCCAGCCGCACCCGGTCGGTTACGTCTCGGGCCGAAGCCAGGATGCCTCGCACATTGCCCGCCACGTCTTTGAAAATTGAAGCGTTAAAAGAGACCTGCAACAGCCGACGCGATCGGGCGACCAAGGTAAGCGCGTATTCCGTGACGTAGCCGACCTCGAGTGTCTGGCGGACACCCTGTTCGGCGCGTTCCGGCTCCGTGAAGTAATCCCGGAATGGCGATCCGACAAGCTCCGCGCGCCCATAGCCGCTCATCTGGCACATGCGGTCATTCACATCGCCGATCACGCCTTCCGGGTCCACAGTGATCAAGCCGTCCACCGACGACTCGATGAGTCCGCGCAGGTAAGTCTGCTGATCCCGCAGCTGCTGCTCCAGGGTCTTCTGTTCGGTGATATCGCGCGCCGCGGCGAAAACGCCCTGCAACTTGCCAGCCTGGTCGAAAAAGGTAGTGGCGTTGTACGACACGACCGTATGCTTCCCGGCTTTGGAGAACGCTGTCAGCTCGTAGTTGGTAACGCGCCCTTCCTCGAGCACGCGTCGGATGCCTTCCTGCGCCTTGTCGGGCTCGGTGAAGTACTGCTTGAAAGGCGACCCGATGAGATCCTCCCGGGAGTGTCCGGTCAACGTCTCCATTTGCTGGTTAACGTCCGTGATGATCCCCAGCGGGTCGGTGGTCATCAGAGCATCTATATTCGACTCAATCAATGATCGCGAATAGAATTGCGAGGCTTGCAGCTTGTCTTCGAGCTGCTTCTGCGCGGCGATATCTCGCGCCGAAGCGAAAATGCCGCGCACGCTGCCGGCCGTGTCGCGAAACACCGCCGCATTGAACGAAACCGGGAGTTGTCTGCCGTCGGCCACCTGGAGCGTCAGTACGTAATTGGCGACCGACCCTTCCCGGAAGGTCAGCCGCACGCCCTCCACCGCGCGTTCCGGCTCGGTGAAGTAGGAAGGAAAGGCGGATCCCACCAGCTGGCCGCGCTGCCGTCCGACCATGCGGCACATCGTGTCATTGACGTCGGTGACCATCATGGACTCGTCCACGGTGACCAGGCCGTCCACGGAAGCCTCGATCAAGCCGCGATTGTAGGCGCGCTCTTCGGCAAGCTGGCTTTGCAGGCGGGCTTGCTCGGTAATGTCGCGCGCCGAGGCGAAAATGCCGCGCACGGTCCCGGCCTGGTCCATGAAGATGGCCGCATTGAAGGACACCAACTGCTTCCTGCCGCTCTTGGTTTGCAGCGTCAGTTCATAATTGGTGACGGCGCCTTTATCCAGCGTCAGCCGCACTCCTTCGGACGCCCGCTTGGGATCGGTGAAATACTCGCGGAAGGCCGATCCGATCAGTTCCTCGCGCGAATATCCCGACATGCGGCACATGGTCTCGTTCACGTCGGTAATGACCAGAAACGGATCGACCGTAATCAGGCCGTCCAGCGAGGCTTCGATCAAGCCCCGGTTGTAGGCCCGCTCTTCGGCGAGCTGCGTTTGCAGACGCGCCTGCTCCGTGATGTCGCGCGCGGACGCGAAAATGCCGCGCACTTCTCCGGATGGCTCCCGAAATACGCTGGCGTTGAAGGACACGCGAAGCTCGCGCCTGCCCTGCGTGAAGAGCGTGAGTACATAGTCCGTGACCACGCCCCTTTCAAACGTTTCCTGCACGCCGGCCGAGGCGCGGTCGCTGTCGAGAAAGTAGTCCGCGAAAGGCGTGCCGATCAGCTCTTCACGGGCGAATCCCGACATCCGGCACATCTGTTCATTCACGTCGGATATCCGTCCGGACGGATCCACCGTGATGAGACCGTCGACGGATGCCTCAATCAATCCGCGGTTGTAAGCCTGCGACTCACGTAGCTGTTGTTCGAGCTTTTTCTGCTCAGTGATGTCGCGTGCGGCTGCAAAGACACCCTGTAGCCTTCCCTCGGCATCGCGGAACGTGGATGCGTTATACGAGACCAGGGTGGTTCTGCCGTCACGCGCGAGCGCCGCCAGTTCGTAGTTCGTCACACGCCCCGACTTCAGCACTTGACGGATACCCTCTTCGGCTCGTGCCGGTTCGGTGAAATAGTTCTTGAAAGGCGACCCGATCAGCTCGTCGCGCTGATGTCCCGTAAGCGTCTCCATCTGCTGATTCACGTCGGTGATCAGACCGAGAGGATCGGTGGCCATCAGCGCGTCGATGGACGACTCGATCAGCGACCGGGTGTAGAGCTGGGTGGTCTGGAGCTGCTCGGTCAACCGTATCTCTGCGGAGATGTCCTTGGAGATAAGGAGAAAACCGACTGGCCTACCGGCAGCATCCCGCCGCGGAGTGATGACAACCCGCGCGGTAAACCGGTCGCCGCTCTTCCGGATGCGCTGGATCGTTCCTTCCCACTTACCGTCCCGCAGCGCGATGTCCATGATCTCGCGAGGTTTGCCGGATTCCACGTCTTCCGGCGTGTGGAGCATGATGGAGTTGGCTTTGCCGATAACCTCCTCGGGCTCATATCCGTAGAGCCGGCGCGCGCCTTCATTCCATAACAGGATGTCGCCCTTTAAGTTTTTTCCGATGATGGAGTATTCGGTGGATGCCTGCAGGATATTGGTGATGAATTCGACAGCATCGCCTGGCTCGGCCAGCATCGAGGTGTAAAGCTGCGTCCCCTGTAATTGCTCGCTGAGCCGGACCTCCGCGGAAATGTCCTTCGATATTAGAAGAAACCCGACCGGCCTGCCGGAGGAATC
>QHXU01000071.1:3527-14382 GCA_003223065.1 Acidobacteriota bacterium | reverse complement strand
TGCTCTGCATGCTCGATTCCAGGCGCTTCAGCTCGCGGCTGGTTTCGAGCGCCTCTTCAATGGAGGCCTCCTCGGATGCGGGCACGGTGAACGAGGCGGGTTCCTCGGTGGCCCGCACGCGGTCATCGGCGCCGAGGCCCAGCACCAGCGCTAGAGATGTCTCCGCGTTCGTCAGGTCCAAAGACAGCGAATCGACGTGCTGCTTTGCCCGCAATACATCGACCACCGCCCTCTTCGATTCGATGGGCAATGCGCGGCCCTCAGCGACGCGCGCCTCGACCAGTTCGCGCACGCGGGCGAGATTCGCCGCCTCCCGTTCGGCGGCCTGCAGGCTGCGCGCCGCGTGGCCGGCGTCCAGATACAGTGACGCGACACGATAGACCACCTCGTCCTGGCGGCGACCCACGTCAATCTCGGCCGCGCGCAGAGCTTCGTTGGCCTGGGCGACCTGGTAACTCAGCGGCCGGTCGTACAGCGACATGACCGTCTTGGCCTGGAAAATCGAAGGCGCACTTCCCTCGATGCTGTTCGGGAATCCGGTGGTCCAGGCGGCGCCGCTGCCGGCGAACACTTTGGGCACGAACGGATCGCGTGTCACAATCACCTGGTTGCGCGCTCTCTGCTGCTCCAGCCGCGCCATCATCAGGTCGGGACTCTGTGCCAGCGCGAGATCGAGAGCCTGCCGCAGCGTCAAGGTTTTCACTTCCGCGGCGGCCGTGAATGCGAACAGGAGGAAGAGGGGCTGTATTCTCATAACGTCCCCTCAAGTGTAGCGATGGCCGCCGGCCTCCAGGGCCGGCTTATTCGTATCTCAAGGCCTCGGTGGGATTCAAACGCGCGGCACGATTGGCGGGCAGGATGCCGAACACGAGGCCCACCAGTAGCGATACCGTGAAGGCCACAACAATTGAGAGCGGCGAGATCGGGATCTGCACGTCTTCGGTGAAGAGGCGAATGCTCAAGGGAATCGCTATACCGATGAGGATGCCGGCCAAGCCGCCTCCCAGGCTGATGATCACGGCTTCGGCCAGGAATTGCTCGAGCACATCGCGCCTCGCCGCACCCACTGCCATGCGAAGGCCGATCTCGCGCGTGCGCTCGGTTACGGTCACCAGCATGATGTTCATGATCCCGATTCCGGAAATGATGAGCGCGATCGCCGACACCACCACCAGCACGGCTGTCAACACGGCCGCGATGCGCCGGGCGGCGGCCAGAATCGCTGCAAGATTATCCACGCGGTAACGGGCGCCGCTGCGATGACGGCTCTCGAGGATCAAGCGCACGGAATCGGTGAGAGGCTCGACATCCCTGGCGTTGCGCGCCTGCACGTAGAGCGGATCGATGCGCTCAATCGGCGCGAAATACTTGAGGACCGTAATCGGAATGAGCACGTTTTCGCCGGAGAGCTCGGACAGGCCGAAGCTTTCCGTCTTCTCCTTGAACGTGCCGATTACGCTGAACTGAAGTCCGTGCAGCTTGATGGTCCGGCCGACCGCCTGCGCTTGCCCTCCGAACAGCCGCCGCGCAAGCCTTTCCATGAGCAGCGCGACGCGATGCCGCTTGGCCACATCATCAGCATCCAGAAATCGCCCTGCCAGCAAGTCCAGGTTGCGAACCATCGGATAGTAGTAGTCCGTGCCGATGATCGCGACGTCTTCCTCCCGCCCGCCGACCCGCATGCGATCGAAGTTGTTGATGACGCCCGTGGCGGCCACAATGCGCGATCCGAGCTGCTCGCGCACGGCCTCGACGTCGGTCATCTTGACGTAGTCCGCGTCTGAAGTAGCCATGGCCGGATTGTTGCCCGACTCATATTGCGCGTAGATGAGGTTCGAGCCGATCCGCTGGATCTGGTCGAGAATATACTCGCGGCTGGTGAGCGAGATTGTCACCACCAGGATCACCGACGCGTTTCCGATGACCAGGCCCAGGGATGTCAGGAAGGCGCGGAACTTGTTAGCGCGGAGAGCGTCGAGGCTGGAACGCAGCGCCTCGGTGTGGAACATCAGACCCCGATTTTCTTGAGCAAGGCCTCGGCCTGCTCCCGAGGCGGATCATCGGGAGTCAGAGGCGATTGGATGTAGCGCTCGAGCAGACGCCGGGCGTCGTCCAGATTGCGCTGATCCTTGATATACGTGTTGGCTCGCTCGAACAGGACCTTGGGGCTGTTCGGCGCGATCCGCGCCGCCTGGTCGAACATTGCTTCGCTTTCCTTTATGCGGCCGCGCTTGGCCAGATACTTCGCAAGGTCGAGCACCCGGCCAACCTGCCTTGGGGCCAGCTCGGCCGCGCGCCGCAACTGCTGCTCCGCGGCGTCATATTCCTTGCGCTTGTCGTTGAGCTGAGCCTGCGCGTAGTGGCCCTCGGCCGGATCGATTCTGGCAATATGCTGCGCCAGGGTCTCGGCCTTGTGCAAGCCTCCGCCGAGGATCCCGGGCGCCTGCAGATAGAAGTCAAACAGGTCGTTTACGGCCTCGCCGTTATGGGGATCGAGGGCGACTGCCTTCTCAAACAGCTGCCGGGCCTTCGAGGCATAGCCCGGAGCGGTGAACACGCTCGCTGTTTCCGCGCGGCGGCCGTAAGAGCGTCCCAGCCAATGGAGCAGCTCGGCGCGGTTGGGCTCGAGTGCGAGCGCCTTTTCGAAGCTTTCGGTCGCCCGCTTGTACTCGCCGAGCATGAAGTAGTTCTGCCCGATGAGTTTCAGCGTCTCAGGATCTTTTTGGGCCAGCGGGAGCAGCAGGGAAAGGGACTGGTGGTATTCGGTGCGCTGGTACAGTTGGTGCGCACGGTCCCACTCCGGTGGGCTTGCCGCCAGAACGGCCACAGCAGTCACTAATAAACCGATACACGTACCCCGCATACTCCGAATACCCCCGACTTTGCCGGTGAATAATATTCTACACCACTTTGGATGTGGCAAATGCCTCTAGGGATACGAGATTCTGCGGTTAGCGGACGTCGCAGCTTATCAAAAGAACATGCGACCGGCAAATTGCCGCTCACTTCTTCCGGCGATATCGCAGGAAACCGAGGCCGGCGAGCGCCGTGCCGAGCAGTATAGAGGTCGACGGTTCGGGTATGACCTGGGTGGGCGCAAAGCCGGTCACCTGAGAGGCGGTGGCGTCGCTGCCTTGCCCGTTCATGGTCTGGAGGAACACGGTGTCCCGGATTGCCAACAGATTAGTGGCCAAGAAGCTCGCGTTGACAGTTTGGGTCAGGCTGATGTTGTTGCCTTGGATAACTCCGATCCGCAGGACGAGATAGTTCGGGTCGGAGGAGGTGCAGTTGAAGGTGGCGACTCCGAGACAAACCTCTTCGAACACGACCGACGTTGTCTGGTTCGCATGACTTGTGACTGTGCCGCTCAAGCTGATTTGGTTCAAAAGGTACGCGCTTGAGGGATCAACCTGTGCCGTATAGGTCGTCGTGGAGACAAGCACCTGGTTCTTGCCGCTGATGAACCATGGATTCGTCGAGCCGGCCGGATCATTCAAACTCACTCCGACGTTGCTCGGCGGAGGACCGGCGGTCCCCTGCGCAAGTAGCGTGATGTCACTCGCTGTGGGGATTGTGACTGTGGAAGCAGGAAGCGTGAGTCCGTCGATGACGGTTCCTGGAGCGAGAGTGCCGACCGCGAAATTCGTGAACTGGACATCGATCTGCTGGCAGCCTGCGGGCACATTGCTGTTAATCACCGCGAGAGTGACGGGTGTAACCGTCGGGCAGTTGCTGAAACTGGCCCATGCAGGGGTTCCTGTCACCCAGGCGGCAAGAATCAATCCTGCCTTTACAAGGTTCTTCATGTACAAATTTAGCAAGTGGGTACAAGCCGGCTATGCGGCTTAGTACTTTGGCTGTCCTCCGATAACTTCAGATACTACCATCCGGGTCCTGCCAAGTCAAGTATTTTGTTCAATTAAGCAGCAATTTGGGTGATGCGGAGCGGTCTCGCGGACTATGACCTTAGGCATATGCCTCAGACGGGGAAAGTCGCTTACCTGGGAATATGCTGCAGCGAATACCTTACGCGGGGCCTAAGGTCTTCGGCTTTTGATCCCGTAACGTCTTTCACGCGCCAGTACGCCTGTAGTATCCTGAGGATGAGATCCGTACCATTACCTGCTGGAGGTTTGCACGCCCATGCACGCCACGTTGCGCAAGCTGATGATTGTTGTTCCCATTATTGTCTTGTTTTCTGTCGCTTGCTGGGGTCAGACGACCGCCTTGGAAGGCGACGTCAAAGGCCCCGATGGCAAGCCACTTCAAGGCGCTCTTGTAAAGATCGATCGTAAAGACATTAAGGGGAATTACAAAGTTAAGACCGACAAGAAGGGCCATTATTTTTACGGTGGCCTTCCGATCGGTACCTACAGGGTCTCAATAGAAGTCGACGGCAAGGAAATGGACGCAGTGGACAACGTTCGCACGCGACTGGGTGATCCCACCGCGATCCCATTCGATCTTCAGGCCATAGCGGCGCGGCAGCAGGCCGGGGCGCAGGCTGCCGAAGGCGGTCAGCTCACGAAGGAGCAAGAGCGGAGCATGACGGCCGAGCAGAAGGCGGCGTACGAGAAAAAGCTGAAAGAGCAGCAGGCGGCCATGGCCAAGAACAAGGAGCTCAATGACGCCTTCAACGCCGGCAAGGAAGCCGCAAACGCCAAGAACTGGGATGCCGCGGTCCAGAGCTTCGAAAAGGCCTCCCAGCTTGATCCTGCTCAGAATGTGGTTTGGGGCAATCTGGCTGACGCCTATGTGAGTTTGTCGTCGACCAAAACAGGTGCGGATCAGCAGGCCGCGCTTGATAAGGGCGTCGCAGCCTACCAGAAAGCTATCGAGCTCAAGCCCGACGATTCGGCCTATCACAACAATTACGCGTTAGCGCTGGCCAAAGCGAAAAAATTCGACCAGGCGCAGGCCGAGTTGACCAAAGCCGCGCAGCTCGATCCGCCACAAGCCGGGAAGTTCTATTACAACCTCGGCGCGGTGCTTGTGAACACGGGCCAGACGGATCCCGCAGCGGAGGCTTTCAAGAAGGCGATTGCGGCCGATCCCAATTATGCCGACGCTCATTTCCAATATGGCATCTGTTTATTCGGAAAAGCGACCACGGCCGCTGACGGTAAGATCACGGCGCCGCCGGGCACCGAGGAGGAATTCCAAAAATATCTGGAGCTGCAACCCAACGGGCAGTTCGCCGAAGCCGCCAAGGCGATGCTCGGACAGATGGGTTCCGCGGTGGAGACGGAATTCTCGAAACCTGGGGCGAAAAAACAAGTTCCTAAGAAGAAACAATGATCCGCGCGATCCTGTATCTGATCGCGGCTGTGCTGCTCATCAGCGTGCTGCGGTCGGTGATCGGGATCATTCTCAGGGGATTCGCGGAACTGCTTCATCCCTCGCCGAGCGCGGCGGCGCGTCCGTCCTCCCAGCCATCCGGCGGCGAGCTTAAGAAAGATCCCGTGTGCGGCACTTTCATCGCGGCCGCAACGTCCATTCAGAAGAAGGTGGGCGGGCAGACATATTATTTCTGTTCCCCCGAGTGCCGCGACAAATTCAAATAACCCGCGCCACTAAACTAGAGAAATGAAACTCTTCGATCTCGCGGCGGCGCTCGGTTGCGAGCTGCGCGGCGACGGCGGCCAGGAGATCACGGGTGTCGCCGGCATGGATCAGGCATCTTCGAGCGAGCTCACTTTTCTCGCCAATCCCAAGTACGCGCACAAAGTCAAGAACACCCGCGCGGGCGCGGTGCTGGTCTCCGAGGTGATCGACGGGGTCGCCGCCGCGCAGCTCGTTTCGGCGAACCCCTATCTGGACTTCGCGCGCGCTTTGGCGCTGTTCTACCAGCCGCCGCGCCCGATGCCGGGCGTTCACCCGCTCGCCTCGATCTCCAAGTCCGCGCGAATCGGCGGCAACGCCTCCATCGGACCGTTCGCCGTGGTCGGCGAGAACGTGACCATCGGCGCGAATGCGGTGCTGCATCCACATGTCGTGGTTTATGAGGGAGCGCAAATCGGCGATCATTTCTACGCTCACTCGCATGCGGTGGTGCGCGAGTACTGCCGCATCGGGCATCGTGTGACGTTGCAGAACGGCGTGGTCATCGGCGGCGACGGATTCGGCTTCGCCAAGCGCGCGGATGGCACGCATTGCAAGATTGTTCAGAGCGGCGTCACCGTGATTGAGGACGACGTGGAAATCCAGACGCTCACGTCGGTCGACCGGGCCACGGTGGGCGAGACGCGCGTGCGCCGCGGCGCCAAAATAGACAGCCTGGTGCAGGTGGGTCACGCTTCGGTGGTCGGCGAGGACAACATCATTTGCGCCCAGACGGGCCTGGCCGGATCGAGTGTGCTGGGCAAGAGTGTATTGCTCGCCGGACAGGTGGGCGTCTCCGGCCATCTGACGATTCACGACAACGCCGTGGTCTATGCGCAGAGCGGTATCGGAGGCGATGTCGAGGCGGGCGCGGTGGTGAGCGGCTCGCCCGCGTTCGCAGCGCGCGAGTGGCTGCGCGCGATAACGGCGTTTCAGAAGTTGCCGGAGCTTGTCAAGACAATGCGACAATTGGAAAAACGGCTTGCCCAGCTCGAAGGGGCCGGTCATCGGAGGGCAAATAAATCCCATGAATGAAAATATCGACCGCGACGGACACCCGTCCCTGGCGTACCGCAACCAGGAGTTCCTGGACACCTCGGACGCGCGCTCCCTGCGCATTCTCAGCGAGTATCTTTACCCGCTCTCTCATTTCCGCAAGGAAAGGGTCCATGACACGATCGTCTTCTTCGGTTCCGCGCGAACGCTCGAAATGGGGCCCAACGGCCGCTATTACAAAGACGCGCGGGCTCTGGCGCAGCGGATTACGGAATGGTCGGACAGCTTGCATGATACAAGCCGCCGTTTCGTGGTCTGCAGCGGGGGCAACCGCGGCGCGCGCGACGCCGGCGGCAAAACGATCGGCCTCAACATCGGGCTCCCGTTCGAGCTGCGTCCCAATCCGTTCATCACGCCGGAACTGTGTTTCGAGTTCCACTACTTCTTCATGCGCAAGTTCTGGTTCGCCTACCTGGCTAAGGCGCTGGTGGTGTTCCCGGGCGGCTATGGCACGCTTGACGAGCTGAGCGAAATCCTCACGCTGGTCCAGACGCAAAAGCTGGTAAAGAAAATTGTAGTCGTGCTCTACGGGACCACTTTTTGGAAAGAGGTGTTGAATTTCGACGCCCTGGTGCGTCACGGCATGATTGCGGAAGAGGACGTGGAACTGTTCGATTATGCCGATGATGTGGAAACTGCTTTCCGGCTGCTAGAAACTGGTTTAACGAAATACTATCTAGAGCCGGACAAGGAATTGCCGGCGATAGCCAAATCGAGGGTGTAAGCGACCCGTGCGCGCCCGTCTTCAGAGGATCGTGCAAACCGTCCTGAAGTTGTCGGGCCGTGTGGGGATCGCTTTCGCTGTGCTGCTGGCGGGATACGCGGCGCTCGGCTGGCTGGCGCCGAACAGCGGCTACCATATTGCGGCAGGAATCGGGCTGTTGATCGCCGGCGTATGGCTGGCCCTACGGCTGCTGCGAATAGCGGCGCGCCAGGCGATCTGGCGGCTGCGCAATCGCCTGCTGGTCACATACCTCTTCATCGCGGTGGTGCCGATCCTGTTGATCGCCACGCTGGCGATCGGGGGCGGTTTCTTTCTGGTAAGCCAGCTTGCCGTGTACCTGGTGACGAGCGAGCTCGACCGGCGCATCGACGCACTCCAGTCGGCGGCTGACAGTGTCGTGCGAACGGACTCGGCCACCCGGCCCGCGCTCATGGCGCGCATGGCGGACCTCTTCTATTCCGACCGTTATCCGGGAATCGAGTTTGTGCTGCGTGAATCCGGACGCGTTATCCGGTACCCGGAAAACAGCACGGCGCCGGTTCCGCTCGACGGCTGGCAACCGACTTACGGCGTGCTGCTGCGCGACGGCCGCTTCTACGTGTGGTGCTACGCCAAAACCCCAACCGGCGACATCACCATCACAGCGCCGTTGACGCGCGAATTCCTGGCGGGGCTGGTGCCGAACCTGGGTTTCGTGGACGTTGGAGAAGCGCGCACGGCCTCGGGGCCGCGTACGACGCGGAGGGGGACCAACGCCGCGCCCAGCAGCGCTTTGCCCGCTCCGTTGAGCCGCTTCGACAGCGAGGTGCTCTGGTTCGCCACCGTTCCGACCGCGGATTGGGTCCACCCGAACCGCAGTTCCGAGGGATTCGTCATCGTGGTGCGCTCGCGCGTGTCGGCGGTGCTGGCGACAGTCTTCAACCGAAAAGCGGATGTCGCCCAGGGAGTGCTGCAACTTCTGCTGATCATCGGCACGATTGTGTTTCTGATCGTTGAAATCATTTCGCTGTTTATCGGAGTTACAATGACGCGCACCATCACCGGCGCGGTGCACCGCCTCTACGAAGGCACGCAAAAAGTGATGGAGGGCGATTTTTCGCACCGCATTGAAGTGACGGGCAAGGATCAACTGGCCGAGGTGGGCCACTCCTTTAACCGCATGACGGAAAACCTGGAGCGGTTGGTGGTGGTGGCGAAGGAAAAGGAGCGGTTGCAGTCGGCGCGCGTAGTGCCGCAGACCAGGACGCTGCGGCTCACCGCCGTGTGCCAGCCGGCGCGCATGGTTTCGGGCGATTACTACGATTACGAGCTCATCCGCGACACGCAAATCGCGCTGGCCATCGGCGACGTGGCGGGCAAGGGGATCTCAGCCGCCCTGTTGATGGCGACGCTGCAAAGCTCGCTGCGCACGCAGTTGCAAGGTTCGCTCGAAGTGGCCGCGACCGTGGAGAATGGCCGGGTGGCGGCGCCCCCGATTTCCACCTCGCGCCTGGTCGCGCGCCTGAACAACCAGCTCCACGCCTACACATCCCCGGAAAAATACGCGACGTTTTGTCTCGGCATTTACGATGAGCCAAGCGGCGTGTTCACCTACACCAACGCCGGCCACCTGCCGCCGCTGCTGGTGCGCGATGGCGAAACCACGCATCTCGACGTCAACGGCACAGTGGTGGGCGCGTTCCCATCCTCCAATTACGGCGAGAGCCGCGTGGACCTGAAAAGCTCCGACTTGCTCGTATGCTACACCGACGGAGTGACCGAACCGGAAAACGAGTATGGCGAGATGTTCGGGGAGGACCGGCTGATCGATCTGCTGGCCCGAAACTCGCATCGAAGCGAACAGCAGATCATCGACATCGTGCTCTCGAGCGTCCACCAGTGGACGGCTTCGGAGGAACTGCAGGACGATATGACCATCCTGCTGGCGCGGCGGGTTTAAGGAAGTTACACCCCGGCTTCCTCGAGGCGGCGCCATGCCGCCGGCCAGGTGTAGCGATCCAGATACAGCCGTCTGCCCGCCTCACCCAGCGATTGACGCAGATCCGGAATCTCCAGCACACGCGCGATCGCATCCGCAAACACTGCCGGCTCATCGGCGATGAGCAGATGCTCGCCTGGACGCGCTCCGAGCCCTTCGGCGCCGATCGAAGTCGAAACCACCGCGCGCGAGGCCGCCCACGCCTCCAGAATCTTGAAGCGGGTTCCGCTGCCGGAAATCAGCGGCACGACGCACACCTTCGCCTCGGAGAGCGCGGCGACGGCGTTCTCGATAGGGCCGATGACGCGAATTCGCGGGTCGCCCGAAACGAACGGCTCGACGGCCTCCTGATTCCGGCCGACCAATCTCCATTCGACGCCGGGAAAACGCTCGCGCACGGCGGGCCAGACTTTGGATCGAAACCACCGCACCGCGTCGACGTTCGGGTCGTATTTCAGGTTGCCACTGAAGATGATGCAATCGGCCTCGGCGGATGCCGGCCGGGGGATTTCCGGGAGAGCGTTGGGATAAACGTGTACGTTCGGATGATCCACGCGGCGCCGGTCGTCTTCGGAGGCGACGAGCACGAGATCGAAACTGGGCAGCCACCGGCGCTCGAGCCGCCTATAGCACCCGGCGAAACGCTGGAACGCCGCCGAGAGAGGCCAGGACGCGGCACGGGCCTTCGACGCCGCGAGCTCGCTTTCGACGTTGTGGAGGTCGAGCAGAAGGCGCGTGGTGTGCGGCCGCAAGCGAGCCGCGTACGGCGCGCACCAGAAGTGCTCGATCACCGCGAGGGCGTAGTTCCGGCTGTCGACGAACGGGTCGAGCTGGGCCTCGCATCCTGAGTAACGATCGAGCAGCGGAGGCACGCCGCGCACCAGGCGCATCGCGTTCCGCCAGATGCGCGCGGGCGCGGCGCCGGAGTGCGCAGGCAGATTGAAGCTTACGACCTCGACCGCATACCGCGCCCGCAGATAGGCCAGCAGCGAAGCCGAACGCAACGCACCTCCTCCCACGTCGAGCGCCGGGGCTTCGGGCGTGAGAAACAGGACGCTATTTTTGGAACACACGCCGGGCCTGGTCATAGACCTCCCGCGTACGCTCGGCCGTATGCCGCCAGGAAAAGTCGCTGGCGCGCTCGATCGCCTTTTCCCGCAATGCCCTGAAGCTCGCGGCGGAGCGGAGCGCCTCGACCAAGGCACATGTATCGGTGGCCTCTACGTGCACCGCAGCGCCTCCGGTTACCTCCATTATTGCCGGATCGCGCGATGTGATCACGAGGGCGCCGCACTGCATCGCTTCGAGCACGGGCAGGCCGAAGCCTTCGTATAGCGAAGGATAGACACACGCAAGCGCGCCCGAGTAGAGCGGCGCGAGCTTTTCTTCGCTCACCGCTCCGAGCACCTGCAGGCCCGGTTCCGGGGCCGGCGGCGTGAAATCGGCGCGCGCGCGGCCTGCCAGAACCAGGTCGACCAGTTGAGTCTTGCGCACCT
>QHXU01000071.1:0-3471 GCA_003223065.1 Acidobacteriota bacterium | reverse complement strand
AAATACGGCACGGGAGGAGGCGGGACCGCCACGGGGCGAAATTGCTTCGAAGCAGCCAAAGCCACAGCGACCACGCGATCGGCCGCCAGGCGAAAACGCTCGATGGCAACCCGGCGCACGGCTTCGGTGCATGTAATCACGATGGTCGCCAGGCCCAGCCGGAGCAAACGCGGAGTGCGCCGCCGCACCCGTTGCGCTTCGGGCTGCCAGGCCGGATCGAGCCACGGCGAGAGATCGTGCAGGGTCATCACGCTTGGCCGGCGCGGCAGATAGGGAACCGAATAATCGGTGCCGTGAAACAGCTCCACTCCGCGCCGCGTCATCTCCTGCTCCAGACCCCACAGCCACCATTTGCGCGCCACAAAGGTGCGGGGTCCTTCGCCGCAGTGCAGATTGCCGGATCGAGATTCGGGCATAGTGAAGGGTTGGTCGGAAAGCAGCCAGTACTGGTCCTCAGGGAAGCGCTCGGCCAGCGCGCCGGCGAGTTCGAGCGTGTAACGGGTCACTCCGCCGGTGGGGACCGTCAGGGGGGTGGCGTCGAGGGCGATGGTCACGGCGCTAGTGTAGGATAGCATCGTGGGCGCCGACAACCCGAATCCACTCGACGAACTGAAGAGCCTGGACGAGCAGATCGATTCGATTGCCAACCTGGCGGATCTCAAGCCGATTTTCTTCAGACTCGACGAAATCGGGAAACAGTATCCCGGGGATTTCGATGTGCAGTTGGCCGCTGCGGATATCAAGCAACATCTGGTGAATCGCGGCAAGCAGTTGAAGAGCGCAGCATCCGTGCCGGAAGCATCGGCATCCGCGCCGCCCCCGTTATCCCCCGATCTGGAACCTCCGGGCGCGCCCGCTCCTCCGCCACCTTTGCCGCAAGGCGCGCCGACAACGCCAAGAACGCCGGTACGGCCTCCTTCGCAGCCCTCCTCACAGCCGGCCTGGCCGCCGCTCAACTGGAAGCGAGCATTGTGGGTGGGCGCTTTGGCCGGAGCGGGCATCGCGATCATCGCAATCGTCCTGCTTGTGAATCTGGCGCGCAAACGCAACGTGGTCGACATTACGCTTTCGGGCGGAGTGCCGGTGGAGATCGTCTCCGTTCCGCCCGGGGCCGCGGTGCGCATCAACGGCGAGCAGAAATGCACGTCGAATTGCAACTTGAGGATGGCTCCGGGCAACTACCAGGTAACGGCGTTTCTGGATGGTTACGAGCCCGCTGCCAGCGGTGTCACGGTGGCGACAGGGCAGCCGGCCTCGGTAAATCTGACGCTCGAGCCCCAGGCGCAGTCGGTACGCATTCTCACCGATCTCGACCAGGGTAAAGTCGTGTTTGACGACGGCCCTCCAGCCGACCTCCAGGAAGGTCAATTCATCCTCGACAAGGTTCCGCCGGGCGCGCACACGGTGAAGGTCACGGGCAAAACCGGCGACGCGTCGTTCTCATTCGAAATCGCCAATGCCAAGGCGCCGGCGGTTACCGGCACGGTTACGACTCATAACCTGGTGGCAGTGCTGGTTTCAAGCTTGGGCAACCAGGCGCGCGTAGTCACGAACTCGGGACCGACGAAACTGGCGCTCAACGGCCAGCCGCAGGGCGACGCCGGACCCGCGGGACTCGATCTCAAGAATTTCCTGCCGGGCGTGGACGAGATTGTCGTAGGCGAAGGAAAAGACCAGCGCAATATGAAGGAGAGTTTTGGCCCGGCGCCGACGCTCACTGCGTTCCTCAAGTCCGATCTGAATATCGGTACGTTGATCGTATCGACCGGGGAGGACGACGTTCGCGTTTTCCTGAACGATAAGGAGTACCCGCGGAAGACGAAGCGCGGACAGTTGCGCGTTCGGACCATCGGCAACGTGGCCGTGCGGGTGGCCAAGGACGGTTTTCAGACCGAGCCGGCGCAGACCGCCGAAGTCAAGAAGGGCTCCGAAGTGCGGCTGGAGTTCAAGCTCAAGGCGCTGCCGCAGGTGGCCGGCTTGCAGATCCGCGGCGGAACGCCGGGGGCGGAAGTGTTGATCGACAACAAGAGCGTCGGGGCCGTGGCGGGCGACGGCAATTTCAACTACAACACTGTGGAGCCCGGAGATCGCGCGATCGAAATCAGGCGCGAGCAATACACGCCGAAAAAGCTCCAGCGGACGTTCCGCGCCGGTCAAACCGTCGTGCTTTCCGGCGGCGACGCGATCCTGGCCGCGGCGGTCGTCAACGGAACGATCAGGCTCGCGCGCGCGCCCGCTGAAGCGTCGGTCTCTTACCGGCGCGCCGACGAGAACCAGGCGCACGAGGTGCGCGGCAATCAAGTGGAACTGCCTGCCGGCAACTACATCTTCACCGCGCGAGCTCCGGGCTTCGCTGACCGCAGCGAGCGGGTTCAGGTGGCCGGCGGCGAGACGCGGACGCTGGAATTCGCGCTCGCGCGCGAGCGCCCCGTGGTGACGGCGCCCAAAGCCGGCGGGATCGACGATTTCGAAGATCCTGGCGCCTGGAAGAAGGACGGCGACTTGTTTGTGCACAAGGGCGGCGGTTTCGTCCCGTACAAGCTGCCGGCCAATGGAGTGTTCACGTTTACGGTGGAGCTTCTCAAGGGCGGCAGTGTTTTCCGCGGCGGCCGGATCCGATGGTGTGTGAACTATACGGATTCTAAAAACTACGCGCTCTACGAGCTCGACAGGAAGAACTTCTGGGCGAAGGTGGTCGAGAAGGGCGAGACCTTCGAGCGCGGGAGGACGCAACACGACCTGGAGAAGCAAAAGTCGTTCACGATTCAGCTCGAAGTGACGCCGCAGCACATCGTGCACAAGTTGCTGAATGGCGATCAGTGGATCGTGCTCGACACGTGGGCGGAACCGGGACGCAACTTCTCCGAGGGTAAGTTCGGATTCCTGATCCGGGGCAACGACGAGATCGGCATTTCCGACTTCAAATTCCAGCCGAAGTGATGCCGAGCCGGCGAGGTTTTCTGTGCGCGGCGCTGGGCGGCCTGGCGGCGGCAGGCGAGCGGCCCATCGAAGGCGCGTTCGTCAACGACGCATTTCCCACCGGCCATCGAATCCGCGACCATGCGGCATTCGAAGCGCCGAAGCGCACCGAGAAGGTTCCCGTCGTGATCGTGGGCGGCGGTATCGCCGGGCTCAGCGCGGCGTGGCGGCTGCACAAGAAGGGCTTCCGCGATTTCGTTCTGCTCGAGATGGAAGCGCAGCCGGGCGGCAACTCGCGCTGGGGCGAGAACGAAATCACGGCTTATCCCTGGGCCGCGCATTATGTTCCGGTGCCGGGCCCCCATGCCACGCTGGTTCGCGAGCTGTTCGAGGAGCTTGGCGTGCTCGCGGACGGCAAGTGGGACGAGCGCCGCCTCTGCTTTTCGCCGCAGGAGAGGCTCTATCTGCACGGGCGCTGGCAGGAGGGGATTCAGCCGGAGATCGCATCCACGGCGAGGGATCGCGAGGAGTATCGCCGGTTTCAGGATCTCA
>QHXU01000132.1:18112-21270 GCA_003223065.1 Acidobacteriota bacterium | reverse complement strand
GTGCAATCCCTCACCCCGCTTTTCGAGAAATCTTCCAATCACGGAATCAGCTTCGGCCGGTTCGAGGAGCTCGATGCGCGGTTCGCCAACGGGCAGCATCGCCACGTTAACCTTTTCGTGCGCGACGGTTTCACGCACCGATACGGAAAGGCCGAGCTGGTCCTGATAGAACTTGAGCGCGTGGTCCAGGGAACGAACCGCGATCCCAAGGTGATCGAGCTTTGCTTGAGCCGCGCGCATAGCAGCGGGCCGCGACTGTTGCTTCGACTTGCGGGGCGCGTCCCGCGTTGTGCGCTTACCACCGTTCGAGCCAGTCATGTAGGATCGAGTAAGGATTGCGACGGTGCTCGGCGACGTCACGGCCGGCATTTGAAAACTCTTCGGCGGGCACGCGGTCCAGGAGGCGTTCCCGGAGCATTTCGCGGAGTCTCAGGCTCCAGATCTGCCCCGCCCTGGCACGGCCGCCGCCGCGGGAGTAATACTCGCGCACTGCCAGAAGCGCCTCGGCAACACCCTTGCCGTCGGCCGATACAGTATGGACAATCTTTGGCGTCCACCCGTCCGGACGATGCGAAAGGGCGAGATAGCTTTTGAGCTCCCGTTCGAGTTTTTCGGCGCCGGGCAGGTCGGCTTTATTGATGACGAACACGTCGGCGATTTCCATGATACCGGCTTTGATCGCCTGGACGTCATCACCCATACCAGGCACCAGCACCAGCACGGTCACATCGGCGAGCCTGGCGATTTCCACTTCATCCTGGCCGACTCCGACGGTTTCGACGATTACCAGGTCGCGGCCGGCGGCGTCGAGCAGCATCGCCATTTCGGTGGTCGCACGGGCGAGGCCGCCAAGCCAGCCGCGTGTGGCCATGGAGCGGATAAAGACGCCGGGATCAGAATGATGCTGCTGCATGCGGATGCGATCGCCGAGAATGGCTCCGCCGGTATAGGGACTGCTCGGATCGACGGCGAGGATGCCAACGGTCTTGCCTTCGCTTCGGAGCAGGCGGGTGAGTTGATCGCACAGCGTGCTCTTGCCGGCCCCGGGAGGCCCGGTGACGCCGACGATCATGGCGTGGCCGGTGCGCGGGAAAAGTTCTTGCAAGAGGGGTTCGGCTTCGAGGCGGCGGTTTTCGATCCAGCTTGCGGCGCGGGCGAGCGCGCGCTCGTCCCCCTCCAGGATTTTCCGCGCGACCTCTAGCATCCGGATTTAAGCAGTTGCCGGGCGATCACCAGGCGCTGGATTTCGCTGGTTCCTTCACCGATAGTACACAGCTTCACATCGCGATAGAATTTTTCGACCGGATAGTCCTTGATGAAACCGTACCCTCCGTGAATCTGCAGGGCTTCATTGGCCACACGCACGGCTGCTTCGGAGGAGAAGAGCTTGGCCATCGCCGATTCCCTGTTGACGCTGCTGCCGTTGTCCTTGAGCCAGGCGGCGCGCAGCGTCAAGAGCCGGGCCGCATCGATTTCCGTGGCCATATCGGCAAGCTTATGCTGAATCGCCTGGAATTCGGAGATAAATCGTCCAAATTGCTTGCGATGTTTCGAGTATTTCAGCGCGGCTTCGTAAGCGCCCTGGGCGATGCCGACGGCGAGCGCGGCGATGGAGATGCGGCCTCCGTCGAGGACGCGCAGGCTGTCGACGAAACCCTCACCGGCTTTGCCGCAAAGCTGCGAGGCGGGAAGGCGGCAATCCGTGAACAGCACCTCGCCGGTGGGCGAACAGCGCATCCCCAGCTTATTCTCCTTCTTGCCGACCTTGAAACCGGGAGTTCCCTTCTCAAGGATGAACGCGGATATGCCGTGCGAGGAAGCGGCACGTTCCGTGACGGCCATTGCGACGCAGACATCGGCGATGTGGGCGTTTGTTGTGAACGTCTTTCCCCCGTTGAGCACCCAGGAGTCGCCGTCGGGCACCGCGCTGGTGCGTGTGCCTCCCGCATCCGATCCGGCTTCAGGTTCGGTGAGGGACCAGCAGCCAATCCATTCCCCGGTCGACAACTTGGGCAGATAGCGCTGTTTCTGCTCGGGGCTGCCGGCGAGAAAGATGTGATTCGCGCAAAGCGAGACGTGCGCAGCCGCGCTCAGCGCGATGGAAGGATCGATGCGCGCCAGCTCTTCCATCAGAATCGTGTAATCGACGTAGCTGTAGCCTGCTCCACCGAGTTCTTCCGGGAATACCGCGCCCAGCACACCCATGCGGCCGAGCTTGCGGAACACTTCGAGCGGGAACTCCTGCGTCTCATCCCACTCCATCACGTGCGGCCTGATTTCGGCCTCGGCGAATTCGCGAAGAGATTTCCGGAGCTGATGTTGCTCTGGGGTGTAGCCGAAGTCCATTGGTCAGTCGGCCGGCGTGAAGACGTGCGTCACTATACGATCTCTTCTTTCTTAGGCTCCCAGCGTAACGTGCGGCCGAAGCGATAACTATCGACGGCCATGCGGCAGGCGATGGAGACGCGGAAGCCGAGTTCAAAGGGGCAGTTCGGTTCTTTGCCCGTGCGGATGCAGTCCAGGAAATTCTGCATATGGACGTGCGGCACGTGGGTGGAATGCCCAGCCATTTCGGTGCCATCCGGCCTGGTCACTTTCTGCGGCAGATAGCGCAACTGGTTATCGCGCTGAATCGTGCCGTCGGTCCCCAGCACGTCCTCGGTGACGCCCAGCTTGTTGTTGCCGAAGCCCGAGGCCCAACTGATCAGCATCTCCTCGGGCTGCTCCAGCGATACGTTCATCGTGTCGGGAACCTCGCGGCCGTCTTTCCAGAGATAGATGCCGCCGTTCATCGTGACCGCCTTGGGAATCTGAAGTCCCAGCGCTTTATACCAGAAACTCAACTGATGACACATGTTTTCGTAAACATTGCCGCCGGAATAGTCCCAGAAGTAGCGCCAATGGATGAAACGGTTGGGATCGAAATCGCGCGGCGGCGCCTCGCCGAGAAAGGATTTCCAAAGCACATTTTCCGGATTCACATCCGGCGTGAGACGCGCGGGCCGCGCCCATTGCGGTTTGCCATGCGGCGTATTCCGGTACATGTGCATGTCGACCGCGGTAATTTTGCCCATGCGCTGCGGGTCCGAGAGAAACTGCTGGACATCGGTCATGTGGTCGAAGGAGCAGGATTGATGGCCGATCTGGACGGTGTGCTT
>QHXU01000132.1:5896-18084 GCA_003223065.1 Acidobacteriota bacterium | reverse complement strand
TCCTTTTGGAACGATGCGCGCATGCGCTTGGCGTGCTCGACCGTGAAAGCCATGGTCTTTTCCTGATAGACGTGCCGCCCGGCATCGAGCGAGGCGCAGAAGTGCTCGGCGTGAAGGTGTTGCGGCGTGGCTATCACAACAGCGTCGATTGATTTGTCGTCAAGCAGGCGGCGGTAATCGAGATAGGTCGCCGCATTGGGCGCGAGGCCCTTGGCCCTGTCCAATTGTTTGGTGTAAACGTCGCAGAAGGCGACGGGCTCGGTGTTGGGGCAGGCGCGCAGGTGATTCAGCAGTTCCGTGGCGCGATCACCAAAGCCGATAAAACCAACCCGGATGCGTTCATTCGCACCGAGGACTTGCGCGGGCACGGCAGCCAGAGTGCCAGCAAGTCCGGACGCAACTTTACTGAGGAAGTGACGCCGAGAATCCATACTAGTGAGTTTAACAGCGGCGGCTTCAATACAGGGATTTCGTTTGCGGCTGCGCGACGGCGCGGCCGGCGGCGCTCAGAAAATCGCGCGCACCGGCTGCGCACCGGCGGTGAAAAACCCGAGTTCCGTTTTCACCTGGAAAAGCGAGAATCCTTGCGCGCGGAACTTTTCGACCTGTTCCGGAGTGCCCGCGGGGCGGCCGACAGGCAGATTGTTCTTATGCGCGGCGTTCACAACCTTCTGGATGGCCCCGGTGAGTTGCGGCTCGTCCTGCCGGCCGCGCAAGCCGTAGGAGAACGAAAGATCGCTGGTGCCGATGAAGATCGCGTCGATACCTGGCGTGGCGGCGATCTCGTCGATTTGATCCACGGCGCACGCTTCTTCGACAATGACGATCACGAACACGTTGGCGTCAGCCGAGTCGTGATAAGCGAGCGCCTGCGGCCAACTGAAGGATGCCAGTCCCGGGCCACTGCCTCGCCGGCCGGCCGGCGGATACCTGCACGCCGCCACCGCCTGGCGAGCCAGCTCCGGCGAGCTTGTAAAGGGAAACATCACGCCGTGAACGCCTGCATCGAGCACCCGCTTGGCGGCCCACGGCTCGTTGACCGGCACGCGCGCGAAGGGAGCGGCGGGAGACCCGCGGGTCGCCAGCACCATCGCCCGCAGCGTTTCGAGCGTAATGGGCGAATGCTCCATCTCAATCCAAAGGAAATCGAAGCCGAGATGGGCGGCCTGAGCCGCGACCTCGATGCTGGGAACGGTGATGGTGATGGCGAAGACAGGTTCTCCGGCGGCCAGGCGGCGCCGCACTGGGTTGAAAATTTCGGACATCCGAACGAATCCTATCATGCCGTACCCGATTGTCACAGCATTTGACAACCGGCGACGTTCGCGCATAGCATAGCGTCCAAACATCATGCGCAAGCTCCTCTTCAATCTGCACCTCTATACCGCGCTGGTGGTTGGCGTATTTGTGATTATCCTGGGGCTCACCGGCAGCATCATGGCGTTCGAGCCGGAGCTCGATCACTTGTTCCACGCGAAGCTTTCGTACGTAACGCCTCAGCCGCACGCGCTTTCGCTGGCCGAGATCACAACAGTAGTTTCTAAAGCGTTTCCAGGCGAACGGATCAGCGGTTATGCAATTTCCACATCGCCCAACCTGTCCTACCAGGTGGCGCTCCGCCGCAGCATCGTGTATCTGAACCAGTACACGGGAGAAGTGCTGGGAGTGCGCGAGGCAGGACCAGATTTCCTGAATTATGTTCACCAGCTTCATTTGCGGCTGCTCCTGAGAAACAAAGCCGATTCCGGCAAAACGATCATGAGCTGGGTGGGCGTGGCGATGCTGTTCCTGCTTTGCTCCGGCCTGTATCTGTGGTGGCCGCTAAAGCGCGTCACCGTGAACTGGCACGCGCCTTCAAAGCGCTTTTGGTTCGACGTGCACAATACCGTCGGAATCATTTCGGCCGTGTTTCTACTGGTCCTGACGGTCACGGGGGTAATGATCGGCTTCGACGACACGCTCTTTCCGTTGCTTTATAAGATGACCGGTTCGGAGCCTTCGCGGCCGCCGGCGATTCCGCCTCCAGCCGCTGGGGCAAAGCCGATCACTCCGGATCAAGCCATCGAAATCGCTCGCGCCGCGCTGCCCGGCACGATGCCGTTCCAGATAAGCGCGCCGGGACCGAAAGGCGCTTACCAGATCCGCTCGCGATTTCCAGAGGACCTGACGCCGGGCGGGCGCAGCCGGGTCATCGTGGATCAATACACCGGCAAGGTGCTGTTCGCGGAAGGCTCGCGCACAGCGCCGGCGGGTTCACGTCTCGTGATTGCGAACCGCGCCATTCACACCGGCGACATCTTTGGGATCCCGAGCAAGACGGTCATGTCACTTGCCAGCCTGATGCTGGCGCTGCAGGTGGTGAGCGGCGTCGCGATGTGGTGGAAGAGGGAACGGAAGAAACGTGCCGCTCCGGATACCGCGGGCCAGACCGTAGCGTAATCGATCGTTTCAATCCGAAGGGGGTGTGCGATGTCTCAATGTCACACTCGGTATTACTTCATGGCGATGATGGCGTGGGTGTACTGCACGCCCATTACATTGGCGCAAACCTCAACCGGAACTGTCGACGGCACGGTGGTGGATTCGAGCGGCGGATTTGTTCCCCGCGTGAAGATCAAGCTGGTGAACACCCGCACAGGCTTCGAACGGGAGGCCGAGACCGACAACACGGGGAGATTCCGCTTCGCCGGTGTGGCGGCGGGCAGTTATCATCTGGAGGCGCAGGCTACCGGCTTCAAAACCGCAGAGGCTGATTTCAAGACGGATGTAGCCGGAGTGCAGACGCTGAATCTCATGCTGAGCGTTGGCCAGGTGACCGAAACCCTCGCCGTGACCTCGGCGGTGCAGCGGGTGAACACTGAGGAGGCGACGCTTTCGGGTGTCGTCCTCGAGCACCAAGTGCAGAACCTGCCCTTGAACGGGCGCGACGTTTTCACGCTGGAGATCCTGCAGCCAGGCGTAACCCAGGCGCTCACGGCGCGCATCGCCAACTTCACCGCTACCGATTCCGGCATCAACTGGGCCGAAGGAAAGTACTCGTTCAACACAGCCGGCCATCCGGTGACTGCGAACGACTACACGCTCGACGGCCTCTCCAACAACAGCCCGATCTACGGCGGCAAACCCGGCGTGACGCCCACGGTAGACAGCACGCAGGAGTTTCGCATGCTCGAGAACAATTTCAGCGCCGAATACGGGCGCAATTCGGGCGCGGTAGTGAACGTCGTGACAAAGACAGGCACCAACCAGTTCCATGGAACGGCTTACTGGTTCCTGCGCAACAGTTACGTCGACGCCCGCACGGTTTTCGATCCATCGGCCATCGCTCCGCTGCGGCAGAGCCAGGCAGGTTTCACCGCGGGCGGTCCGGTGATCAGGAACAAGACCTTTTTCTTTTTCGGATTCGAGGGATTCCATCAATTCAAGGGCTCGAGCCAGATCGGGTCGTTCGAGACGCCGGAGCTGCGCGCGCTGGTCCACCAGATCGCTTCGGGCAGCCCGGCCGACCGCCTGTTCCAAACCTACCCTGGCCCTCCGATCCAGCCGGGGACCGCGCGAGACATCGGCTCACCCTCGACGACCTATGCCACACCGGGCCCAAAGGACGGCATTCCAGATATCGGCCTAGCCAGCTATGTGACAAACTCGCTGATCACGATGCGTCAATACAACCTGCGGTTGGATCACAAACTGAGCGACAAGAACCAGCTCTTCGGCCGGTACACATGGGGGCCGGCGGACACGAGCCCTATCGACCCGCGCAGTCCGGAACTCGGGCTGCACGAAACGGGATTCCAGGCGCAGGGCGTGCTGGGTGACACACACATTTTGTCGCAGAACCAGTTGAACGAATTCCGCTGGGGCTATACGCGGAACCGGATCACAGACTCAATCGCGCGCTTCAGCCAGCCCAGCGTCGCCGTTTCGGCCAATGCCGGCGGCGACAACATCAACGGATTCGCCAACGTGGGCGTGCCGTCGAATAACGTGGGCGAAGAATATTCGCTTAGCGATATTTTTTCGGTCAACCTGGGCCGGCACGCACTGAAGTTCGGGTATGAACACCACTGGAACCAGGACAACGGCAACCGCTACACCTCGACCAACGGCGGCCTGACGTATCGCGGGCTTATGGATTTCGCCGCCAATCTGGCCGACACTGCCACAGTGCGCATTGATCCCAGGCAAACGAGCGGGACGCCGGTGCCGGTCGGGACGCCGGATGATTATCGCCAGCAGGATAACGGGGTTTTCGCGCAAGACAACTGGAGAGTGACGCGGCGTCTTTCGCTGAATCTCGGCTTGCGTTACGACCGTTACGGGGCGGTCACTGAAACGCATAGCCGGATCGGGCTACCGGTGCTCGGCGCAGGTTCCGATCGATATCAGCAAACGATGAATGCAGTGGTCAGCCGGGCTTCGCAGATTTTTCATCCGGCGAATGAGTTGGCTCCTCGGTTCGGCTTCGCCTGGGATGCGACCGGCGACGGCAAGACGAGCCTCCGCGGCGGCTACGGCGTCGCCTATGACCGCATTCAGTTTCTGGCGTTCCGCGGCAGCGTGCGCTTTAATCCGCCGGACTCGACGGGGCTCAGCCTGGCGGTACGAACGCTGGCCGGACCACTCGGCGTCAGCCAGACGCAACTCGCCGCAATCTTAGGCCAGACGAACTCGGTTCCGTTTCGTCTGCCCGCCGGCACCACGTCGCAGGGCTTTAACGCCGGCGGCGGACCCGTGATCGGCTTTACGGTAAGCGGCAACTCGACGACCATCACAGTCCCGACCAGCGTCAACGGCCAGGATCCGAAACAGAAACAGCCGTACTCTCAGGACTGGTTTCTATCGGTACAGAGAGAGTTGCCGGCGAAGGTGATCCTCGAAGCGGCTTACATCGGCAATACCGGGCGGCACCTGACCAACGGCACCAACTACAACCGTTTTAATGGCGACCTATTCGGAGTGGCGAATCCATACAATGGAGCGAGCTCAGGCGACACGGGCCTTAACTACCTGAGCCCCTACCTGACGACAGTTTCCTACACCACATACGACTTGAACTCTTCCTACAACGGCGGATTCATTTCGATCCACCGCCGGTTCAGTGGCGGATTTTCGTTCCAAGCCTCGTACACCCGCGGCCGTGCGATCGATTCCGTGCCCGCGGGCCGCGTCGACGCCGCCACGCCGGATCCACACAACCTCTGGGACCAGAAGGGTCTCTCCGGGTTCGACGTCACGAACCGCTTCACGGCGAACTTCGTGTATGAACTGCCACTCGCCCGGGCGAGCCGCGGTTTCAGGAACGTCGTGCTTGGCGGCTGGCAGCTTCAGGGAATCATCGGCGCGCAGAGCGGCACGCCGTACACGGCGGTCACGAACTCCGGGAACTTCGATTTCAATGGCGATGGCTCCGGCGCCGACCGGCCCGATGCGCCCGCAGCAGGATATGGCGCATACAATGGCGTCTCGCGGCAGAAATACCTTGCCGGCGTCTTCGGCCCGAATTCAGCGATCGGCGCGAACTCCCTGAACCTGCCGGCAACCATGACCGCAGCCCAAGGCGTCTTCCTTCCCAACGGGCTGCGTCCGGCGAACGACTGTTACGTCGCGGGCAAGACAGGGCCGATCCGGAGTCTGGCCGGGCGGCCCTGTTACTCCGAGGGGACGCTGGGACGCAATACGTTCCGAGGGCCGGGATTCCAGGGCGTTGACGCGTCGCTGTTCAAGAACTTCCGCCTACCGTGGTTCGTGGCTGAAGGAGCGAAGCTGCAGTTCCGGGCGGAGGCGTTCAACCTGCTGAACCGGGTGAATCTCCAGCAGGTGGATAACAATCTTGACAGCACGACGTTCGGGCACGCGACGTCGGCCTTCGACGCGCGGGAGTTTCAGCTTGCCCTGAAGCTGGTGTTTTAGAAGCCGCTAAGGATGGATAACGGACGGACAAAGCCCTTGACAGCTTCTTTTTGTACATTAGCTTTATAGCGCCCTACGGACAACTTCTCGAAAGGGGAAGCCATGAAGAAGTTTTTAGTAGCAGCAATCGTCATGTCTCTTACTGTTTTCGGGCAAACCGGGACGGATGGATCGATGCTCGGCACCGTCGCCGATTCGAGCGGCGCCGTGATGCCCGGCGCAGTTGTAACCGTGACCAACATCGAAACAGGCATCAGCAAGAGAGCCGTTACCGACTCCGGCGGATACTTTCAGGTTCTGGCGCTACAGCGCGGGTTGTACTCGGTCACGGTGCAGAAAACGGGGTTCACCACCTGGCAGTTACAGCGCATTGAGCTGACCGCGGGTGAAAACAAGCGGGTTTCGCCGGTGCTGCAAGTGGGAACCGCGCAGGAGGAAGTCACGGTCGTGGCGGGCGTCGACCTGGTCCAGACGGAGCAGTCGGGCATCGCCGGCGCCGTCGAGCAGACGCAGATCCGCGAGCTGCCGCTAAACGGCCGAGACTCCATCCAAATGGTGGCGTTGGTTCCCGGAATGCGTTACCTGGGCCTTGGCGGCAACACGGATCAGCGCACGGTGCAGGGCCTGGGTATCCGGACGGACCAGACGCTGTTTACCGTGGACGGCCAGGACCACAATGATCCCAGCACCGAGGGAGGAATGATCATTCCGAACCTGGATTCGGTGGCGCAGTTCCGGGTGGAGACGTCGAATTTCGGCGCAGCCGGCGGCCGCCATCCACTGCAAGTGAAGCTGATCACGAAGAACGGCACCAACAATTTTCATGGCACGCTGTTCGAGTTTGTGCGAAATGATTTCTTTGATGCGAAGAACACGTTCGCTTCACAACGGCCGAAGTTGCGGAGGAACCAGTTTGGGGGCAGCTTAGGCGGCCCCATCCGGAAGGACAAAACCTTCTTCTTCGCCAGTTTCGAGGATGCTCGGATTCGGACCGAGACCCTGTTCAACTCTTTCGCGATCAACCCCGCTTTGCAGGCCGGGAATTTCGGATCGACAAAAATTACGGATCCGTCAACGAACCAGCCATTCCCCGATAACCAGATTCCAGCTGCCCGGTTTTCCAGCGCCTCCAAATTCTTCCTGCCTTACTTGTTGCAGCCGAATGCCCCGGGCGATCGTTTTGTGGCGCAGGCTCCAATCCCGGACAACGGCACGAACCTGTTCACTCGAATCGACCACCAGATTACTTCCACCCATCGCATCTATGGACGGTGGACTCGCAACGCGCACGAACTGGGCACCCTCGGTTACAGGCCGGACATCAACATCACGACCAATTTGGTGCAACACAGCATCGGCCTTAGCTACGACTGGACGGTAACGCCGCGGGCCGTGCTCAGCCTGGGTTCAGAGTTTTCGCATTCGACAACGTATGGAAACTCCCCGGTAGTGGGCAAAGAGAATCTGAATCAAGAAGCCGGATTGCAGGGTTTTCCGAGCTCGCTGATGGAAAACACGATTGGCTTGCCGACGGTGGGGATCATGGGTTTCAGCGGGTTCTCTTACCCGGAGCAAGTACCGTCATCGTTCAAGCGGGAACTGTTCGGGGAGATTGCCAGCCTCAACCTCATTCGCAACAAGCACACGATCGCTTTGGGAGCCGAGTATAGCGATCGCCGCACCGCGACTCACCACGCCTCGGCCGCGCCGCGGGGCTCGTTTACCTTCAACGGACAATACACGGGCAATGGGTTTGCCGATTATCTGCTGGGCGATATTTTCTGCTGGGCGATGTTCAGTCCGTATGGAGGAATTTTCCACTGGGCGGTTTCGGCGTGGCGCATTCGCCGTGCCAAGCTTTTTACGTGCAGGATGACTACAGAGTTCTGCGGAACCTGACGCTGAACGCGGGGCTGCGCTTCGACCATTGGAATGAGAAGCAGTTTGTCCGCGGTTGCGGCGCGACCTTCGACCAGGCCAGTGGAAAGGTTCTCGCAGGCGAGAACAAGAGCGGGCAAGTGGACCTGACGTGCCAGCCGGTAGGCCCGTTCCTCGGGCCGGCGACCGCGGATCTCTGGATTCCGGCCTCAAAGGCAGGCGTGCCCCAGGGTTTGTTTAAGCCGTCCGGGTATCTCTCACCGCGCCTGGGCTTTGCCTGGCGTCCGATGGGCGGCAACGGCCTGGTTGTACGCGGCGCCTGGGGAATGTTCACTTCCAGCTACCAGGGCAACTTCACGGGGTCGTCCATTATCGGACCGCCTTACTGGCTCAGTGAGACCATTACCTTTGCCAAAGCGTCGCTGCAGCGATGGGAAACCGCATTTCCCGCCGAGCCGCACAATTTCGTCGCCCCGTCCGTGGTTAACGCCGCCTACAATACCCGGCCGAACAAGGTCGAGCAATGGAATCTCTCGGTTCAGAAGGCGATTCCGATCCTTCGTGCCGCGCTCACGGTCTCATACGTGGGAAACCGTGGTTATCACCTGATCACCAAGGAATCGCTTAATGAAGTGCCTCCGGGAGCGTACACGAACCTGCAGGCGGCAAAGCCCTATTCGCGCCTTGGGAACGTCTTCGTGTACCAAAATACCGGGAATTCCTGGTACAACTCTGTGCAAAGCGTGCTTGAACGGCGCTTCACCAACGGGCTGAGCTATTCGCTGGCCTGGGCCTTCTCCCGGAACATAGACGACTTCCAATCAGCGCTGGGCGCAACCCAGCCGACTCCGTTCGCTCCGACCGGCTACAACCGCGGGCCCTCGATGCTCGAGCGCCGGCATATTCTGGCGTTCAACGGAGTATATGAGCTGCCGTTCGGGCCGGGAAAGCGGTGGGGTTCTCACCTGCCGCGAGTTGCCAACGTCTTGCTCGGCGGATGGGAGCTATCCTCGATTTATCAGTTCAACTCCGGCCAGCCGCTCGTCTTCCTGGTGCCCGGCGCTACGCTCGGCAACGGGTACAACACGCGGCCGAACCTGCTGGGCGATCCACATCTGGACCAGCCCGGCGCGGACCGCTGGTTCAATCCGAACTACGTCGATGCGAACGGCGCCTGCCACACTGTGTTGGCAGGGCTGCCATGCGTGCTGGGCGTTCCGAAGGCCTACGCGTTCGGGAATGCCGGGATTGGCCTCGTCTCCGGGCCTTCGCTTCACAGTCTGGATTCGTCGCTCATGAAGAACTTTCATTTCCACGAACGCGACTATGTACAGTTCCGCTGGGAGTCCTTCAACGCCTTCAACGAAGTGAATCTGGGAAATCCCGTAACAAACATTGGACAGGCAAACACGGGCGCGATCACCGGCACTGCGGCCGGAGCGCGACAGATGCAGCTTGCACTCAAAGTGGTGTTTTAAGCTCCACCTATGCGGATCGTCCAGCTCTGCTCTCCCTCAGGCGATACTCGCGTCGCGATGGTCGAGGGCGATAAGCTCCGGCTCTTGGATGGGAATGAGTCGGTTTACGCGCTGGCACAAGCAGCGCTGCGTGAGTTCCGGCCGCTGGCGCAGACCATTAGCGACTGCGCTTCCGAACAGACCTTGGATTACGACCAGCTGTACCGGCTCGAATCCGAATGGCGCGTGTTGCCGCCATTCACTCATCCGGAGCCGTCGCGCTGCCTGGTATCGGGAACGGGGCTGACGCACAAGGCCAGCGCGGACAATCGCCAGGCGATGCATGCGGATAAGGTGGAGCTTTCGGACAGCATGCGAATGTACCGCTCGGGATTGGAAGGCGGCCGCCCGAAGACGGGCGCAATCGGCGTCGCGCCCGAGTGGGTTTATAAGGGCTGCGGGACGATCTTGCGCGCGCACGGTGAGGCCCTTCTGGTTCCGCCATACGCAGAAGACGGCGGAGAGGAGCCGGAGGTCGCCGGCCTTTATATCGTCGATGGGGAAGGGCGTCCACGGCGTGTCGGGATGGCCATGGCGAACGAGTTCTCCGATCACCGGCTGGAGCGCCGGAACTACCTTTACCTGGCTCCGTCGAAGTTGAGAACCTGCTCGATCGGCCCGGAACTGGTGATCGATCCGGATTTCAGCACGGTTCCCGGAACGGTTAGCGTCGAACGCCGGGACAGAGTGTTGTGGTCCCAGCCGATCGCGACGGGAGAGGCGAAAATGTCACATACGGTTGCGAACCTCGAGCACCACCACTTTAAGTACGACGCACACCGGCGGCCCGGCGATGCGCACGTTCATTTCTTCGGCGCGGACGCATTTAGTTTCGGACAAGGCATTGAACTGGCGGACGGCGACGTGATGGTGGTGGCTTTTGAGGGGTTCGGAAGGCCGCTTCGAAACCCTATCCGAGTTGACCGGGGCGAGCAGAAGCTTGTTGCAGTAATTCCGTTGTGACACTGAGACAGAGCCTCGGTCCCATCATCCGGAACCGGGCGGCTTCTGATATTATCGACTCCGTTCCAGCATGACACGGCTTGCGTGGTTCGCTTTCTTCATTGGACTGGCCTTAGCGGCGGATCGGAACACCGTTATCATCGATCCGGCGGCTTCGCGAGAGTTCAAGGCCAGGTACGTCGCGCTGACGGATTCCTGGGAACGGGAGACTGAGTTCTCTCCCGCCGAGGAAGCGGCGATGCAGGCAGGGAAAAAATGGGAAGCCCTGATGATGCCAGGACCCGACGACCCGCTCGCGAAAAAGATCCTCGCGGCCGGCGAGCCGTCGTATGAAGCGCTGTGCTCGTACTATCCGGGCAAGGTGCTCGACCGAACCATTCTGGGCACGTACTCGGACCCCCGCCAGCCCATGGGCGATTACAACGATGAGTTCGCGATCTACTGGAATGGAGCGATCGCGGCCAATCTTATCAAAGGCCGTCTGACCGATCGCCTCGGGGCGACCGGCGTTCAGCCGCTGGCGCACAACACCGTCGTGCTGTTTCGCGTGGGACCGAACACCGAGGTCTTTGGCCGCGTGCGAAAAAACTATTCGAGCATCGGGTACGAACGCGGCTATCTTCCGATTGTTGTCGCGATCTACGAGACAGGCGGCGTACGGTATCGCGAGACGGCGCTGGCCGACAAACCCAAAGGGGAAACCGGCGGATGGGATATCGCCTACGTCCGGTTCGAGATGACAAATATCTCGAACGCGCCCAGCACAGCCGTGCTCGAGGAGGATGTAATCCTGAACGACGGCGGCCGCGTGACAATGGCCCATGATCGCGTGCTCGATCCGAACGGCGCGGTCTTGATGACGGTGAGCGATCAACGGCGCCAGTTCGACCTGAAGCCTGGCGAGTCGGTTGCGGTCTCGATGAAAATCCCTTACGTGCCCGACGCCAAGGGCTTAACAGGCGCTGCGTCGAACGCCGATTTCGAGGCGGCCCACAAGCGTGTTCAGGATTTCTGGGAAGGGCTGCTCGCGACCGGCGCGCGGATCGAAGTACCCGAAGCGCGCGTGAACAATGTCTGGCGCTCGCTTCTGCTGCAAAATTTCATCCTGGCCGATGGTCCCCGGTTTACCTACGGATCCGGGCTCCGCTACAACGATTCCACACGTCTTCGCGATGTACGGTTTCAAGGATTATGCCGATGCGCTGCAGCCGTGGTTCGTCGGCATGAGCGTGACGCGGGAGGGGGCAGGGCGCAAGTATCAGAACCGGCGCGCGATGGTGCTTCACCATCTCCTCGAGAACTACAGGCTGACGGGCAAGACGGACCTGTTTGATCGCTTCAAGGCCGACTACCACCGTGTGGCCGACGAAATCATTTCCGACCGGCGAAGCACGATGGTCGAGACGCAGGGCGAGAAGCCCCTGAACTGGGGACTTTTACCGCCCGACAAGCCCGGCGCGGACGTGCAGGCGAGCACGCAGACTGTGTACGTGCTCGGGCACAACATCACGAATTGCGTAGGGCTGCAGGATTTCGGACGCTTTCTCACCGTTACAGGTATCGATCCGCAGCGCGGCCGGAAGTATCTCGAAGAAGCCGCGGATTTCCGCAAGACGCTCCTGAGCGCCATGGAACGCGCCGCCATCCGCGTTCCGGGCCGTCCTCCATTCATCGATCTGCAGACGCTGTTTTTCCGCGAAACGCCGGATTACGGTCCGAAGCCGTACGACGACCTGGCGAACGGGAGATTGCAGGGAGCCTACTCGCATTACTGGGCCGACATGGAGTTTCACTATAACTTCTTCAATCCGGACGACCAGGTGGGACGCTGGATCGCGGACTACATCCAGCAGCGGAACGGGTTTGTGCTAGGCTGCACGCGCGCACATCCCCTGGGCACCAGCCCGTACGGCCATA
>QHXU01000132.1:1820-5886 GCA_003223065.1 Acidobacteriota bacterium | reverse complement strand
AATTACCGCCTGCGTAGCGGGCAGGTGGAGGATTTCCTGCTGGGGTTTTATGCGCGCCTCGCTTTCGCGATGTCGCGCTACGTGTACGTGGCTTCAGAAGGCTCGCCCTTTATCGGCTACAACACCAAGGACGGCGGGTACGTCGGTGCCGATTATTCTTTCCCGAATTCCGCATCGAATGCCGACACGCTGCTGATGCTCCGGAACGCGCTGGTGTTCGAGGAACTGAAGGATGATATTGAAACGGGAGACATCCACCTGCTTCGCGGAGTGCCGCGGGCGTGGCTTGCTGACGGAAAACAGATCCGAGTGGAGCGTCTGCCTACGTATTTCGGCGAGCTTTCGATGCAGGTTGCGGGGAAGAGTGACGAAATCCGCGCGGTGATCGATGCGCCGCTGCGCAACCCCTACCGGCGTCTGCTGCTGAACGTGCGGCGGCCGGTGAAGCGCGTGACAGTGAACGGGAAGGATCACCCGGACTGCGATTTCGAAACCGGCGTCGTGCGGCTTGCGGCAGGAGCGAAGAAGTATACGGTCGAGGTGCGGTATTGAACGCCCGCATCCAGCTGAACACTTCCGATCTCGTCATTTTCGCGGCCTACATCCTGCTTTCGGTGATCATCGGCTTTCTGGCCGGAAGGAACTCCAGGAGGGACGCGAAAGATTACTTTCTCGGCAGCAAGGGGCTGCCCTGGTACGTGGTGGGCACGTCCATGGTCGCCACGGTCATCAGCAGCGAGCATTTCATTGCACAGGTCGGCGCCGGCTACTCGCAAGGCATCGTGATCGCGGCGTTCGGATGGAATGCGTGGATTGTGTACACGCTGCTGATCTGGATTTTTCTCCCGTACTACATGCGCACCGGCCTGTACACGATGCCCGAATTTCTCGAGCGGCGCTACAACTCGAGCTGCCGCTACATCTTTGCGGGATTCCTGGCGGTCGGCTACATCGCTTCCATCATCGCGGGCTCGCTTTTCGCCGGGGGCATCGCGCTCGAGAATATGTTCGGGCTGAACATCTATTGGGGCATAGTTGTTTTGGGCGTGCTTACCGGCGCCTACACGATTTATGGCGGCTTGAGTTCGGCGGCGTGGACCGATTTCATGCAAATGGGGGTGTTGCTCGGAGGCGGCGTTCTGGTTCCCGTCCTGGGGCTGATGAAGGTCGGCGGCCTGATTCATCTGGCGCAGGAACTGCCCGAAAAATTCCAGGTATTCCACGGACCGCGGCACGAGCTGTTTCCGTTCACGGGCGTCTTCACGAGCTTTCTGAGCGTGGGAATCTGGTACAACTGCACCAGCCAGCACCTGGTGCAGCGCTGCCTTGCCGCAAAAGACGAATGGCACGCGCGGGTGGGCGTGGTAAGCGCCGGGTTCCTGCACATCATCACGCCGATCATGTTCGTGGTGCCCGGAATCATCGCTTTCGCAATGTTCCCGAAGCTCGAGAGGCCCGACTCGGCATATTTGATGCTGGTGAAAGCCTTGATTCCCAGCGGGCTGCGCGGCCTCATTCTGGCGGCAATGGCCGCTGCTCTCATGTCGACCATCTCGTCGATGATCAACTCCACTTCCACGATTTTGACCATCGACTTGTACAAGAAACTTTGGAACAAGGAGGCGGGCGAACACGAACTGGTGCGATTCGGACAATGGAGCGGTTTGTTTATCCTGATTGGCGGCATCGCGATTGCGCTGTATTACAGCACCCTCAAAGCTTCGTTCTTATTTGTTCTGATTCAGAACGTATTTGCGTATATCGCGCCGCCGTTCGCCGTGATCTTCACGCTGGGGATTCTCTGGCGGCGCGCCACGGCCGCCGCGGCGCTGGCGACCATCTGCCTGGGCTTTTCGTTTACGCTGTTCCTTCAATACGTTCTTTTCGAGCGGCTACCGTGGCTGCACCCTTACGGGAACTATCTGCATCGCGCATTAATCTCGTGGGTGTTCTGCATGATCGTCATGGTAACGGCTTCTCTGCTGACCGCTGCGCCGCTTCGTGAGAAAACCGATGGAATCATCTGGACGCCGCAATATGCCCTGATGCCAAAGAAGCTTCAGGCCATCTACGGCGGCTGGAAGGATTTCCGAATCTGGTGGCTGGCATTCATCACAGTGGTGCTTTCAATTTATGGATTCTTCCTGTGGTTCCGGTTCCAACATCCGGAATCGCCGTGAGCATGATTGAGGGTAACGAGGTCGTCTCTTCGAACGGCGCGATCGCGTTCGTGCCTCCGGAAGCGGCGCGCGCCGGCGCCCGTGTCTTTGAGCGAGGCGGGAATGCGATGGATGCGGCTGCGGCGGCGTGCCTTGCGTGCGCGGTGCTCGAACCGCAGGCGGTCGACATCGGCGGGTATGTTGCCGCCGCCGTTGTGATGGAGGGCAGGACGGGGCGAATCTGGTCCGTCGACGCGAACTCGGTTGCGCCTGCCGCTGCACGCGATGGAATGTTCGAGGCGCTCGCGCCACAGCCTGGCAAGCGCGGCATTAACGAACTCGAGTACGCTTGCTCGGTGCGTGACGATGCCAATATCTACGGACCGCTGTCCATCGGGGTTCCGGGTTTTATCGGCGGGGTTGGGACGCTCTGGGAGCGTTGGGGCTGTCTGAGATGGGCCGAAGTGGTGTCACCGGCGCGCGAACTGGTCGAAAACGGGCTGCAATATGGCCTGGTGCTCGGCGCGATCAAGGTGAAGCGCGATGTGATTGCGGCGTTCCCCGCGACCGCGGAGATTCTTCTTCCGCAGAATCGCATTCCGGATGCGGATCAGCCGTGGCCTCGCCCCGACCTGGCGCGCACATTGGACCGGCTTGCCTCGGCCGGCTGGCGGGACTTCTACGACGGGGAGTTGGGCCGCCAAATAGCGGATTGCGTGTCGGCCGAGGGCGGAATCCTGACGCGCGAGGACATGGCTGCGTTCGCGCCCCTCGTTACGGAGCCCTGCACCGGCCAGTACCGCAATGCGGTCATCCACACGGCCATTCCTACGAACGGCGGCTTCAGCGTGCTCGACGCGCTGCGGGAATTCGAGTCCGCGGGCGGCTCCCCGCCCGACGCCGATCCGGAATACTGGGATCGATTCGCCAGGGCGCTCCAATCGATGTGGCGGCGCCGGCTGGGACTATCGGATACAGGCGCATCGTCTCATGGAACAATTCATGTCTCCGCAGCGGACCGCGAAGGCAATCTGGTTTGCATCACCATTTCGCAGGGAGGATTGTTGGGCTCGTGTCTCGCGGTGCCGCGCACCGGCATCATTCTGGGCCACGGCATGTGCCGCTTTGACCCGCACCCCGGACATGCGAACAGTCCCGGACCCGGAAAGCGGCCGCTGAATAACGTCTGCCCGCTAATCATCCGCATGAGGGATCGGGATGTCGCGATCGGAGCGCGCGGCGGACGCCGGATCGTCAGCGTCTGCGCGCAGTTTGCGCAGCGGATCATCGATTTTGGTGCGACCGTTTACGACGCAGCGGCTGCGCCGCGGATGCATATTCTGACGGACGAGCCCCTGGAGATCTCTCACAACTTCGATCCGGCGATCCGCGACGCGCTGGCCGCGCGCGGGCATCGCATCGAGGTGCCTGACGAGGTTGCAGGCGCGGCACACGGCGCGGAAATTTTGAAGGACACGCGGCAACTCAGGGCCGGCGGAAATACCTGGGCCGCAGGAATCTGACGATGCGCCTCGAGAATTTGACATCGCCCGAAGTAAAGAATCTATCGATCGGCGAAATGGCGGTGGTCGCGCCGCTCGGGTCCTTCGAGCAGCACGGCCCGCATCTGCCTTTCACCACTGACACCGACATCGTGACCGCGCTGGCTGAAGCCGTCGAGCAGTCGCTGCCCGATCAGGTGCTTCTGGTTCCGTGTCTTTGGGTCGGGCACTCCACGCATCACATGCATTTTCCCGGCACGTTGGATATCCGGCAGATGCACTATATCGCGGTGATCCAGGATCTCTGCCGGTCGATTCTTTCCATGGGGGCGGTGAAAATCCTGCTGTTAAACGGGCATGGCGGCAACGACGTTCCCGTGCGGGCCGCGTTGCGCGAGGTAAAAA
>QHXU01000132.1:0-1775 GCA_003223065.1 Acidobacteriota bacterium | reverse complement strand
AAACATCAAGCAAATCCGTGAATCGGAGTTGGGAGGCGTCGGCCACGCGTGCGAAATGGAGACATCCCTGATGCTGCATCTTCATCCGGAGCGCGTCCGGATGCAATTGGCGCGCCGGGATGGTCCGAAGCACAGTTCGCCGTACCGCAAAGCAGACATGCAATACGCCAGGCCGGTCTACTCCGTGAACGAATTCCACGAAATCTCCGAGAGCGGGGTGGTCGGCCATCCGGACCTGGCCACGGCGGAAAAAGGACGTCGATTCTTCGATGCAATCGTCGAAGACATCATCGTGTTTGTGCGAGATTTGTTGACGTGGTAGCGGGGAGTCACGCGCGTGAAGATCACGTCGCTTGAGACCATCCCGGTCCAGGTGCCAATTCACGAGCACCTGGCCATCCGGGCAAAGGGCGGAATACATTCGGTCTCGCCGTTTCTACTCGTAAGGGTCCACACCGACGAGGGGATCGCCGGACTGGGCGAGGTATCGTGCACGCCGCGCTGGAGCGGCGAGGATCAGGTCTGATCGGGCAGGAACCGCGCGATATCGAACGCCTCAGCGCCAAGATCCGGAAGGCGCTCTTCGGGCACCCATTCACAAAAGCGGCGATCGAGATGGCGCTGTGGGACATTCTGGGGAAGACCGCCGATCTGCCGGTGTATCGACTGCTCGGCGGGCCTGTCCGGGATTTCGTGCCGACCAAGTGGTCGATCTCGGGAGTGGAACCGATGCGCGCGGCTCAGATCGCGGAATGGGCGGTCCAGCAGGGCTTCCGGGCAATGAAGGTGAAGGTCGGGATCGATGACGCGCAGGATGTCGCGCGCGTGCGCGCCGTGCGGAATGCGGCCGGATCCGGCGTGCGGCTGGGCATCGACGCGAACGGCGCCTGGGCGCCCGGCAAAGCTATTGAGATGATTCAACGCATGCGTGAGTTCGACATCGCATTTGCGGAGCAGCCCGTCGCGCCCGGTGACGTTGACAGGCTTGCCTACGTCCGCAGCCGGGCAGGAGTGCCGGTAATTGCCGATGAGAGTGTGTACACGTCTGAGGATGCGCTGGCGCTGGTTCGCGCAGTGGCGGCGGACGTGCTCTCGGTCTACGTGGGCAAATCCGGCGGTATCGCGCCGGCACGGCGGATCGCGGCGATTGCCGATGCCGCGGATGTGGCGTGCACGATCGGCAGTAATCTCGAGATGGGCGTGGGCAGTGCGGCCATGATTCACCTGGCCATGGCGACACCTGCTTTCGGGATCAGCGACTATCCCTGCGACATCATCGGCCCGCTGTTCTATACGGACGAGCTGCTGACCGAGACGCTTCCGATTTGCGGCGGCGAGGCCCGTCCCCCGCGCGGCGCGGGACTGGGCGTGGATCTGAATGAAGAAAAAGTGCGGCGTTATCGCGTGGATTGATCCGGCTCGATGCGCAGCCGCTGCGGCCCTTCCCAGCGGCAGCGGCGGCAGGCTTGCGCGAAGGCGGTCCAGTCATGTTTCCAATCGCCCGGAATGCGCGCGAACAAAGTTGTGTGCACGGGAACTCCTTCGTGGCCCCGCAGCACGACACCACGGCCGTACACGAGGCAGATTTCCCCAACAGGCTTCCCCGCGCCTGCGGCCCCATGTCCCGCATCGTGGTAATACAAGAGTTCGCCGGGAAGCGGCAACTGTACGAGGTTTTCAGCGATGGAAGCCGGGGCATTTTCGAGGATGGTGAATACCTCCGCGCCCGAGTACATGCCGTGGATCGCTTTTGATTCGAGCGGAAGACGGCCCCA
>QHXU01000523.1:3622-4127 GCA_003223065.1 Acidobacteriota bacterium | reverse complement strand
GGTCGATGACGGCATTGACCAGCATCGCCTCGTGCGCCAGGAGTTCCACGAATCGCCGCGGCTTCTTGCGCACTGCCGCCAGAATGTCCTCGTGCCACACCGGCGCGTAACGCCGCGCCAGCGCCGGCCGGCCTGCTTCCTGCAGCCGTTTCTCGATTCGTTCGAGCACGATCTGCATGGCCCTCCCGATCATCTTCCACGCCGCACTGAGCGCTCCCGGATCCGCCACGTCGTAAGTGAATTCGGTTCTTGGGCGTCCGTAGCAGACTCTGCTCGCTTCATACACCACCATCGGATACGCTGCGTCCCGATCCTCGTACAGCGCCGCGTGCTGAAAGTACCGCTGAGGAATCCATGAGCGCAGCGCCTTCTGCAAGGCCACCGACACGCGCTGCCACATTTGGAAGTAGCGCGGGTTACACTCCCCCGGCGCGCTCTTCCACGCCAGGTCCGTGCGCACCAGCATCGCGGCCTTGGCGCGCATCGCCGCCACAGGCGCAAGCAC
>QHXU01000523.1:1735-3551 GCA_003223065.1 Acidobacteriota bacterium | reverse complement strand
GGTACACAGTAATCTCCCCCTCACCCTCCCCCGCTAGCGCTCGAACGCGTTCCAGGAAAGCGGGGCCGAAGCTGCTTGCTGGCACGGCCGTACCGCCGTCGGGCTCCCGCAATCGTAAAGCTCGTGGCATAAGGCTCCTCAATCCTAAATCCTAAGCGCCGCCGGCAAATGTGCTCCGCCCAAATATCGCCAACTTGCAGATAGACCGTTACATCGGCGCTCTGCTATCGCTGTGACTGTTTAAGGAAGCTTGCTTACACCAGGAACTCCGCGAGCCTGGCCGCCCGAGCCGAAAATCTTTCGTTTTGCGCAAACGCGCGCGCTGCCTCACCCATTTTGCGCAGCCGGTCGTGATCCGCCAGAAGCCGTGCGATCGCGTTTCGCAGCCCGGATGCCGGCACAAGCTCGCCGAACTCCGGGCGCATGATTTCGCGGGCGCCGTGATGGTCGAGGCAGACAGCCGGCAGTCCCGCCGCCAGCGCCTCCATCAGCGTTAGCCCGTAGCTTTCGTGACGCGACGGGAACACGTACAGATCCGCCAGCGAGAAAAATGCGCGCTTCCGCTCGCCCGTCACGTAGCCGGGGAACACCACGCGCGTCTTACGGAGCCGGGCTGCAAGCGTCTGCAACTTCTCCAGGAATCGGCAGCCTTGCATGAACGCGGCTTCTCCACACACGAACAACCATAGAGGCGTCTTGGGAAAATCGTCGCTCTGTTCCCATTCAAGCAACGCCTTGAGCAACACATCCTGACCTTTTTCCGGCGAAATCCGGCTCAGCGTCAACAGAACGCGCGCATCAACAGGCACGCCATACTCCACGCGCAGTCCATCGCCCGGCGCCGCCGTACCGGCATCCCAGGCTCCCCAAGGCAGCACGTGAATCTTCCCGGCCGCGCAATCGGGATAACACCGTAGCAGCACCTCCCGCATTCCCTCCGACGGCACGATGAGACCCTGCGAGCAGCATACGCTAGCCTCCTGCTTCTCCCAGATCAACTTCGCAATGTCCGGCAGAAAATGCCGGAGCCGGCGATACCAGCGGACCGTCGTCTCCGGAGGAACAAGCCCGCGCCCGTAGATTGCGGCGGCGTAAGCGATTACATCGACGTGATAAATCGTGTACACCCGAAACCCGCGCATGGCCAGGGCGGCGAAATCGGGCCCTTCGGAAACGTCGTTGCTGAGAACCACCGTGCGCGTGGGGTCGTGCCGGAGAATCTCTTCCGTCGCCGCACGCTCGAAGGCCCGGCAAAAGCGCGCATAATGGCGCTCGCCGAAACGGACCAGATCACCGGCCTTGGGTGCCGACGAGCCAAGGATCGAGGGTGTGATCGACCGGAACGGAAAAGGCCGCGTCCGAGTCCACTCCTCTACCAGGTGTTCGCACACCGCTGCACCCCCGCCAAGAGGCACTTCCTCGCCGCCGAAACCGCCGTGTGCGGCCGTGTACAGGACTTCGATCACCCGGGCGCGTATTCGAGCACTAGTGCAGTGATATCGTCGCGAACCACGCCACCTTCGGTAAACCGGTCCACCGCATCGAGCAGCGCCGCATGAAGTCCGGCTGCGTCCCGCATCGCGTGATCACGCAGGCACAGGCGAAGACGTTCCGTGTCGAAGAACTGTCCTTCCGCGTTCTCGGCTTCCGTCAGCCCATCGCTGTAAATCACAATCTTGTCGCCCGGCGCGAGCTGCGTCTGCACCATCTGAAAAGGCGCTTCCTCGACCATGCCCACCGGCATTCCGGAGGTGTGGAACTTGCGCATGTGCCCGTCGCGGCTCACCAGAAACGGCGCGCAGTGCCCGGCGTTGGC
>QHXU01000523.1:574-1518 GCA_003223065.1 Acidobacteriota bacterium | reverse complement strand
AATAATCACCGCCCACCTGCGTTGAAGGCAGGCTGGACCCAGCCGCTCGAAACCAGCCGGCGGAAGGCAGCGAAGGCGGCAGCAGGCCCTGTTGAATATTGCGGGCGATTTTCAGCTCGTCTTCGATCCGGATCTTCGCGCGCTCCTCCTCAAGAAGCCGCGCGTTCTCCAGGATGGTGGAGGCCTCGATCGCCAGAGTCTGAAGCAGTTCCCGGTTTCCAGCCGAAAGGTCCGCCGGCGACTGGCGCGAATCCATGTACAACAGCCCGATTGTGTCTTCTAAAGTTGAGGTGATGCGAGTCTCCTCCGCCGTCCCGCTGCGAATATGAATCAGCGGCAGGCAAACCACGCTGCGTAACTCGAGCGCCGCTACCGTCATCTCCGGCCGCGCGCTCTGTTCCTCCAGCGGATCGAACGACATCGAAAGCAGATCGCGGCGCGAGTGGAGCGCGCGCTGGATCACGGAAGTGGGAACTCGCAGGTCGCCCGCCTCGAGCGGCTTCCCGGCGCGATCGCGCGCCACCGAAACATCCAGTTCCGAATCGTTGCGCAACAGCAGAAATCCGCGGTCGCAGCCGGTGACCGCCAGAGCGGCGTCGACCACCGCGGTAAGCACTTCCTGTGTCGACAGCGAGTTCTGCAGCGCTCGCGCCACCTCGACCAGAGACCGGAGCTTGGCCAGATTGTTCGCGCCCATGCCCCCGGAGCGCGAGGTGGACGAGATCTGGTCGAGAATGCGGTGGATCTCGCCGGGTTCGAGCGCGAATGTTAGCTGGTATGAGTCGCGGACGCCGAACTCGATGCGATCGGAGTTGCGCAGCACGTGCCGCGCGATACGCTCGCCGTTCACCCATGTGCCGTGCCGGCTGTTGAGGTCCTCGATCAGATACGACCCGTTTTCGGCAAAGATGCGGGCGTGGCTGCGCGAGGCGCGATTATCACGC
>QHXU01000523.1:0-557 GCA_003223065.1 Acidobacteriota bacterium | reverse complement strand
TTGTTGTCGGACTGCCGGCCGAGCAGGAACGGCAGGTGATCGAGCACGACGCGTGTGCGCTGCCCGGAAGGCGACAGCACCAGGAGCGCCGCCGGCGTCAGACCGTGTAATTCCGAGTCGCTCCTGGCCCCGGCGGCCGCCATCAGCCTCGCACTCCCGCGCGCACGCTACGCCCGGCTGCCTCGGCCACCTCCTGCGCGCGCAACGCCTGACAATGTGAGCAATAGCCGCCGATCTCGGTGCGGGCGAGGACGACCTGAAATCCGAAATGCGATTCCACCTGGCGGCGCATTCTCTGCAGCGGCTCGCCGAAAAACTCTTCGACTTTTCCGCAGCGTAGGCAAATCACGTGCGCGTGTTCCTGCTTGAGCCGGGTTTCGTAGTAATGCTGATCGCCGCCGTAGTGCATCAGATCCAACTCGTCCACCAGTCCGCCTTCCTTAAGCAGTTTGAGCGTGCGGTACACGGTGACGCGATTCAGCTTCGGATCTTTTTGTTTGGCCATCTGGTACAGACTCTCCGCGTCCAGGTGCTGTCCTGAGTGATCTATCAGATCG
>QHXU01000131.1:13173-14820 GCA_003223065.1 Acidobacteriota bacterium | reverse complement strand
TGAGATTGATCCAGTGGTATCCAGCGGGCCGGTCGCCATTCCCAAGAATCGCGTAGTTGAATAGATAGGACGCCGTTGTAATGGGACGGTAGAGCCCGCTTTCGCCGTCGGGCCACCAGTAGGTGTGTTTGAAAATGAGCTGCAGGTTCTGGACGCTAGCCTCGCGGATTCGCGGATCCTGCAAGAGCAGCCTCCTGTTATCGAGCGCGAACCCGGCCTGGAAGGAATTTGAATAAACCAGCGATGTGAGAACACAAAGCGCCAGGGCCGCTAGCGCTTGACGCGAGCGAGACTTGACGACACCACTATTGCTCCTTTCCTCGAGCCGGCCGGAGCGGCGAGCCCCTTTGCCTTGCATAGAATGCCCAGACTAGCAGAATCGGAATACTCTGCCGCCAGCGGTATTTCCAATTTCGGAATCAAACAATCGTGATTCCTCTGCGCCGCGCATCACCATTGACACTCTCCGGCCGATGACCTAGACTTTGGGGCAGTGTTTTGCCCGGTACTGTAAAGGGAAGATCGTACGGACGGACTTTGGGTTTAAGGGGAGGCCATGCGGAAACTTCTGTCTTGTTTTTGTTTGAGCTCAGTTCTTGCGTTAGCCCAGTCCTACACTGGGTCGATCCGGGGAATGATCACGGACACCACGAAGGCGGGAGTGCCGAATGCCAAGGTTACAGCCACCGATGCCGACCGCAACGTCGAATACCCTACTACAGCCGATTCGTCAGGCCGTTACATATTCCCGGGCTTGCCACCGGCAAGATACGCCCTGACCGTGGAGGCGCCGGGATTCCGGAAGGCCACGCAGCCCGCGTTCCGGCTCGAAGTGCAGCAGCAGGCGACGGTCAACATCGAGTTAACGGTGGGCGAGGTGACGACGGCGGTCGAGGTGACGGCTGCCGCGCCGCTGCTCAACACTACGTCGGCAACCTTGGGACAGGTGGTGGAAAGCCGGTTTATCATGTCCACGCCGAACCAGGGTCGCAGCCCGCTCTCGCTGGTGGCGCTGGCGCCCGGCATCACGGGGTCTACCGGCGACGTCGCCTTCATCTCCAACGGAGTGCGAAACAACGCTTCGGAAGTCCTGATGGACGGCGCGGCGCTCACAGGGATTGAGCAGAACGGCGGCATCACGGAGTTGAAATATCAGCCGACCACGGACGTAGTTGAAGAGTTCAGGGTCCAGACGAACTATTTCAGCGCCGAGTTCGGGAACACGGGTGGCACGATCATCAACGTGGTTTCGAAAAGCGGCACCAACGAAGTCCACGGGGTGGGTTACTATTTCCGCCGAGACGCTGCGCTGAACGCCAACAACTGGTTCTCCAACAAGAACGGATCAAGGCTGGCGGACTCCAAGCGCGATAACTACGGTGGAACCATCGGCGGTCCGGTGTACGTTCCGAAGATTTACAACGGGAAGAACCGCACGTTTTTCTTCGCCGACTTCGACCGCTATAAGCAGCTTGGGGCAACCACGACCACGGGCACCGTTCCCACGGCTCAGCAGTTGGCGGGCGATTTTTCGGACACTCGCCTGGCAAACGGCAACCTGGTTACAATCTACGATCCGTATAACACGTTCGTAAACTCGAGCGGAATAACGGTGCGGAGCCCTATCCCGGGAAACATGATTCCGCT
>QHXU01000131.1:3243-13153 GCA_003223065.1 Acidobacteriota bacterium | reverse complement strand
GAACCCGATCGCGAGGAAATTCAATACGTACTACCCCGCGCCCACGTCGGCAGGCAATCCTTTTACGCGCGTCAACAACTTCTTCGCCCAGGGAGTCAATGAGAGCGCAGACAACAAGATCGATGCGAAGATCGACCACAACATCTCGGAGAAGCAGCGATTCACCTCGCGGTACAGCGTGGACTGGAGTCACAGCAATCCAGCCAATCTGATTGGTAACATCGCCATGAACGCCAACCCCGGCATCGCCCGCTCCCAGAACTTCGTGATCGATTATACGCGGACGCACAGCGCGACCACGATCTTCACCGGGCGTGTCGGAGTCACCCGCGTAAAGTCGATTCGGGATCCGCTCAGTACGGGTTTCGATCAGACGACGCTGGGGCTCCCCAAGGTCATTCAGACCGCCGGCGTTATTGCGTTTCCGAAGTACAACACCACGCAGAACATCTCGCTGGGTGCGGGCGGATACGCGGTCATCCACCGCTTCGAGGATGTCTACCAGGCGTCCGGCTCCGTTACCAAGATCCTCGGCGCACATTCGATCAAGACCGGCGCCGAGTATCGAAAGCTACACGAGAACTACTTCCAGCCGAACCTGCCGCAGGGGGGCTTTACCTTCAGCCGCAACCAGACCGCACTGAACCCAATCGTCTCCAGTTCGAGCCAGGGCGATGGTCTCGCCTCGGCGCTCCTCGGGTGGGGCAGCAATGGAGCCGTAACGATCGACTATCCTACATGCCAGTCTTCCGGTTATTTCGGGACGTTCGTAAATGACGACTGGAGAGTCACCCGGAAGCTGACGGTGAATGTGGGCCTTCGCTACGACTTCGACATTCCGCGGACGGACCGGTTCAACCGTCTCAACTGGTTTGACATCAGCGCGCCGTCGCCGATCCGCGACCAGGTGAAGTCGGTATATCCCAACCTGAATGGCGTAATGAAGTTCGTCGATGACTCCAACAAGAGCCCGTTCGACGGCGACTATAACAACGTTCAGCCGCGCGTCGGGTTCGCGTATGCTCTGAACAACAAGACGGCGATCCGCGCGGCTTATGGTCTCTTCTATACCACGTCCCGTCACACAATCAAGGGCGAAGTGGGATCGGCCTTTGGCCTGGTGGATTCCAGTGTCCAGTGGAGCCGCGACAGAAATTTCACGCAGTTCGCCACGTTCGACAACCCGTGGCCTGTGGGGTTGACTTATCCTCCAGGCCGGAATCCGCTGGCATTTCTCGGCCTGGACGCCGGAGCGAACTTCCGGAAGGACGACAACCCGCAATATCAGATGTGGAACTTCTCGATCCAGCGGGAGGTGCCGGGGCACGGGGTGTTCGAGTTGAATTATGTCGGCACCAAGGGCACGCACCTGTACTTCGGGACGGGGGACATACTTTCTGACCTCAATGTACTCGACCCCGTGTACTGGCCCATCGGCCAGGATGCGCTCAGCAAGCAGGTGCCGAATCCGTTCTTCGGAGTCATTACAGATCCTCGGTCGATCCTGAGCGCCAAGACAGTGACGCTGGACCGGTTGTTGCGGCACTTCCCGCAGTACTCGGGGTCGGTGGGCGGTTACCGGGCGACACCGAACATCGGCAACTCGTTTTACCACGCGTTGCAGATGAAATATGAGAAGCGGTTTTCTCATGGCCTGAGCATGCTTGCACACTACACAATCTCGAAGATGATAAGCGACTCCGACGTCGCCGGCACCGATGTGGACTGGATCACGGGCGGGTCGAGCCTCCAGGACCTGAAGAATCTCCGCAACGAGCGCTCTTTGTCGGTATTTGATGTGCCGCAGCGGTTAGTCATAAGCTTCGATTACCTGATACCGGTCGGGCGGCAAAGGGCGTTCGGTAAGGGAATGAACCGCGTTCTCGACGGAGTGATCGGGGGCTGGGAGTTGAGCTCGATCATTACGGCCAGTTCGCGCACGCCGCTCGCGATCACGCAGTCGGACAACAACCTTTGGCAAGGGGACCAACGTCCGAACCTGATCGGCGATCCGAGCATGCCGGGGCCGGTGAAGAACAAGCTGAACAACTATTTCAACGTAAAGGCGTTTGAGGAGGTGGGGCCGGATGTTTTGGGTTCGACACCGCGGACGCTGCCCAGTTACCGCGGGCCGTCGATCGTGAATGAGGACGTGACTCTCTCCAAGAACTTCAACATAACGGAAAAGAAGCACCTGCAATTGCGGCTGGAGGCTTACAGCGTAACCAACACTCCGCAGTGGGGCAATCCCAACACGAGCTTCGGGAGTACCAGCTTCGGCCAGATCACAACCGCGGGCGGGGCCCGGCAGCTCCAGATCGCCGCTAAGTTCTACTACTGATCCCACAGGAGCGGAGATAGAACTCTGCCCTTCATACTCCGAGGGCATGATTCTGTGATAGCGTGATTGCAACATGTCTGGGCAAACACCAGTGCTCGGCCTGCATTGACTTATTCCCGATCCGCGACACCATCCCGAGTCGAAACCCGTCCATCGTCACCTGGCTGTTGATTCTCACTAACTAGCCGCTCCAAAGGCGTCGGGGAATCGTAAGCGCGCTACTATGTTTCAATGGTACGCGGTTCCCTAATTTGCGCGGCGGTTGCATTCTGCATCGCCGGTCCTTGCGAACTTCGTGGCAGTGAAGAACTGAGCCAGCGGCTCCGCCGTATCTTCGAATCCTCTGACTTTGCTGAGAAATCTTTCGGACCTGCACGCTGGATTCGAGGCGGCAATGCTTTCGTTGCTATCGAAGACTCCGTCGCTTCTCCTGGCTCGAAAGACATGGTCGAACACGACACGGCGACCGGCAAGCGGACCATCCTCGTGTCTGCCGCGCAAATCACGCCACCTAAGGAAAAACCGCTTGCGATCTCCGATTACAGCTGGAGCGAAGACTTCTCGCATCTACTCGTTTTCACGGCCGCGCAGAAAGTCTGGAGAGTTCGTACCCGGGGAGACTACTGGGTCCTTGACCGCAAGTCCGGCAGACTCCGGAAACTCGGCGGCGACGCGCCCGCATCCTCGTTGATGTTCGCGAAGTTTTCGCCCGATGGTTCTCAGGTTGCCTATGTTCGCGGCAATAACTTATATGTCGAAGACCTCGCGACCGGCGCCATCCGTGCGCTGACCTCGGATGGCTCCGCCACGCTGATCAACGGCACATCCGACTGGGTCTATGAGGAGGAACTCAACCTCCGCGACGGCTTCCGCTGGTCGCCCGATAGTAAGAGCATTGCCTTCTGGCAGTTCGATTCCACCGGCGTTGAGCAGTTCTCTATCATCAACAACACGGATTCGCTCTATCCGAAAATAATCAACATTCCCTATCCAAAAGCGGGCACGAAGAATTCTTCCGTCCGTGTGGGCGTAGTTTCAGCCTCGGGTGGCACGCCTGTCTGGATCAACATTCCGGGCGATTCGCGGGAGAACTATCTTTTCCGGATGAATTGGACGCGTGATGGACGCCTCGTCATCGGCCAACTGAACCGGCGGCAGGACAATGCGATCATCTTTACGGCCGACCCGCAAACGGGAGCTGCTAAAGAAATCTTTCGGGATCATGACGACGCCTGGGTCGACATTCCGGAGAGTCAAGGCGTTCGCGAGGCCACCGAGGCTTTCGAATGGTTGAACGGCGGCAAGAACTTCGTCTGGCTCAGCGAACGCGATGGTTGGCGGCACGCCTATTCGGTTTCGCGCGAAGGCGGCGCGCCGGCGCTCATCACGCGTGGCCCGCAGGATGTCATGGAGTTGGCGGCAGTCGATCCAGCGAGCCACTGGCTGTACTTCACAGCAGCCGGAAACGACGCTACCCAGCGCTACCTTTACCGCGCGCCCGTGGATCACGACGGTCCACCGGTTCGTCTCAGTCCCGGCGATCAAGCAGGTACGCACTCCTACGACATCTCGCCTGATTGCCGCTGGGCTTTTCACACCTGGTCGGGGTTTGATCGTCCACCGGTTACGGAACTGGTTAGCCTTCCCGAACACAGGGTCGTGCGAACGCTCGAAGAGAACCCCGCGCTTCGGGCGAACACGGCGTCAATCACGGATCCCCCGGTCGAATTCCTGCGAGTTCCGTTGGAGGATGGCGAGAACCTCGACGGATGGCTGGTAAAGCCGCGGGGTTTCAATCCCGCCAAGAAGTACCCTCTCATCGTTTACGTTTATGGGGAACCCGCCAGCACCACGGTCGTCGATACGTGGCAGGGCAAGCGCGGCTTATTTCATCGTGCTCTGGCCGCCCAAGGTTATCTGGTCGCGAGCTTTGACAATCGCGGTACACCAGCACCGAAAGGCCGGGCGTGGCGCAAATCCATCTATGGAGAAGTCGGCGTGTTATCGGCTCGGGACCAGACTAACGCGGTGCTATCGCTCGCGCGCCAAAGACCCTACATCGATTTAAACCGTGTTGGAGTCTGGGGATGGAGCGGCGGCGGCTCGAACACTCTGAATCTGATGTTCCGCTCGCCGGATCTTTACCGTGTTGGCGTCGCAGTTGCGCCGGTGCCGGATCAGAAGCTGTATGACACCATTTATCAGGAGCGTTATATGGGGCTTCCCGCTGAAAACGCCGAAGGATACCGCTTGGGTTCTCCGATCAACTTCGCCGGGGGCCTGCGCGGCAAACTTCTCATCGTGCACGGGACGGGCGACGATAACGTCCATTTTCAGGGGACGCAAGAGCTAATCAACGTTCTGATTGGAAAGGGCAAGCCCTTCGATTTCATGGAGTATCCCAACCGCACGCACTCGATCTCCGAAGGCGCGGGCACGAGTCTCCATGTGTATTCGCTGATCGCCCGCTATTTTCAGGAACATTTGCCGCCAGGGGGACAGGAGCCCGCAGGTAACTAGCGCCGGACCGCATCAATCTATGTCGCGGATCGTAAACTAGGACCATGATCTCGCGGCGTTCGTTCTGTCAGGCGGGAGCCGGCATATGGGCGCTGGCGAGCGAGGCTCGCGCGGACGTCCGATATGCCGAGCAGCATCGCGCGGCGGAGTGGTCTTACTCGTCGGGTAAGGCGTACAAGGATCCATTCAACGACATTGAACTGGATGTGGTTTTTGAAACCACGGGCGGCACCGAGTACCGCGTTCCGGCATTCTGGGGCGGCGGACAGGTTTGGCGCGTACGGTTCGCACCGCCATCCGCAGGCCGCTACCGCTGGCGCACGATCTGCACCGACAGTTCCAACGGCGACTTGCACGACCGGTCGGGCGTGCTGGAAGTTGCTCCTTACCGTGGTGAGAATGCGCTCTACAGGCACGGTCCCGTGCGCGTCGCCCGCGACCTCCGCCATTTCGAGCACACCGACGGCACACCATTCTTCTGGTTAGGCGACACCTGGTGGATGGGACTCTGCCGGCGTCTGAGCTGGCCGGAGGGCTTTCAGACACTCACCGCGGACCGGGTTCGAAAGGGCTTCAGCGTCGTCCAGATCGTTGCGGGACTCTATCCGGACATGCCGCCCTTCGATCCGCGCGGAGCCAACGAAGCCGGATTTCCGTGGGAGAAGGATTATCAGCGGATCAATCCGGCTTACTTCGACATGGCGGATGTGCGAATTCAATACCTGGCCGAGCGCGGCATCGTTCCCTGCATCGTGGGTTGCTGGGGGTACTTTCTGCCGCTCATGGGCGTTCCAAGGATGAAGCAACACTGGCGCAATCTGATCGCGCGTTGGGGCGCATATCCGGCGGTGTGGTGCCTGGCCGGGGAGGGCACGATGCCGTTTTATCTCTCCCAGCATCGCGAGCAGGATTCGGCTGTGCAAAAGCAGGGCTGGACCGAGGTGGCACACTACGTCCGAAGCACGGATCCGCTCCATCGCCTCATCACGATTCACCCGTCCCAGACGGCACGGGACAGCGTGGAGGATGCTTCCGTCCTGGATTTCGATATGCTGCAAACCGGACACAGCGACCGCGCGAGTATCCGGAATACGATCACTCAAGTCACTGGCTCGCTCCAGAGAAACCCCAAGATGCCAGTGCTGGTCGGCGAGGTTTGTTACGAGGGGATCATGGAGGCCAGCCGCCAGGAGGTGCAGCGCTTCATGTTCTGGTCGTGCATGCTGAGCGGAGCGGCCGGTCACACTTACGGAGCGAATGGAATCTGGCAGGTCAATACGGTGGAGAAGCCTTTTGGACCGTCGCCGCATGGGCGCTCGTGGGGCGACACACCGTGGGAGACAGCCTACCAACTGCCGGGATCCGCGCAGCTCGGCCTCGCGAAGAAACTGTTGATGAGATATGAGTGGTGGCGGTTTGAGCCGCATCCGGATTGGGCGGCGCCACACTGGAGTTCTGAAAACTACTTCCGCGCCTATGCGGCGGGTATTCCCGCGCAAGTGCGAATTTTCTTTCTTCCGGATGGAAACTCGCCCACGATTCAGGCGCTCGAACGCGGCGTCAACTATGACGCATACTTCTTCAACCCGGTAAACGGCTCCGAGCATGCGCTCGGCCGCGTTGTTCCCGATGAATCCGGCAACTGGAAGCCGCCGCAGCCCCCAATATTACAGGACTGGATTCTCGTGTTGCAGAATGGGTGACATTTATTTGGAAGCTTCCAGCTTCTCCGCCATTTCGAGCAATTTCCTCACGGTGTTCCAATTTCTGCCCGTCCCGGGTATCTTCAGCGTTTTCTCGATGAGCGCCGCCGACAGTTTCGGACGCGCCAGGCCATTGGGGAAGTAAATATAGAGTTCGCGGCCGTCTATCCGCAATTCCTCGGGATCGGCCTTGATGCTCAGGATCTTTTCCCGAGCTTCCGGGCTCGGATCAGTGGCAAGGAAGATGACGAGGAGTTTGCTTGGATCGATGCCGCGCCGCGACGCGAACGGGTTTTGGGCGATCACGTTTCGCAAGTCCGAAGTGGTGCGAATAATGACGTCGGGGCGAAAGCCGAACTTCCGCTCGATCGCGTTCTCGATCCGCCTGGATAGCCTGAGAAGGTCGCGTTCTCCGGTCCTGAAAATGACGTTGCCGCTCTGCACGTAGGTTTGTACTTCTCGCAGTCCGAGTGACTCATGGAGCGCACGGAGCTCCTCCATCTTGATCCGGTTGTGGCTCGCAAGGTTGACGGCGCGGAGCAGGGAAATCCCAACGCTCATATCAGGTCAGCATGACCAGTCTACTTCGTGCACAGGGCCGCTAGACTGTGGGTATGAGCAACCTCCGCTTACTACGTTCGCTTGCTGCTTGTTTTGTGGCGGTCCCGTGGTGGCGCAGACGAAGAGCCCCGCCAAAACCGCCGACAGCGCGAAGCCCGCGGCCGGCAAGACCTTGCTCGACCTCAACACGGCCACGGAGGACCAGTTGAAGGCGCTGCCGGGAATCGGCGACGCGTATTCGAAAAAGATCATCGAGGGCCGGCCGTACCAACGCAAGGACCAGCTCGTTACGAAGAAGATCATTCCTCAGGCGACGTACGACAAGATAAAAGACATGGTCATCGCGAAACAAGGAGCCTCAAAGGCTAAAGCGAAGAAGTAGCGAGTCAGGCCGGGAGGAGATCGAATCCTTCGAGCCGGTATCGCCATTCGCTTCGCGCTGCCGCATGGGTCCGGCTCCATTGCAGGCCCCCGCGCAGCAACGCCAGTTCCGAATCCCACCACGGGCCGCTACGGCCCGCGGCGTAATACTTTTCGCAGAGCTCGAGATGGCGCTGGAACGCCGCGCGGAGGCGGAATTCATAATGTTCCAGAACATCGCGCGGCTCGGATCCCCTGGCTATAGCCCGCAACACGGCGGAAGCGAGAATCCCCTCGCGGATCGAATGCCCGGATCCGTCTCCGCACAGCGGATCCAATGCCATGGCCGCTGTTCCGCAGAGGATCCAGCCGGAACCCCACATCGGCGTTACGATGCGCGGATAAGCGGGCTGTTCACCCTCGGCTTCACGGACGCCGGAAATAAGATCCGCGATGCAGCGGCTGGACTCGAGAAATGCCCGCGGGCGCGCCCCTACCGAGATCAGCGATCCGGTCGAGTCCTCGCGGGCGATGAGGAACATCCAGCCGCAGTCGAACGATTCGATCCAGCAGGCCGCACGCTCGCTCTTCAAATCCACTTCAGCGACATGCGCCTTTCTGGAGCCGAAATGGTTTTCGGAGCCGGGCGCCGGCGCTGCGGCAAGGATCGTCCACTCTGCCGGGCGTTCGCCGGCGCCGCACCAACCGGTCCAGAGCCGATCCAGGAGCGCCTGTTCCGAGACGATGGCGGCGGAATGATCGAGCACCCGCGCTTCGGCGTCCGGCCCCCATACGACGGTGCGTTTCCGGATTCGTGGAAAATCGCGGAAGAGGCCTGGGTCGCCCGCGATGTCGCACAGTAACGCCTGCGTTACGCCGCCAACGAGAATGAACGGCATTTTGCGCCGTTGCGGCCTTTCGACCGTAACAGAAAAGCCGCTCTTTACCAGCAAGCGGGCGCAAGTCCACGCCGCCAGTCCCTCACCGCGGATGTGGATGCTTCTACTTTTCAGGGGGCTGATGAGGATGCTTCGAATCCCTTTCGCCGGCGCGGCGCCGCCTACCTGCGCGCTTCCGCAGTCTTCGACCAGGACTGAGATGATGGCGTGGCGTCGAGGTATTCCATCCAACTTGTCATCATCTCATCTTCGCTGCGGTCGCCCCAGCGGACCACCTGGCTCGAGTCCGGATTGCTGGCGTTGTTCGCGCTGTTGTCGTAATGAAATGTCACGATCATCCGGCTGCCCTTTTCCACATAAACCGGCTGTTGAAAGCGGTACAAGAGCTGCCAGCTGAAGCTATAATGCGGCACCAGCAGCAGCGTCTCGCGCCGCCCGTCCGGCCGCACCAGTTCATAGCGGGCGTCCTTGCCCCGATAGTGCATGTGAGGCGTAATCGAGACAAGCAGCTTATCCGCTTCAAACTCATAACAGCGCTTCACCTCGTGGTTCGCGGCTCCTGCCGGAATCAGAAAGTAGCGGTTGCGAAGGTCTAGCCGCCGCATGGGCCTCGCGGGCGGGCCGGAAGCCAGATAGAAACCCACGCTCGTTCGATCCGTCTGGGGCTGGTCGACCTTGGCGTAGTGGATCTGGAACCGCAGTTTCGCTCCCGCCGGGATCCACTTCGGCGTGCTGTCGCCGAAATTATCCGGCGGCTTACCCGGCAACATCGCCGTAAACGATCCCTCTTCGAACCCGCTTAAATCGGGCACGCCCGGCAGCTCACCAGCGCAGGCGTCATTCAAGACCGGCGCGTCCATCCGGAGCCTTGACAGCCCGTCTTTCCAATCCCAAAAACGCCCCGATTGCTGCCGAAAACCGCCTGCATCGCCCTCGGTTCCGTTGCGATTCAGAACCAGGCTGACGTGCACGTGATGCACCACGCGGCGGTTCCCCGGCAGGATCTGCGCGGCCCGGATCCATTTGCCCTCGGTGAAATTCGTCGGCACGGTGAAATACTGGTACACATCGTTGCCCGGCGGGACGACGAAATCCTGTCCGATGTCAATGACGATGTCCGGCTTACCAAGTTTCCAGCCTTCCGTGAATACCGGCTTTGGTGGAAGATACCGCGGGTTTCCCTCGGGGGAGCCGCCGTCGACCCAGGCCTTGATCGTCTCAATGTCCCGGGCCTGCAATCGCGGGTCGTTTGAGAAGGCGCCAAAACCGGGATCGGCAAACCACGGCGGCATCTTGCGCGCCGCCACGGCTTCCCGGATCGCCTTGGCCCATGGCCGCGCCGATTTGTAGTCGAGAAGCGACATGGGAGCGATGTCGCCCGGCCGGTGGCAACCGACGCAGTTCTTGTAAAGGATCGGGGCGACGTCCTTTGTAAAGGTCGGCCCGGCGAGCGCGACCGAAGCCGCCATGAAGCCTAAAGCCAGCATCCGCATGCTGTGCACTCCTGGTGTTGGATCCGCCCCTAT
>QHXU01000131.1:0-3193 GCA_003223065.1 Acidobacteriota bacterium | reverse complement strand
CGCGGGTCGTTACAATTCCCTCAATTGGCTCGTAGACCGACTGTTTTCTTTTGATAATACAGAAAAAACTGGTGATACAGATTAGTCCTTAAGATGCATACTATGTGAACTCTTACGCCATCGGAGGAGCATGAAAAATGCTATTAGCTGCGTGGCTCATACTGATCGTTATCGTCGGGGCTAGTGTTGCCTGTCTTTTAAGAATTTTTCGGCAGGCGCGGCAAACGATGCAGTCGAGACGCAGGAGGAACGCCCTGCGACGCTGGCTGCAGGACGCAACCTCTCCTGTGCCGGACGTCGACTGGTCCCCGGTAAATGCTTCTCGGGGACTTTTCGACAAAGTCGAACCGGCGCACTGCGAAACTCATGCGTTTGCCTATGCGTACCATGATGCGATGGCAAACGACGAGGGCTAAAGCGCCGCCAGAAGCCGTAGCGCGCTGTCCGGGAGCCGTGCGGGGAAATTGCGCTTCAATATATTCATGTATCTCTCGCTGAACGGCGTTCCCATCGGCGGTCACCTTGCCTGGCCGGACTTTGCGCGGCTCGCCTCGCGCACCGGCTTCAAGGGCGTGGATGTGATGCTCGAAGGGTCAATGACGGAAGGAGTCGACCGCACGCGGCGTCTTTTCGAAGATCTTCACCTTCGCCCGGCATTTGTGAATCTTCCGGTGGATTTCCGCAAAGACGACGCAGCCTTTCGGGCCACGCTGCCCAAGCTCGAAGACGCCGGCCCTTTCGCAGCCGCGATAGGGTGCCCGCGCATGATGACGGCGATAATGTCCTCGAGCGACACACCCAAGGATGAACTTCGGCGCACATACAAGAAACGCTTAACGGAGTGTGCCAACATCCTCGCCCGCTCGCATTGCCGACTTGGGCTGGAGTTTCTCGGTCCACTCCATTTTCGCCAACAGTTCAAGTATGAGTTCATTTGGAAAATGACCGACATGCTCGAGTTCGCAAAGGAGTGCGGATCAAACGTCGGCCTCACGCTGGACGCCTGGCACTGGCACCATTCGGGCGGAACGCCTGCCGACATTCTCGCGGCGGGGAAAGAACGAATCGTAGTCGTGCACTTTGATGATGCGGCCAATCTTCCGGCCAACCAGGTTCGCGATAACCAGCGGCTGCTGCCGGGCGAAGGCGTGATTGACCTGACGGGCTTCCTGGCGGCCCTTCAGAAGATTGGCTACCAGGACTCGCTGAGCGTCGAGGTCTTCGGAAGGGGTCTCAAAGAGATGCCGCCCGAACAGAGCGCAAAACTCTGCCTCGAGTACGGCCGCGCGGCGCTCAAGAAAGCCGGCATCGTAGAAACCTGAATTCTCGAAAGACAGCACCGTGGACCAGTACGGTTTAGTACTCTGCGGCTATTGAGGTCTCCGGCCGGGAAGCCTACGCTGGCTGCTGGAGAGCGGGACAGCCGCCCTGCCTGAGGCCCGGAGTGGACGCCCGAGCGCTCACGCAGGCCGTTTCTGTCCCCCTCTCAGTTTGTGAATTTCCGGGCGCACCGCTAAAGAAGGGGGGCGCCCGGACTTTACCTGGTTGCGCCGGTCCGTTTGCGGATTTCGCGTTCGGCTCGATACCAATCCTCTTGGGACGAGCCATCGGGACGTCCGCGCGCCTCCCAGTAGGAGTACGCGAGGCGTGCGATTTCTTCATGCTCCAGCGGAGTATGCTCTGCGACTTCGACCGCTGCCTTGACGGCCTGAGTTTTTGCCGCCTTTGTAGCGGGTGATGACATGAATGCTTACCTCCTTATGGGTGGAGTATACTCCTCTGGGCGCAAACAGGCGGTGGGGGATTCGTTCAAGACGGAGCGCTTGGTCTCAAATTTCCGCTCGATCCGTATGGAAAGACGCCAAGGTGCTCTCGAATTCCGCCTTGAGCACCGGATTGGGTGCTTTGAACCCATCCACGACACGCTTGGCCCACGCGAAGTATTCCTTCTTCCGCTCGAAATCCCAGTCCGTGGGAGGGCTGGACAGGATCGAACGCAGGTTGGAAATCTTGTCCGCCAACTTAATTGTCTGCGCCCGCATAGAGATCTTCGGAGCATTCTCAACCTGAAGACGCTTTCGTTCCTGCTTCGGCAGCGACTTGTCATCCGAGACTTCAGCCACGAGATCCGCTACGTCGGGACCAAAAAGACGGGCCAGTTCTCCGGCCGTGACGCCGGCATCCTCGATACAGTCGTGGAGCAGGGCAGCGATGACGAGATTGGTGTCAAGCTCCTTCAAGGCGGTCGAAACCAGGTGCGCGACTTCGATGAGATGGTTTACGTAAGGCTCCGCCGCCTTACCCTTGCGCCTCTGGCTGGCGTGTTTCTCGGCGGCGAAGCGGGCTGCGGAAAGAATTGCCTGGACGTGGCCGATCAAGTCTGAGTCTGGCACACCCAGTATTGGACCATTATTGTTCCGGCGATCGCTTCCGGGCGGTCCTTTGCAGGAATTGTCAGTAGAGTCTCTGGACCGCAAGAAGGACGCCGGTACCGGCGCCGGCTACGGCGCGGATACGGTCGCCTGCGTTCAGTTCCTTGAACACGTCCCGCGTCACGTAGTACCACTCGATTCGTTCGTTGAACGTCTCCGTTCCCAATTTGTGCGTCTTCCATCGGGGGGACCGTCGATCTTGATCTGGTACGACGTGGTCGCCGAGCTATACGCCCGCCGGGGTTTCACGTCCTCGATCTTGTCCGAGATGGCGCCTTCGACCACTGCCGGCGGAAACGGCGGTCCACTGTATCGGCATTGTTGGCCAGTATACATGTACGAACTCCTTCAGGGCCGAAAACGCTATGGACCTAATCGATTGCGCGCGCGATCGCCGCGGGAGCAGTTTTCACCACATAGTAGGGAGTATCGCGAAGCGGATCGGGATGGAACCAGCCGCTGTTCGAAGAGTTCAGGACTTCGAAATAATACATCAGGTCCCACCGATGGGAGACGTCAGCGCCGGGAATTGTGAAACGGGCGCCGGGCTTTGCTTCGAGCATCTTGAACTGGGCAAGTTGATTGACAGGCCGGTAGTAGAGGCGCACCGTGCGCACGTCCGCCGATTCCGAAATATTCAGCTCGAGTTCGACCGGCCTTCCTGCCTCCGCGCTCGCCGGCGGACGATGCTGTATTGCCGGTCTCTTGCCTTTGACGGGCGGCATCGCTGAGGGGTAGGTTGGGGACGGCCCCGGTCCTTT
>QHXU01000130.1:17888-19640 GCA_003223065.1 Acidobacteriota bacterium | reverse complement strand
ACGGTCAACTCCCTGCATCTCACGGTGGGCCGCAGGCGCAACGATCGCGGCACCAATCCGAACGGGATCAACGCTGCCTCGCTGGGGGTAGCCAACCTCTATCAGGGCACCAAGAATTTTCTGCAACTCTCGGTGAACAACGGAGGCTTCGCAATCGGGTGCGGGACCTGCGCCCTGGGGAGGTTCCCCATCACGAGTTTCCAGGTCGCCAACGACGTGGATATCCTGCGGGGCAAGCACCAGCTTGCGTTCGGAGTGGATATCCTGCGCACGAGGGACGGCCAGGACAATCATTACCAGGACAACGGGGTGTTCAACTTCGACGGGCGGTACAGCAACGACCCACTCTTGGATTTCCTGACAGGCAAAATGAATTCGTTCAGCCAGAGCGGACAGCAGCTCAACGACCTGGTTCAGACGGTGTTCATGATGTATGCCCAGGACACTTATCACGTGACGCCGCGGCTGGTGGCTAACTTCGGCTTGCGATGGGAGCCGCTGCTGCCCGAGCACGACCGTTACAATCGCGGCAGCACCTTTTCCCAAGCCGCTTTCAACGCCGGACAGGTGAGCCAGGTCTACGTGAACGCGCCAGCAGGCTCGCTGTTCTATGGCGATCCCGGAATTCCCAACGGGTTCACGGATAAACGCCTCGCCAACCTTTCCCCTCGCCTGGGACTGGTGTACAACCCTGACGGCGCGGGAAAAACGACGGTCCGCGTTGGTGGAGCGCTGCTCTACGATTCGGTCGGGACGTTTATTCCTTACCGCATGGTCGCTCAAAATCCGCCCTACGGTCCGCAGGTGACCAACACCAGCGGACCGTACCAGTTCAGTAATCCTTGGGGCAACGTACCGGGCGGCAATCCGTTCCCGCTTCCCGCGCCGGCGAAGAATGTTCCTTTCCCGCTCGCCAACGCAGAGGCCTTCCTGCCGCCCCACATCCACTCACCCAGCGTGGTGCAATGGAACGCCAGCGTGCAGCACAGGCTCAGCGCCAACTGGGTCTTCTCCATTTCGTATCTGGGCAACAAGACATCGCACTTGTGGATCGGAAACGAGATTAATCCGGCCGTCTATATTCCGGGAACTTGCGCCGGCAAGCCCTGTTCTTCGACGAGCAACACACAAGCGCGCCGCGTTCTTACTCTGGCCAATCCCGCGACAGGCCAATACTACTCGCAGATGACGCTCGGAGATGACGGCATCAGCGCGAATTACAACGGCCTGCTCACCTCAATCGAGCATCGTTTCGCGCGCAACTACACGCTTCTGTTGAACTACACGTGGTCAAAATGCCTGGGAATCGCCCCGGTCACGTCGCTGGGCACCGGCGTGATTCAGGATCCGAACAACGTGCGCGGCGATTACGGGCCGTGTTCCTACGATGTGCCTCACATCTTCAACGCCAGCATTGTGTATCTCAGCCGTTGGGGGGGAACCGGATGGAAGGCGCATCTGTTGAACCATTGGAACATTGCGCCACTGATCCGATACCAGAGCGGGTTGCCCGTGAATCCAGCGACTGGAAAGGACAACTCTCTCACCGGCGTCGGTAACGACCGGCCCGACGTGATCTCTACGCAAACATACACGGGCGCGCCGCACGGATTGTTCTATCAATACGTCAATCCGAATCTCTTTGCCGCGAATCAACTCGGGAGTTTTGGAAATGCCGGCCACTTCAGCCTGCGCGGGCCCGGCTACTTCAACGTGGACGTGGCGGTCGGGCGCGAGTTCCGCTTCGTCGAG
>QHXU01000130.1:3419-17882 GCA_003223065.1 Acidobacteriota bacterium | reverse complement strand
CAACGCGCTCAACCACCCCAATTTCGGCGGGCCGAACGCAACCCTATCGTCCGCCACGTTCGGACAAATCCGCGGCGCGCGAGATCCGCGGATTCTACAGGCATCCATGAAGCTGATCTTCTGAGCGGTCGCCGCGCGGCTACCTTGCGGAACCAGTAGAGGAGGATGCCGCAGCCGACGCCCGCGCGGGATCTTCCCTCTCTCTGAGCGCAGCCCACCACTCTATTCTATGAATCGGGCTACTGACATTCACGCCGCGACAGGCAAGCCGGCGCTGATGGCGCATCCGCCAGACACGGCCGGTGAGGTGAAGTTCATGGCCTACGCCGGCACGATGCAAGAGAGCTGTCTTCGTTTTGATGGGAAATTCGCTAATCAGTCTGCAGAGCCTCGATGAAGACAATGACATGTTAAAAAGATGCTTCGCCACCTGGTGCAGCGGAGCGGCAGCGGGTCTGCAAGATCCGGATCTGATTGCCGAACTGGGTCTCGGCTATGCTCCCGGTGGCAATCTGCGTCGGCATCTGGCCGATCTCGGTTACCGGTATTCTGTGAGTAATTTCGACGCTCGAGCTCTTCGAGCATCAAGTTGCGTAGATGGGTCACAGGGATAGCCTCCTTGTGACCCGACAATCTCGCTGGGGACGGCACGCGAAGCGTCTGCCTCTTAGGCCTCGTTCAAGTCGGCTATGCTACGATTCCCATAACTTAGGAGGTCGAATGACTCTCATCCCTTATCGTTGCCTGGCCAGAATTCTGCCCCCAATTCATCTCGTCGCATTGGCCTGCTGGGCGCAGACCAATGTTGGGCGCATTTCTGGATCCGTGCAAGACACCACGGGCGCTTCCATCCCCCATTGCGCTGTAATCGTTACCAACCCCGCCACTGGCTTCCGGCAGACTTCGTCCACGGATTCCGCCGGCTTGTTCGTCTTTCCCAGCTTGCTGGCCGGCACCTACAAGCTGCGCGTGGAACATCAGGGATTCAAGAGCATCGAGCAAAACGACCTGGTTCTGGATGCGGCCTCGAGCCGCGACATTTCTATCACCATGGAAGTCGGACAGGTCTCCGAGTCCGTGCAGGTCTCTGCCACCGCGGACCAGGTCCAGACGACATCCGGCAACGTGGGTCGTGTCATCAATGACCAGCAGGTGAGCCAGATCGCCCTCAACGGTCGCGAGTACACGCAACTGCTGCGCCTTGTACCCGGCGTAGTGGCCACCACCCTGAATGTCTTCAATCCGCAACTGGCGCTCGATCAGCAAAGGGTCAACGGCATTCGCACGCAATCCAGCTACTTCCTTGTGGACGGCGCCGAGAACCACGATAACGGCGCCAACAGCAACGGTCTGGTGGACCCTAATGTCGACGCCATCGCGGAGGTCAAGCTCGAGACGTCGAGCTACTCGGCCGAATTCGGCGGACGGGCCGGCGCCACCATCAACCTCGTCACCAAGAGCGGCACCAGCGCGTTCCACGGCACGCTGTTCGAGTTTGTCCGCAACGACTCTTTCGACGCGCGCTCCTTCTTTAACCCCCGTGTCGATCCCCTGCGCTTCAACGACTTCGGCGGTACCCTCGGCGGTCCCGTTTACATCCCGCACAAGTTCAACACCAACAAGGACAAACTTTTCTTTTTCTACAGCCAGGAATGGAAGTACACGCGGCAAGGCCAGACCATGGTGAACGTCGTACCCACGGCGGCTGAGCGCGCCGGAGATTTCCGCGGCTCTTCGCTGGCGGCGCCCGTAGATCCGCTGGACGGGAAGCCGTTCGCCGACCGCACGGTCCCGCAGTCACTCTGGTCACAGAATGGGCCACGGCTCCTCAAGCCCTACCCGCTGCCCAACTTCGTCGGTCCCGGTGGAAACTATGTAGCCACGGGCATGGCAAAGACCGACTACCGCGAGGAACTGATGCGCATCGATTACAACATCTCTTCAAAGACGCAGCTCAGTTATCGCTACACCAACGACAAGTGGTACATCGTGTTCCCGTTCCGCAACAACACCCTGGACCTCGTTCCCAACCCGCGGCCGCGCCCCAGCTACCTGACCTCCATCGGCCTGCAAAACACGTTTTCGCCGACGTTACTGAACTATTTCAGCTTCAGTCTGGGCAAGAACTCCATTCACGGAACGCCCGACGATTCAGTTATCACCCGCTCCGCACTGGGCCTGACCTTCCCCGAGATCTTCCCCGCCAACCGTTCCGACGTCGGGCCGGCAGTGAATATCGCGGGCTTCGCCGGTTACAACTCTGGCGACCGCATCAAGAACGGTAACGGAACCTTCCAGTGGCGCGACGACTTCACCAAAGTTGCCGGCGCCCACATTTTGAAGTTCGGTGCGCAAATCACGCGGGCCCGCAAGAACGAAAACACCAACGTCCGCGACGAGGGCACCGTCACCTTTAATACCTCGGCCGCACGGTCCACAAAAAATGTAATTGCCGATGTGCTGTTGGGTAATTTCCAGAACTTTACCGAGCCGGAAATGGACTCGGTATGGTGGTCGCGCTTTAACCAGTTCGAGTTCTACGCGCAGGACCGGTGGAAGGTGACCCGGCGGCTCACTCTGGAGTTGGGGCTGCGCTACAATCTCATTCCACCCTTCAACAACCCGCAGGGCAATGCCTCAACCTGGTTGCCGCGCCTATTCGATCCGGCCAAGGCGCCTGGGATCGACCCGAAGGACGGCTCGATCGTGCCGGGCCCGGGCGATCTTTACAACGGCATCGCCATTTATGGCAGCCACTTTCCGCCCGCTTCCAAGGGCCGTCTCCCGCAGGCGGATGATCCGTCCCTCCAGCGCCTTTTCGTCGGGCTGCCGCCGGGCGGCAATGCCACCAACTGGAACGACTGGGGACCGCGCATGGGCATCGCCGATGACGTCTTCGGCAACGGCAAGACCGCGCTTCGCGCGGGCTTTGGCATTTTTTATGACCGTGTAGGGGGAGCCCAGATCAGCAGCCAAGCTCAAAATCCGCCATTCGTCAAAGTCGCCAACATCTTCGACGGCAACATCGACAACCCGGCCGGCGGCAGCGCGCGACAGTTCCCGTCGGACCTGAACGCCTGGCCCGAAACGCTGCCGACCCCCAGCGTCATCTCGTATAACTTCGGCATCCAACAGGAGATGCCGTCGAAGGTGATCCTGGAGGTGAACTACGTGGGCAACGTCGCGCGCCACTTCACCTTCACCCGGAATCTGAATCAGTTGCCGGCAGGCACACGTCTAGATCCGCCGAACTCCACGATCAACGTCAACGCACTGCGGCCGTATCTTGGATGGGGCAATATCAGCCAGCGGGACGATAGTGACACCTCGAACTACAACAGCCTGCAGGTGACCGCCAGTCGCCGGCTGCGAAACGGCCTGTCGTTCGGCATTAACTACACAGGTTCGAAAACAATGGACGCAATCGGAGGCGGGACGCCCCAGGACAGTTATCACCCCAAGAACGACGTCGCTCTTTCCGCGATTCACCGTGCACACCTCCTCAATTTCAACTACATTTATACCGTGCCGTTGTTCACCCAGAGCCCCAGCCGACTGACGCGAACGATGCTCGGCGGGTGGGAGATTTCAGGCGTTACTGCGTTCCAGAGCGGCGGCCCAGTTTCGGTGAGCGTGCCGGTGGACATCGCGAGAATCGGGGCGAGTTCTGCGCGTGCGTCTGTCATCGGCAATCCCAACCTTTCGCGAGGCGAGCGCACCCTGACCCATTGGTTCAGAACGGAAGCGTTCGTGAATCCCGGCCTGATGACGCCGGGCCGATTCGGAAACAGCGGAAGAAATATCCTGATTGGGCCAGGCTTCCAGAACTGGGATGTCAGCCTGTTGAAGAACTTCCTGCTCCAGGAGCGGACGAACCTGCAATTCCGCGCAGAGTCATTCAACGTCTTCAACCATCCGAACTTCATCGGCGTGAACACCACGGTCCGTTTTGACAACAACGGAAATCCGACCGGAGGATTCGGAGCCGTAAACGCTGCTGGACCGGGACGAGTACTCTCATTCGGATTGAAGCTGGTGTTCTGATATGGCGAGGTCGTCCTGGATGTCGCCGGCAAATCCACCGATGGCGTGACCGGCAGCGGACGCCTGACGTGTGGGAGATAGAATTGAGGCGAACTTCACGAAAGAAGCTTGTATGAGTGACCAGCCAATTCCGGGACCAACTCCGCCACCGCCTCCGCCTATGGCACCCCCCGCTGTCTGTTTTTCACGACCCGAGGCGGCAGCGGATCAACGCGCGTGCGACCATAGCGTTTACCAATAACATCCATGGCGCGCTGTTTGAACATTACACCGACAACCAGCTCAAGGCCAAGAACTTTCTTCCTGCCGCAAGGGCAGGACAATCCCAAGCTCGTGTTCAACGCTGCCGCATGCGACTGCGTTTGTGCCCACTATCGACATTTGTTCCCCTAACGACATCATCAGAAGCGAACGCGAACCGCAAGCTGCATAATGCGCGGGTCGCGGGCCTGCGCGATGGTTCCGAATCCGTTGATGTTGTTGATGCTGCCATTCGCATTGAACGGCAGGTTCGTAATCGTGTGATCGGTCAGGCTCTTGTAGTTGATTGTGGCGTTCACGCCGCTGTTATTGGCGCCGCCTCCACCGCCGAATTGCGTATGGTTCAAGACGTTAAAAGCATCGGCTCGCAGTTGGATCTGATATCGCTCTTTCAGCGCGAAAGTTTTTTGAAGCGATAAGTCCAGGTTATTGATACCTGGCCCGGTAAGATAGTTGACTGGCGCACCGAGGCCGAGGTCGCCCTGTTGTGGCGGCGCAAACGCGGCCGGATTGATGCGATTATATGGACTCGACGTCGTTCCGTCCAACGGATTCCCGATCAGGTGAATACGCGCGCCTTCCGTATAAGAACCAGTCAGGTTCTCATTGTTCACGCCGGGAATGCTGAATCCGACGCTGAAGGGAGTACCCGTCTGATGGACGAAGTCACCTGAATTCTGCCATCCATCCAACAGGAAGTGGGTTACCGGATTGTGTCTGAAGTAGCCCGGTAAATCGTAGATCCAGTTCGCGACGAACGTATGGCGGCGATCAAAGTTCAGGGGGCCATAATTCGCAAGGCGCGTGTTGCCGTCAATACGAGTGAAATCACCGTCTCCGCTGGTAATTCCGAGCGCTTTCGACCACGTGTACGCCAGACCGAAGAAGAACCCTTGCGCGAAGCGGCGGTTGACGGAGACCTGAAGCGAATTGTAATTCGCGCTCGATCCCTCGCGGTGGATCGAAATGTCGCCGAAGCCCGTGTACGGGCGGAGGAAGTCCCGGTTGAGGGCGCTGGACCCGAGCAGCGAACCGGGGTTCTTGGTCGGATCCTGATTCTGCGCCAGGAACGTTGCCCCGTACGGGATCGCGTTCAGGTTGAGCTTATCCAGCAGATGCCGGCTCTGCGACCCGACGTAGGCCGTATCGAGCACGAACTTCCATGGCAGTTTCGTCTGGACACCGAAGTTGTAATTCATCACCATCGGAAATTTGCCGTTGTAGTCCAGGCCCAGCAAGCTGCTGGGGCCGAGCAACGCATTAGCGGGATTGATCTGGCTGACAAGTCCGTTGACCAGCGTCGGCTGGAACGTGGTGGGTGGATTGGTCAGCTCGTCGAAGATCTCATTACCCTGGAAGCGATCGTAGAAGATGCCGAACCCGCCGCGAACGACGAGATTCTGCTTCCCGGTCACGTCGTAGGCGAAGCCGAACCGCGGCGCGGGCGTCAAGCCCCGGTCTTTTTGCAGGTACTTCGTGAACCCGTGCCCAGCCTGCCGGATCCCGTTCAGCAGGTCGCCGGAATTCGGCACGAGCTTGCCGATCGCCGTGGAGGGCAGCATCTGGCCGGTCGACGGATCGATCGCGACGACGGTCTTGCCGTCTGGACCGAAGCCCGGTTGATACAGCCGCGGCGCCTTTTCGGGATCGAATAGCTCGGGAAGAAAGTTCGACGTCAGCAACGCCGCATCATACTGGGGCTGAATCCAGTACATACGGAGACCAAAGTCCAGTGTCAGCCGCCGGGTAATCTTCCATGCGTCCTGAACGTAGAACTCCAGGTTCCAATAGCGGTATTGACCAATGGCATATTGCGAAGCCTGCGTAAAGGTCCGATAAATCCCCAGCGCGGCGTTCGCGAACCCATATTGAGAGTCGAACGGATTCGAAGCATCGTCACCGAAATCGAAAGTTCCGTTGAAGTTGGCAAACGAACTCTGGTCCTTCCGGCTGCGCTGCAGATAGAACCCGGTCTTGAACGTATGTTCGTTCCAAACCTTGCTGAGATTGTCAATCCACTCGATCGTGGTGTTGTAGTTGTAAAATGGAGCGTTGTTGGTGCCAAAAGCCGCAGTGTTGTTGATCCGCGTGCCATTGAACGTGAATGTGGGTATGTAGTCGCCCTTCACGGCGTCCGGATACAACTGGTTCAGGTCCTTGAGGCCGGTCAGTGCGCGGGTCAGCCCGTTATTCACGGCATCGATATGGATGATGTTCTTGTGGAAGCCCCAGTTCGTTTCATTGGTCAGACTTGGACTCAGGAGCTGCGTGGTTCCAATCACTAGTCCTTTGCCGGGACGTGCATCCGTGACCGGCACCAGTGGAATGGTGGAACCAAGAACGAACGAGCCGTAATAAGACGTAACAGCGTCGAAGTTATTCACAAAATGAGCGAAGATCTTGAACCTATTGCTCAGGTTGTAGTCTCCGCGGATCAAGTCCTCCCGCCGGGGATACGAGTCGGAAATTTGCGAGCGGAAGTCGTATCCGCTCTTGAAGAACTGGGTCGCGTTTGGCTGCGGATAGAGGGTCAGAATCGCGAGGCCGGGCGCGAATAGACGGTTCTTCGGGATTCTTCCGAGCACGCCGCCATCCTGAAAACATCCGGACGTGTTAGTGGAGTTGCAGGGCAGGCCGCTCGCGTAGTCGCGGATGTAGGGGAACGGATTCCCGTTCTTGTCCACGCTCTGGGAAAAATCTCCCTGCCGCTCGAGCGGCGTGGGCACGGTCCGGTCCTTTTCTGCCTGTGGCTTCAACTGCCGCTGGTATTCCTGGCTCCAGAAGAAAAACACCTTGTCCTTGTGCCGGTTGAAATGGCCGGGGATGTAGACAGGTCCACCGAGCGTGTAGCCGACGTCGTTATACCGGAACAGGTTGCGCGTGGCATTCAGGCCCTCGTTGCGATGGAACAGGTAACCGCTGCCATGAAACTCGCTCGATCCGCTCCGGGTCACGACACTGATCTGGGCGCCGGAGGAGCGGCCGTATTCAGCCTGGTACGCGTTAGTCAGGATGCGGTACTCCTGCACCGAGTCGAGACTGACGGTCGCAAGCTGGTCGCCGTTGTTGCCCGTATCTACGTTGCCGATTCCGTCCAGCGTGAGATTGTTCTGATTCTGGCGTGCGCCATTGACGGCGATCGACCCCACACCGCCGTGGCCCGCCGTCTGGAGGTTTGGAACGGTGGCGACACCCGGAGTCAGGCCAACCAGCGAAAGATAGCTCCGGCCGTTGACGGCGATGTTTTCCAATTGTTTCGTGTTTAGCGTTTGCGAGCGCTCGCCGCTTTCGGTTTGCAGCGTAATCGCCTGCGCCGACACCTCCACCGACTGCTCCACGGCGCCGATCTCGAGATTGAGATTACCCACGGACAACTTCTCGTTGCCGTAAAGAATGACGTCTCTTTTCTCGTACTTCTTGAAGCCAGGCGCCTCCACAGCGATGGTGTATGTGCCCGGCAGCACCTGTGGAAAAACAAACCTTCCCTCCAGGTCCGTGACAGTGCTGAAAGTGGTTCTCTTGTCCTGCTCGATCGCGGTCACTCTTGCGTTGGCTACGGCCGCTTGCGTGGCGTCCAACACGTTTCCGGCAATCGAACCTGAGATGGTTTGCGAGAAAGCATACCCGTGAAACAGGCATGCAAGAGAAGCTGAGAAAACGAGCTTCCTAATTAGCATCTGAGCCCCCCAACTAGCGCATTCGTCCCGTTAGAAACCGAACTCGCGTCCCTGGCCCGATTTGCGAATAGTATACATCAAGGCGCTCTCCATGAGTCCACGCTGGAGGGAGACGTCGGTAAACTTCCCGATACCGTTGTTGCGATAGAGCTGCAAAGGTGCGGGGCGGACCAAACCTTGGAGCGGGCTGTCATCGGCGTCCCTGGCACCTTAACGCGTTTTGGCGAACTGCGCGAAGCTCATAGCGTCGCGACGATGAACCGCCGGAAAGTGGGTGCAATAGGCTGAAGCACCGGAGGTCATGTGCTTCTTTTCGAGGTGACGCAGAGCCGAGTGCAATCGAGGCCGACTATGCTTGAGTGATCCGCATACTCCACTTTCCCTGTCGCGGGGGATTCGCTGCGCGCAGGAGAATGCGATAGATCCGCTCGCCCCAGACGCCACGCAGACGCGGGTCATCCAGTTTGATCTCTTCAACGGCGGCGGACAGAGCCGGGTCGCAAGCTACGCGTGCCCGGTCTTCCAGTTGCAGCGTTCCGGCTTGCTGGCTGACGCGGCAGGGCGTCATGAGGGTGAGGGTAATCTCCTTGGCCGGTTGATTCAGCGAAAACTCATCGGTGACTTGCACTTGGTTGCGCGCGCGGTCTAGGCGGACAACCCGCTTCCAGCTCTCTAAATTGGCGTTCTTCGGATATGCGCCTGGGATATCCATGCGCAGTTCGGCCGCTTCGTCGTCCTGATGGCAGTTCACTGCTGACGCCGCATACGGACGGCCTGGCGACTGCATCACGCCATCGATGGTCGGGCAGTTGTGAAACGCGGATTGCATTGTCCAGATTTCGTAGCGTCTCGAGCTGAAGGTTTTCGCCGTATAGGTTTCCACGCCTACGTCGATAATCGCGGGCGCGCGATCGGCATACACGATGAAATTGCCGACGTCGTTGTGGTTGTGGCTTTTGCCGTTATTGCCGGCCTCGGCTGCAACATAGATCCCCTGGGCCGAACCTTCCCGCAAACGCGCTGTCATCACGCCGATGCCCGGCAACCAGACATCGCGCAGCAGCGCCTCAGCGCGGAGCGCCTTGCGCAACTCGGCGAGATTGAAGAGCGCAGGCAATTCGCGGCCAATGCTGCCGCGCGGAAGCGCGGTCTCACTCTGCGCAAAGGCGGCCCAGGCTCCGTGGCGGGCCATTGTGTCATCCCTCAGCCCGCGGCCAAAGCGGTAGATGAGGTCGCCATCGACCTGCACGCGCGCCGGTGCATCCGAGAAATTCGTGTACCACTCGCCGGCTATGTGCGCACGGCAAATATAAAGGCCAATCTGGTGGATTAGCGGCTGGTTGAAGGCGTCCAATGCGCCGCGGCTTGCCTCGCGCAATAATTCCAGGCAGTCGAAAAGCGAGGCGCCTGCTCGGCCCCAGTAGCTGGGCCCTTCGTCACAGCCGCCATCATCCGCATAGCCGTTGAGAAAATGATCCAGACACTGAACGATCTTTTCAATCGCGCTGGCCCGCCGCTTTTGATCAGGTTCCACCAGCAGGGCCGCGGTAAGCCAGTTGGAGCAGATCCACGGGTTCCAGTTATTTGGCGGGGGACCGTGGAAGCCCATCCAACCGAAATCGTCGCGTTCTAGGCAAGGCGTCAGGATGCGACGCGCCGTTTCGAAGCGGATTCGGTCCGGCACGAGGCGCGATACCTGGCGAAGCTGGGGTTCGAGCAGGTACAGGGTCCAGGCCAGCAATGCGGCAGTTTCCGCGGCGAACAGATCGACTATGGGTTCAGTTACGTCGGGCAGGCCAACTCTGGCTTGCTGCGCGCCGAGGTGCGCCGGCACACCCCAGAACGTCTCTTCGCAGGTGAGCCAGATCCCATTGACGATCTCGTCGACGAACCTGCCCTTGAATTCGGCGCACTCGGCCAGCACCAGGTCTTGCAGCTTCCGTCGGCGGCGATCGCGCATCCCCTCGTAATGGGAGCGGTTTCCATTACGTGCGAATTCCAGGGCGGAGCTGGCAGGCAGCACGTCCCAGGTAGTCTGCAGCTGCCGTTCGCCCGCCGCGATCAATGCGGCGCGTGCATCGGCGGGTAGCCCTTCCCAGCCGGCGCGTTCCCCGGCGGCAGGAAAGGCGTGAAACGTCCGGTTCGCGGCTGCCAGATTGCCGCCGCTCCACAATGACGCCAGTAAATCGCGTTTGCGTCCCGTCTGCGCCTCGACACGCGCCTGCGCCGCGCCGAGCGGCGCCGAAGCAGCAAGAAAATCGCGCCGTGTCATCTCCACTCCTGTGTTTAAGGGCCACCCGCTCGGCGGCGCGATTAGAACGACAACCGGGCCGTAAACTGGATCTGACGCGGCGTCCAGTAGGACGTCTGGAGAGATTCGACGCCGTCCGTCGGATTCGGGTTGATGCGGCCCTGAATATTGAACGCGTTGAAAGCATCCACGTTTATTCTCAGCTTGATGCTCTCAGTAAGCGAAAAGACCTTGTAAAGAGACATGTCGGCTTCGTAGTTATATGGTCCGAGCAGGATTGTATGCGCGAATGGGTTGGGGGCGCTGACGACCGTGGTGACGCTGGATGTCACGGCCGGCGCCGGCCCGGGTGCGTAAGCCGTGACCACCTGAGTCCCGTTCTTTAGTGTGACGGACACATTGTTGTTGCCGAAGTTCGGTGTGCCAGGCGTGTTGTTGATCGGCGCTTCATATGGAACGTAGTTGGCCGGAATACCGGTTACGCCATTCTTCGCGGTGTTGATTACGGTCGGTGACAGGTATCCGTTGAACCATAGATAGGCGGGATGGCATACGCCGCTGCGGCAGTCGTTGAGCGAGACCGAGCTCTTATACACTTCCATCGGGCTGGTCGCGCCCCAGTTCCCCGAGGCCACCTGAAAAGACTGCGACCGCACCTGGCCGACGAATGCCAACTGGTAGCCGCCCACCAGCGCATTGAGCAGCCGGTTGGAATTGCGCAGCCAGCGCTTGCCCTTGCCTGCGGGCAGATCCACGATTCCGTTAAACGTCACGCGATGTTCGGGGATGTCGGTATCAACACGGTAATTTTCCCAGCGATTCAGAGCCTGGCTCGGATTGAGAATCGTGCCGGGATTGAGTCCTGCCGGAAGCACGCCGGGAGCAAAATTCGCGTCCGGATACAGAACGTTATCGCGGAAAGTGTTCCCGCCAACGCGAAAGGCCCGCGAGTAGACATAGAAGATCTGATAGCCGAATCCGTTTTTGTACGGCCTCTGATAATTGAGCTGCAGCGCGCTATCGTTGGACCAACCCGTTTTCCTGGAGATCACGTTGCCGCCCCAGACCGTATTGTCATAGGGCCGGGTTGCCACCGACGCTAAAGCCCCGGTGGGCGGCGTTGTTCCAGTGGTCGTCTCCCACACGTAAGTGGACGGTGCGTCGTTGTAGTGATAATCCTGGTCCAGGTTGTATCCGTGCGTGAAGACGTAACTGACGCGGAACACGGAGTCATCGCGCAACGGCTGTTCGATGGTCAGATTCGCTTCGCGCACGTGACCCGGAGGATAGTCCGCGGCGAGAGTGTGGCCGAGCGAGATGCCGGGAAGCAGCGCGGTCACGGAGTTCGTGTCCACTACGTGCGCGCTGTTGAGTCCGGCGACGACAATCTGCGGCGCCCGCATAAGATAGTTGGGCAGGCCATCGGGCGCCTGAGAGGCGGCGGTGTAGCTTTTCGAGTAACCCGCGGTGAACGGGTAGTTCGCGGTGAGATACCGGACGGAGTTCCGGATCGGGACAGGATAGATGTACTCGCCGTACCCTCCGCGGAGTACCGTGCCCCTCAGGCTGAACGGCGGCGTCCAGGCGAATGCCACGCGGGGGAGGAAATTCCACCAACTGCCGTAGAAGCCGCTCGAGGGAATTCCGCCCTGCTGGGGCGTCTCGAATTTGACCCCCAGGTTCCGGAGATTGGTCACGATCGCCTGCGTGGTAAGACCGTTTTGAATGTAATAGTCGATCGGCTGCTTCAGGACCAGCGCGTCGTTCTTCATGTCGAAGGTAACGAAGTAATCCTTATCGGCGTGGGGCGCCGGGTGCGCCTCCCAGCGGAGTCCGAGGTTGAGGGTCACACTCCGGCTGATGCGATAGTTATCCTGGACGTAGAAGTCGAACTCCTGTTCGCGATTGCGGTTGAAAGGCGCATTCTTATTCTCGCTATAGGAGCTCGCCGCTCCCAAGAAGAAATCCGCATCCGCGTAGCCTGTGTTGGGCTTGGCGCCGTAGTTGGCCCCTGTTGTCGGATCATACACGGCGGTTGCCAGGTTGGTGAATGAGACCTGGTCCGGAGAACGGTCCGACAGATAGCCGAATCGTTCGTGCCGGTAGCGGCCGCCAAACGCCAACTGATGTTTGCCCCAGAGTTTGTTCATGTTCTCGTCAACAGTCGAAAGGATCTGGCTCATGCCGTAATTCCACTGGGAGCCGCCATACGGCATGAGAAGGTTCGAGCCGATAGCCGGAAAGCCCGTCTGCCCGAAGTCATTGGGAAGTCCCAACTGCGCTTCGTAATTTGCCAGTGAAACGTCGTTTCCCTGGACATACATTCTCTGCCACTGCTGGCTCAAAATGGTCTCGGAGAAGAAGGTCGGCGAAAACATGTGCGAATATCCCAAGGCCCCGCTGATCGTCTGGACGGGAATGTCCTGGTATCCGGTGGCCCCTGCCGGTAGCCCGCCTCCTTCAATGTTGGCCGGGGAATTCGCCGGGTAGTTACGCAGAGCTTCCTGCGACTGTTGGATGTCGGTGAAACGGAAGTACGCGCGATTGTTCTCGCTGAAGACGTGGTCGAGGCGGACGGTGGTGTTCGGAACCGTCTGTGTCACGTTATTCACGGCGTTGAAGTTGTAATTGACCAAAGGATTGTCGGCGGTTTGCGGAAGGGGCGTTGCCGCATACAGCGTCTTGGCCAGCGGACTGATGCGGCTGATTGGAATCTGGTTGTTCGAGAACGGCGTTCGCTGGTATTGGTTCGCGCTGCTCTGCGTGGAGTCGGGGTCGTACAGTTGCTGGGGGATGCCGGCGCTGTTCACCAATCCGCTGAAATCGCCGTTTCTCATTGACACCGTCGGCACCTTAACCAGTTCGTTCGACGCCTGACGCACCGAGAAGCGCTCGAAGGCGACGAAGAAGAACGATTTGTTCTTACCGTTGTAGAGTCTGGGAATGATGATCGGCCCGCCGATGGACGCTCCGAATTCGTTGCGCACCAGGTGAGGCGCCGCGAAGTCAGCCGGATTCTGACGCGCCCTGGCGATGCCGAAATAATTGTTTCGGGCGGTTTCAAACATCGACCCGTGAAATGTGTTCGTACCGGATTTCGTGGTCAGGATGACTGTGGCTGGCGTGGCGAACAGAGCGCTCGAATTGAGAGTCTCGAATTTGGCTTCCTGAACCGAATCGGGGTCGGGCAGCGTGGACTGCGCCGTGTTGGCTTCGCCGCCGAAGTTCCGATTCGTCATGGGGGCGCCGTCCTGGGAATATTCCATGGCCTCCCCCATGAGTCCGTTGGCGCGCGTCCCGTTCGACTCGACGCCGGGTACGGTGTTCTGCGCAAGGCCGAGTATGTTGCGGCCGTTTTGCGGCAGTTGGTCGATGCGGCTGGAATCAAGCTGGGCGCTGACAGTGCCGCTGTCGTATGTAGCGAGCTGAATCACTTCGCTGCTCACGGTCACCTGTTCGGCGACGTCGCCCACCGTCAGCGTGGGGCTCAAAACCGCGACCTGCGCGTTCTGCAGCCCGATGACGGCCTGGTATTTCTTCATTCCGGGAGCGCTAAAAGTCACGGTGTAGCTTCCCGCAAACAGGCCGGGCACGGTGTAGAAGCCACTGCTGTTCGTGGTCGTGTCATTGGCGATGCCGGTGTGATCGTTGAGGACGTGGACCGAGCAGCCAGGGATGGCGGCTGAACTTGCATCCTGAACGCTGCCTTGAATCGAGCCTGCGCCGCTCTGCGCGAGCAGGTCCGCGCGGAACAACAGCGACGCTGCCAACAGCGTGAATCGGATCTTGTTTGTGGTCTGCGAGGCGGTGCTGAATCTGATCATCACGAATCCTTTCCCAAGGCTGCAGGTCCGAAGAGGACCTTCTTGTCTGAAAGCAGTCGTGTAGCGCGAGCGTCGTGATCATATCAAAAAACCGAACCCGTAGGGCGGAGCCGCGCCGTTTGGTAACATATCGCCTACGCGCGTGGTAGCTCAGCGAGATCGGTGGCTGTCGGGCATCCTCATCGGAGCGCTGGCGCCTTACTTCACAGGCGTGGCGGCCGCACAGAGCGACAATGCGCGGATCTGCGCCGGTTGCCATCGTGAGATATGGGAAACCTACCGCCGGACCAGCATGGGGCGATCGTTTTATCGCCCGTCGCCGGAAAACTTGGTCGAAGATTTCACCAACCGGAACACCTTCTACCATCAGCCGTCGGACAGTTACTTCACGATGCTCCGCCGCGAT
>QHXU01000130.1:0-3394 GCA_003223065.1 Acidobacteriota bacterium | reverse complement strand
CAATTACTATCAGCGGCGCTATCAATTGGATTCCGGCGGGAAACAGCTCAACGTGATGGAGAAGCGAATCGACTATGTCATGGGGTCCGGTAATCACGCGCGCGCATATCTGCACCGAACCGCTGCTAACACGCTGGTCGAGCTGCCCTTGGCCTGGTACGCCGAGAACGGAGGCTACTGGGCGATGAACCCAGGCTACGACCGCCCGAATCATGACGGCTTTCGCAGGCCCATCACGTACGATTGCATGTTCTGCCACAACGCGTATCCCGAGATTCCGGCCGGACATGAGCAGCCCTTCGCTCGACCCGTGTATGCCGGCGCGCTCCCGGAAGGCATCGATTGCCAGAGGTGCCACGGTCCGGGGGACCGGCACGCGCAGTTGGCAGCGACCGCCGGGGCCAGGCAGCAAGACATCCGGAACTCCATCGTGGATCCGGCGCGGCTGAGCCCGCAACGCCAGATGGAGGTGTGCATGGTGTGCCATCTGGAGACTACCAGCTTCCCTTTGCCCAATGCGATTCAACGCTATGAGCGGGGTCTCTTTTCGTACCAGCCGGGGGAGCCCATGGGCGCTTTTGTACTCAGCTTCGACCACGCGGCCGGCGCGGGCCGCGAAGACAAGTTCGAGTTGGTCAGCGCGGCTTATCGATTGCGGCTCTCAGCGTGTTTCCTGAAGAGCAACGGAAAGATGCTCTGCACCACGTGCCACAATCCGCACGACATTCCGCACGCTGAAGAGGCAAAGCGGCATTACACCGCGGTCTGCCGGCAATGCCACGCGTCAGCTTTCAACGAGCAGGTCGAGGCGGGGGAACACACACGCGCGGCCGGTTGCGTCGATTGTCACATGCCGAAACGGCGCACCGAGGACGTTGTACACGTGGTCGCGACCGACCATTACATCCAGCGGCGAAAGCCGGCGGGGGATCTGCTCGCTGAGAGAACGGAACGGCAGGAGACAGGCGCCAGCGCATACCGTGGTCCGGTGGTTTTGTATTATCCCGAAACGCTCTCTCATACGCCCGAAAATGACCTGTATCTCGCAGTCGCCCAGGTGAAGCAGGGAAGCAATCTGACAGATGGGATCGCGCAGCTCACGACCGCAATTGAAAGGTATTCGCCCAAGCGGCCGGAATATTATCTGGAACTCGCCCAGGCGCTCGAAAGCAATGGGCAATTGGCGAAGGCTCTGCCGGTGTATCGGGAGGCTGTGCGGCGAAATCCGACATTTGCAGCCGGGCTGCTGAAACTCGGGACCGCGCTGCGGCGGTCCGGTCAGTACCCGGAGGCGGCGGAAGTCCTGAAGCGAGCGGCTTTGGTCGTGCCTGGGGACGCCTTGACGTGGCACGAGCTGGGTCTAACCTGGCGGGTGCTCGGCAGAAACGCGGACGCCGTGGCCGCGATCGCGAGGGCCATCGAACTGGATCCGGATCTCCCCGAAGCGCACAATAACCTTGGCATTCTGTGGCTCGCGGGAGGGGAGTCGTCACGCGCCGAGCCGGCGTTTAGAGAGGCGATCCGGATTAAACCGAATTATGCAGACGCACACGGCAACCTGGCAAATCTCCTGGTGGGGGCAGGCAGGTTCGGTGATGCGCGGGATCATTTTGAAATCGCCCTGCGCCTCCAGCCCGGCGATGCCGCGACGCGGTATAACTACGCGATGCTGCTCGGACGGACCGGCCATTTCGACGAAGCGCAGCGCGAGTTGGAGGCGTCCTTGCGCGCTGAACCGGGATTTGCGGGTGCCCACGAGCTTCTTGGAGATCTGTTGATAGCCAGAGGGCAGGCGCAGGACGCTGCTTCACACTATCGCGAAGCGCTTCGGGTCAACCCCGAATCCAGCCGCGCGCAATTTGGCCTGGGGGCGGCACTGGCAGCCGCCGGCGACTTGAGCGGCGCCTTTGTACACCTCCAAAAAGCGGCTGCTGGCTCGGACCCTGTCACGCGCGAGAAAGCGGCTGAGCTGCTTCGGCAGCTTGGAAAACGATAATAATTTTGGTGACGCTCTTGCCGGCGCTCGTCTGTTTTTAAGGAAATACAAGTTCACTCGAATTTTTCAGACTGTTGTTGACATAAGCGCCGAGTCCGGGCAGGGTGCTGCTCGCCTTCTTCAGGATCAGGCCAAGGCAAGATCACAGAGCCCTTGAGCGGCAGCACCACAGGGAAAAGGTACTATTACCCGAACGCTTTCGTACCTAACGTCCCGGCTATTTACCGGATATACGGCTGCCCGTAAGCTGGAAGATCAGTATTCAGTCAAGCACCCCAGGAAGATACCCCCGGTAACAGCAGCGTATGATCTGGAACGACGCGGAGTCGACGCCGCACAAGGCGACGGTGCGGATTGTCATTGCGGATGACCATCCGGTGGTTCGTGATGCCTTGAAGACCTTGCTGCAGATGGAAGATGATTTTGAAGTCGTCGGTGAGGCTGGCGATGGACGCGAGGTAGTGGAGAAAGTCCGCGAACTCGAACCCGACGTGTTGCTCTTGGACCTGCGCATGCCAATCTAGACGGTCCGAGTACGCTGCAGGCGCTCAGGTTAAGCAACCGGAACACGCGCATCGTCGTGCTGACGGCTTCCGAAGACCAGAGTGAGCTGGTGCAGGCGGTGAAGCTCGGCTGCAGCGGCATCGTGCTGAAGGGGACCGCTCCGGACCTCGTCGTCAAGGGCATTCGGAAAGTGCACGCCGGCGAGATCTGGCTGGATGCATACGTCACGGCCGCAGCGATGCGGCAGTTCCAGTCAGGCGGTGAGCCGAGCAAGCCCGAGCAGGCGGGCCGGGGCCGTGAAGGCAAACCCTTGAGTGGGCGGGAGCGGGAGATTATGGCGTTGGTGGCGCAGGGCTACCGGAACAAGGAGATCGCTCGGAAGCTGTCTATCAGCGAGCAGACGGTGAAGAACCATCTGCATAACATCTTCGACAAGCTGGGCGTCTCCGACCGCGGAGCTGGCACTCTACGCCATGCACCAGGGGTTAGCATCGGAGCGGTGAGGCCGCCAAACCAGTAAGGTGGCCGGGCGGGACTGATCCAACAGCGAGTGTTGCTCAATACCAACAGCGCCGGCGGTTGAAGTCTTTACACGACGTGCGATAGTTTCGGTCGTCCCATTGAATTCTGATTTGTAGTTTTCACGCTCTTTTTGTAAGAAATTCTATAGCGACGTACTCCCACAGAATGAGTGTTTTGTCTTTCTGCACTGCAAGAATAATTCCTGGCGAAACGGTGACAGCGGGGTGTAACGGAAGGAACACCGACGGTCGCGATGGGCGCCCACCCCGAGCAGTGTGAGGATGCTACCAGTTCCGAGTTGGTGAACGACGTGCTCAGAGTCGCGTGGATGAAGCGATAGATGTCCAGGAAACTCGGTAGCGCAACCAAAGA
>QHXU01000129.1 GCA_003223065.1 Acidobacteriota bacterium | reverse complement strand
TCTCCTATGGGGTTGGCGTCCACCTGCTGCCAGTACTTCTTCAACATGGCGCGGTTGATCAACACCACTCCGGCCGCCTGCTCGTTATCGTCATCGTTAAACAGGCGTCCTCGAAGCAAGCGGATTCGAAACGCATCGAAGTAGCCGGGCGATACGCTGCGCCAAGTGGCAACGCCGTCATAACGTCCCCAATGCTCGCGGTACTTATCGATCGTGAACGGCATAGTCAGACTCGGCGCAAGAGGAAGAGCGCACGTACCTGCGACTGCCGTTACACCCGGGATGCGTTCGATTCGACGCTTCGCGCGTCGCACGAGTTCGGCGACTTGCGCGGTTTTTTCAAACTGCGAACCCGCGAGCGACATCTCCAGTGTGAGGACGTCCTGCTCGTCGAATCCGCGACTGACCGTCCGCGTAGCCACGAAGCTCCGGATGAGAAGGCCGGCACCCACCAGCAACACCAGCGCTAAGGCCACTTCGGCGATGACCAGGGCGGATTGGTTTCGATGGCCGCGAAATCCAACGCCCGATTGAGAACCGTTGTCTTTAACCAGCGAGGCGACATCAACCCGCGACGCGCTCAGCGCCGGCATCAGCCCGAACAGAGCGCCCGTGAGTAGGGAAACGATCAGGGTAAAGAGAAACACGCGCCAGTCCAGCGTAATCGCCGAGGCATTGGCGCCGATTCGCGGTATATCGCTCGGGCTGATAACCAGTAGCAGGCGGACTCCAAGAAGGCCCAACCCCAGTCCCAGTCCGCCGCCGGCGAGCGAAAGGAGCACGCTTTCGCTTAGCAACTGACGAATAATCTGTTTGCGTTGCGCTCCTAGCGCCGCGCGTATGGCGAGCTCCCGTATCCGGCGAGAAGTGCGCGCCAGCAGGAGGTTGGCGACGTTGGCACAGGAAATGAGGAGCACAAAACCGACGGCGCCGGTCAGCAGGAACAATCCCGGCCGAATGTCGCCGACCACGGCATCGCGCAGGGAGATGGCCGTAAAGCCTTCGAACGGGAGCATAGGCGCTTCCGATGCTGTATGTGGACGATACTTGAGGAGAAAGGGCAGCATGGTCTCGCCCACATCTTTTTGCGCTTCCTTTAGTTGGAGAGCCGACTTGAGGCGAGCGGCCACGTGTACGCGGCCGACATGATCGGCGGAAGAAGGATCGGCTTGCAACGGAAGCCAAATGTCCACGGGTGAACCGGGACCGGTAAATCCACGCGCGAGCACACCGATTACTTTGAACGCGTCGTTTTCGAGCGGGATGGTTCTTCCGATAAGCGCCGGATCGCCCGCAAACCGCGCGCGCCATAAGCTTTCGCTGATGACGCACACTCGCGGACCTCCAGGCTGATCTTCGCTCGTCGAGAAGGCTCGGCCGATTGTCACTCCCGCGCCGAATAGGCTGAAGTAGTTTGCCGAAACGCGAGCAGCCTCCAGCGGCTCGGCGAGATCGCCGTGATTCAGACTGATGCTCAGTCCACTGATGTCATACGCGGCGATGGAGTCAAAGACATGGGTATTGTCGCGCCAGATGACATATTTCGGAATCGAGACAACGCTCTGATTCCCCAGCTGAGAAACACTCATAACCTGTACGAGACGACCTGCATCAGGAAACGGCAGCGGCTCAAGAAGTACTTTGTTAACTACGGAGAAAATCGCCGTGGTTGCTCCGATTCCCAGGGCCAGCGCAGCGATGGCCGTAGTAGCAAACCCAGGATTGCGGGCCAGAGTGCGCGCCGCGTAACGAAAATCACGCAGCAAACGGGACATACCTGATCTCGATGGCAACTCGGCTTCCAATAGTAAATGCTGTAGCGCGCGAGACTGCCGTGGCTGAAGGCGTATCCGCCTGTCCGATTCTGGTATTGCGTGTCCCGCGAGTGGAAGCAGCCGACATACCTTATCCATCGAAAGGAGATGAAAAACATGTCGCTCAAGAATCGCTTCGTCATGACAGCAGTAGCATTGGTTACGCTTGTCCTCCCCATTGGCGCAAAGGACCACGACAAGCACACGGGAGCTTGCTCAAACGCCACGCTTAACGGCAGCTACGGTTTGCATGCCACTGGAACGGTCATTGGGGTCGGGAGCTTCGCCGCAGTCGGTCGCTTCACTTTTGACGGAAAGGGAAACCGCGCCGGAAAACTGTCTGTAAGACTGAACGGCAACAACAATCAGCTTACGCTCACGGGTACCTATTCGGTAAGTGCAGACTGCACGGTGTCCGATACCTGGAACGCATCCAACGGGAGCGTCAGCACCCACGAGTCGGTAATCGTCGATGAAGGCGAGGAGTATTTCATCCTTAACAACACTTCAGGCGACGCCTCTGTTATAAGCGGCAAGGCTAAAAAGCAGTAGGCTGGGCGCTCCTCGCAAACCCGTCAGGTCTTCACGATCTGCGGGATCAATTCGCCATATACGTCCGTCAACCGCAGATCCCGCCCGTTGAAGCGGTAGGTGAGCTTCGTATGGTCCATGCCCAGTAAATGAAGAACGGTGGCATGGAAGTCGTGAACCGAGATCGGCTGTTCTGCCGCTTTGTAGCCGAACTCGTCGCTCGAGCCGATCACTTGCCCGCCCTGAATTCGTGCGCCGGCCATCCAGATGCTCATGGCTCCGGGATTGTGGTCGCGACCCACGCCGCGCTGCGAAATCGGCATGCGGCCGAATTCGCCTTGCCAGATCACCAGAGTCGAGTCTAGAAGGCCGCGAGCCTTCAGGTCTGTCAGCAAGCCTGAAATCGGCAAATCCGCTTCCTTGCCGTGACGGCTGTGGTTGTCCTGCACATTCTCATGAGCATCCCAGGTATCGATGTTCTGAACGCCCATGCCGCCGTGATACAACTGCACAAACCGGACGCCCCGCTCCACCAGCCGCCGCGCCATCAGGCATTGACGCCCGAAAGGCTCGGTCACCGGATCGCCGATACCATAAAGTTTTCGTGTCGCTTCCGATTCGTTTTCGATATCCACGACCTCGGGCGCGCAACTCTGCATGCGGTAGGCCAGTTCATAGGAACTGATTCTGGCTGTCAATTCGGTATTGCCAGGGTACTTCTGGGCGTCCCTCTCGTTCAGCTTCATCAATAGGTCAAGACGCGCCCGCTCCTGTTCAGGGGCTACCCCGGCGGGAGGTTTCAGATCGATGATAGGAGTGCCGGAAGCCTTAAAGACGGTCCCCTGATACGCCGCGGGCATAAATCCTTGACTCCAGTCAGAGGGACCACCGAGAGGGCCGCCGCGCGCATCATAGATGACCACAAATCCGGGCAGATTCTGGTTTTCGGATCCGAGTCCATAGGTCACCCAGGAACCCAGGCACGGGTAGCCCATGCGAATCACGCCGCTCTGCAGGGCATAGACCGCCTGCACATGGTCGTTCGACATGCTGTACATCGAACGGATCAACGCAATCTCGTCGACATGCGATGCGATGTGCGGGAAAATCTCGGATACTTCGATGCCGCTCTGGCCGAATTTGCGAAACGTGAATGGACTCGGCATCAGGGGCCCCGGATTCCCCTGACGCACGACGATGTCGCCCTTCCCGGTTAACGGTTGTCCTGCGTACCGCGCGAGCGCGGGCTTCGGATCGAATGTATCCACATGGCTGACCCCGCCACTCATAAACAAGGAAATCACGCTTTTCGCGCGCGGCGGGAAATGCGGCTTGCGAGGGGCCATCGGGTTCGCCGCCGCGGGAGCGTTCGAGCAAGCGCTGTCGTCTGACGCCAGCAGACCATCCTGATCGAGCAGCCAGGCCAGCGCGAGTCCGCTGATACCGCCGCCGCTTTCAAACAGGAATTCGCGGCGCGACCGGAAACGCTTCATACCTCACCTCACGTACAGAAACTCGTTCAGGTTGAACAGGACATGCGCAAAATCGACGAGCTGGTGCTGCGCCAGGAACTCGATCGCGAGCTTGCGTTCTTCCGGTTCCGGCGGCCGGTTCAGAGCCAGCCGGTATCCCAACTCCACTTGCTTCTGACGGTCCCCCGGGGCGGATTCCTCCAGACGGTTCGCAAACAAATGTGCCTGCCTCAGGACGAACTCGTCGTTCATCAACGCCAGGGCCTGCGTCGGAACATTGGACACATTGCGTGCGCCACAGGATATGTTTTGGTTGGGCAAGTCGAAAACATCGAGCAGCGGAAAAGGCAGCCCGCGCTTACGGTATATGTAGACGCTCCTCCGCCATACCTCGGGCCCCTCCTCCCGGTCCAGCCAGATGCCCTCTTTCGTCTGCGCAAAAAACTCCGGTTGAAGCTTTGGAAAAACCGGCCGGCCGAACATTTCCGTATTGAGAGACCCGCTCACGGCCAGGATCGAATCGCGAAGGATTTCGGCGTCGACCCGCTGGATTCGGAAGCGCCAGCACAGGCGGTCTTCCGGATCTTTCGTCATGTTCGACTCGTCATTGAATTGCGACTTCATCTTGTAGGCTTCCGACGTCATCAGAAGCCGGTGCATCGACTTGATACTCCACCCACGATTGACGAACTCGAGCGCCAGCCAGTCGAGCAGTTCAGGGTGTGTGGGCAGCTCGCCCATTTTGCCGAAGTTATCGAGCGTCGCGACGATGCCTCGGCCGAAATGATGATGCCAGATCCGATTGACGATTACCCGCGCCGTCAAGGGATTATCAGGCGACACCAGCCATTCCGCCATCGCGCGCCTGCGTCCGGAGGTGTGGCCTGAGGCTGGGGGCAGTTCGACCGGCGGATTGCCGTATGTGATCACACTCACGAACCCGGGCTTCATTTCCGGGCCCGGGCTGTTCACGTCGCCGCGAACGAGAAAGTACGATGGAGGCGCTTGATACCGGCCTGGACCGCGATGCAAAAAGCTGCCCTCGATCGCTTCGCGCTTGACGCCCTTGCCGGGCGCAGGCTCATCGCCAGGCCCATCGGGAGTGAAACGATAGTCCCCATCGGTCACGCCCATGGCAACCGGGATCGGCTTGGGGCGCTCCTTCTCGATAGCAGCGACCTGTTCGCTGAGCCGGCGTTTCTCGGCCAGGTCTTCCGGCTTCATGATGCGTTCGATTTCGGCGTTCGATACCGAAACGGTTCGAATCACTTGCGAGGCCAGAAGCTGTTGGCCGGGCGTCCGCTTCTCTTCGGGTATGGCTATCGCGTCTTGAACATTCTGCGGGAACTTCTTATATTTCGCAGGCAGCAGGATATCGCGATACGGCTGTTCGAGCGCGCGGATTTTCCCCCGTATCTCATTCACTCGGGCGTTGATTTCCGCGGTTTTTGTTTCATACGCCTGCGCTTCTCCCGGAGAGGTCAGCGGGTGATCAACCTCTACATAGCCAAACAGCGAGGACTGCATCCGGTAATAGTCAGTCTGGGGAATCGGATCGAACTTATGGTCGTGGCATCGTGCGCATTGCACGGTCAGGCCCAAAATGCCCCGCCCAGTGGTGGCGATCATGTCATCCAGATATTCATATCGAAACTCCGGATTGTACTTTTCACGGTATCCCACTTTGGCGTAATTGCGTAGAAAGCCCGTGGCGATCAGACCGTCCTTGGTAACCGGATCCAGCTCGTCACCGGCGATCTGCTCTCGCAGAAATTCGTTATACGGTTTGTCCTGATTGAACGAGCGGATCACGTAATCGCGATAGCGCCAGGCATTCGGGCGGTCGAAATCGTGTTCGAAGCCGTTCGAATCCGCGTAACGCGCGACGTCGAGCCAGTGCCTGCCCCAACGCTCGCCATAGTGGGGCGAAGCAAGCAAGCGATCGATGAGTTTCTCCCAGGCATCAGGCGAGTGATCATTCAAGAGTTCTTCCGACTGCGCGAGCGTGGGCGGCAAACCTATCAGGTCCATGTAAGCCCGGCGTAGCAGCGTCTGCCGGTCGGCCGGCGGCGCCGGCTTCACGCCGTTTGATTCCATGGCCCTCGCGAGGAACGCGTCCACGGGATTGCGGTTCAGGCGCTCGATCGACGTAACCGGAACCGCAGGGCGAACAGGCTTCTTGAACGCCCACCAGTTGCGCGCTTCGGGCGGGAGAGGCTTATCCGTACCAAGAGCGGAAGCGACGTTAGCGGAGGCTGGCGCCGCCGCTGCGTCCCACTGTGCGCCTTGGTCGATCCACAGCTTGATAGTCTCTACCTGTTCCGGCGTGAGCTTGCCATTCTTCGGCATCCCCGGCTTTTCGATCCCGGCGACGAGCCGGTACAAACGGCTGCGGTCGGCCTTCCCTGGTACCAAGACCGACCCGTGCTCCCCGCCTTTGAGCGCCGACTCGCGCGTACGCAGATCCAGCTTCGATAATTGCAGGACCGCACCATGGCAGGTCCAGCAACTTGCCTGAAAAATAGGCTGAATGTCCTTGGAAAACGAAACTTGCCGGCCCGCGGCGTCGGCCGATGCCGCGGCAATCGCCACGAGAGCGAAGCACAAGGAGCGGCGTGCCACAGTAGCCTGATTATATTGCAATTGATGGTGTATCGGAATGCGAGGCTTTCAGGGCGCGCGATAGACCGTCCGGTATGCCGGGAAGGCCCCGCCGACGCCGCCGAAAAGCGCGGTCGGCGCTATGTATGTGATTGCACGCGCACCGCTGCCCTCGCTGAATTCGTTGCGGAAGTAAGCGCCGGCCGTCTGATCCACGATCAGGCCTATGGCAAACCCGATCCCCGCGCCAATCATCGCATTCCGCGCCCGGCGCGAGCCGCTACGGAGTTCCACCCGGCGAACACGGGAGCGCTCGATCGCCATTTCACTCTTCCCTGTTGTAATGGAGATGTTATCGGCTGAAAGGCTCACGAATGCGCCCTTGTGCTCCTGCCCGCTCACGTCGCGAACCTTAACGCGATCGCCGGGGTTGAGACGTCGCAACGTGTCCCAGGATTGCGCAGAGACCAGAAGGCCGCACGCGAGCAATCCAACAATGATGCGTACGTGCAAATGCATTCAGTCTCAGCGAGCGCCTCGTTTCTTTCCAATGTTCTTTGTTACTCCGGCGCGCCCCGCCGGAGCGCGCTTCTTTTCGCCGCTCTTTGCGTTCTTCTCGATCCGTAGCTTCCATGCCGTACGCAGAG
>QHXU01000128.1 GCA_003223065.1 Acidobacteriota bacterium | reverse complement strand
GCAATCTTCGGCGGTGTCGAGCTCGACCTGCGGCCGGCAGCCACGAAAAAGGACGAAATCGTCCTCGAAGCCAACGCGATGTTCGGCGGCATCGAGCTTCGCGTTCCCGACACATGGAAAGTCGACGTGCGCGGCGCCGGCATTTTTGGCGGCTACGAAGACAAGACGCTGGACACGCGCTCCGTTCACCAAGACGATAAGCGGCCGCATCTCGTGGTCACAGGCTACGCGTTCTTCGGCGGCGTCACCGTGCATTAACTTACACCATGCACCCGATTTTCGCCAACAAAGCATGGCTCGGATGGTACCTGCTGGCATGGCTGCTGGTTTCAGTGCTGCTCGCGAACCTGCTGCTGATGATAGGTACGCTTACATGGCGCGAGGCGCTGAGCGTGACGGCGCCGCTATGTCTGTTCTATGCGTTCGTATGCCTGGCGCCCTGGTACATGTGCCGTTATCTTCCGGCGCGTTCCACAGCCCCACCGAAATTGCTGTTCAATCACCTTGGCGCGGCGGTGGTCGCTGCCGCACTGTGGGTGGAGATGGCGCGCCTCATCGCGCATTTTCTCAACCTCAGCCAGCGGATCCATCCCGAGGTGCCGCACCTGGTGGTGGTTGGGCTGCTGCTGTACTCGGTTTCAGTCGCGTCCCACTACGCGCTGCTGGCGGTACAAGCCTCGCGCGAAGCCGAACTGCAGGCTCGTGACGCGGAGCTGCGCGCACTGAAGGCGCAAATCAATCCGCATTTTCTCTTCAACAGTCTCAACTCCATCACTGCGCTGACCGCGATTGACCCGGCGAAGGCGCGCGAAATGTGCATTCTGCTTTCGGACTTTCTGCGGAAGACGCTCGGCCTCGGCGAGCGCGAAAGCATCTCCTGGCGGGAGGAACTGCAGCTCGCGCAGACCTATCTGGATGTGGAGCAGGTTCGCTTCGGCGCGCGGCTCCGGGTGGAAATGAACGTGGACGACGTCTGCGCAGACTGCCTGGTGCCGCCGCTGGTGCTGCAACCGTTGATCGAGAACGCGGTCAAGCACGGCATCGCGACCCTGGTGGAGGGCGGCACGATCCGCGTCGAAAGCCACGTGAACGACGGGCTGCTCGCAGTGAGCGTCGAAAACGGCTTCGATCCCGAGTCGCCTGCGCCGAGGCGTCACGGCCTGGGGCTTCGTAACGTTCGTAGCCGCCTGGAGACGCGCTTCGGCGACGCTGCGCGGCTGACTTCGCGCTCTGAAAACAATCATTTCCGCGCGGAGATCGTAGTTCCATGCCGCAGGGAGTAAAGTCCATGGAACCGGGCGCGACGCTGGCACATTACCGCATCGTTTCCCGCCTGGGCGCGGGCGGCATGGGCGAAGTCTTCCTGGCAGAGGATATCCGGCTCAACCGAAAGGTGGCTCTCAAGGTTCTGCTGCCGGAAGTGGCGCAGGACACCGAGCGCCTGGCGCGTTTCGTTCAGGAGGCTCGTGCGGCATCCGCGCTCAGCCACCCGAACGTGGCACACATCTACGAGATCGGTGATTGGGGCGGCTCGCATTTCCTGGCCATGGAGTACGTCGAAGGAGAAACGCTGGAGGCGCGGCTCACAAGCGATCCTGTTCCGTTCGGCGAGATCCTTGCGATCGCTTTGCAGGCGGCCGACGCGCTCGATGCGGCCCACGCCCGCGGCATCGTGCATCGCGATATCAAGCCCGCCAATCTGATCATCGACACGCGAGGGCACGTGAAAGTGCTCGATTTCGGCCTGGCGAAGATCCTGCCGCGGCCGTCCGCCGGGGCGGCGAGCCAGATCGCGACGCAGTTCCTTACCAGCGGCGGCCTGGTTCTCGGCACCGTGTCCTACATGAGCCCCGAGCAGGCCCTCGGCCGTGACGTCGACCACCGCACCGATCTGTTCAGCCTCGGCGTCGTGCTCTATCGCATGGCAAGCGGGCGTCTTCCGTTCAGCGGAGCAACCGCGCAGGAAACGTTGGCCCGCATTCTGCAGGCGGCCCCCGAAGCGCTGGGGCGCCTGAACTACGCGCTCCCGGAGGAGTTCGAGCACCTGGTCCGGAAGTGCCTGGAAAAGGATCGGGAGCGCCGCTATCAATCGGCGCGCGAGTTGCTCGTGGATCTCCGCAACCTGGAGCGCTCGCCCGCACTCGCGGGCTCCGAAGAACGCGCCCGAGGCACAATCCGGGCTGTGATCGTCGATGACGAGGAATTGGCGCGGCGCCTCCTCCGCGAGTACCTGCATCAGACAGGGGGCGTAGAGGTGATCGCCGAGTGCCCCAACGGCTTTGAAGCCGTGAAGTCGATCAGCGAGCGCAAGCCCGACCTCGTATTTCTGGATGTCCAGATGCCCAAGCTCGACGGTTTCGAGGTCCTGGAGCTAATTGATCCCGCCATCGCAGTGATTTTTGTAACCGCTTACGATCAGTACGCGATGCGCGCCTTCGACGCCCACGCGGTGGACTACCTGTTGAAGCCGTTCAGCGCGGACCGGTTTCGAAAGGCGCTGGAGCGCGCCCGCCAGCGCCTGGGGAGCCCGAGTCCGGCGCCCCCAAAGATTTCAGCCGCGGATTTGTCGGCGGCGGCGCGGCCGCCGGAGCAGAAACTGGAGCGCATCGTCGTAAAGGACGGCGCCAAAGTCCATATTATTCCGATCGACAAGCTCGATTACGTCGAGGCGCAGGACGACTACATCGCGTTGCGGAGCGAGAAGAAGAACTACCTGAAGCAGCAAACAATCTCGAGCATCGAGGCACAGCTCAATCCGAAGCGCTTCGTGCGCATTCATCGCTCTTATATCGTGAACCTGGAACGCATCGCACGGATTGAACCCTACACCAAGGACAGCCGTGTAGCCGTGCTCGCCGACGGCACCCAGTTGCCGGTAAGCCGCTCCGGACACGCGAAGCTGAAGGCGCTGCTGGGCGAGGCCGGCTAGCGCCGCCGGACCGCTACCGCACCACTCCCGCCATCGGGCTGCTGGCGGCGGCGTAGAGCTTCTTCGGCATCCTCCCCGCGAGAAACGCGTGGCGGCCGGCATCGACGGCGAGCTTCATCGCCGTGGCCATGGCCACGGAATCCTCGGCCTGCGCGATGGCTGTGTTCATGAGCACGCCGTCATAGCCAAGCTCCATCGCGATCGTCGCATCGGAGGCCGTGCCCACGCCCGCATCCACAACCAGTGGGACCTCCGTGATCATCTCGCGCAGGATGCGCAGGTTGGTCATGTTCTGGATGCCGAGACCGCTGCCGATAGGCGCTCCCAGCGGCATCACGGCCGCGGCGCCGGCGTCGATCAGGCGCCGCGCGTTCACCAGGTCGTCATTGGTGTAAGGAAGGACGACAAAGCCCTCTTTCGCCAGCACCCTCGTCGCCTCCAGCAGGCCCTGGTTGTCGGGGAACAAAGTGCGCTCATCGCCAATCACTTCCAGCTTTACCCAGTTCGACAATCCGACCTCGCGCGCCAGCCGGGCGGTCCGGATGGCCTCGTCGGATGTGTAGCAGGCTGCCGTGTTGGGTAGCAGGAAGAACTTCGAACGATCAATGTAATCGAGCAGAGATTCCTTCGAACGGTCCGAGAGATTCACTCTCCGCACGGCCACCGTGACGACTTCGGCCCCCGAAGCCTCGTGGCAACGGGTCATTTCGGGAAAACTACGGTATTTGCCAGTGCCTACGAACAGCCTGGATCGGAACTCACGGCCGGCGATGCTGAGCGTATCCATAACAACATTGTAAGCAGTACTTCCCACATTGGCGTCCTATTCGTCGCGTGGACGCCTCGCTGTCCGCTCTGTAGAGATCGTTGAAACGAACCGATCAATAAACAGAGGACTTCCGTCCAGTCATGAAAAAGAACAACCTGGTGAAGCTGTTAGGCATCGCGTTCGTGGTTGCAATTGTCTCCACGGGCATCTTCTATGGCCTGTTTGTCACGAAACTGAGCAGCAGCACGGGCAACGGTAAAACGCTCGTGGTTGCCGCCAAGGTCTTGAAGCCCGGCACGGTGCTGACGGCAGCCGACGTCAAGATAATTCCATGGCCGGCCGACCAGCTTCCCAAGGGCGGTTTCGGCAGCCCGGACTCGGTCACCGGTCAAACGGTCTTCGACACGATCGGAGAAGAGGAGCCCGTGCTCGCAAGGCATCTGGCATCGGTGCAATCGGGCGGTGGAGCGGGCGTGCCTAGCGGCATGCGGGCCGTTTCCGTCCATGTCTCCGATTCGACCGGCGTCCTCGCCCTGTTGCGCGCAGGTCAAAAAGTGGATGTGCAGGTGGTGGTGGGTCGTACGGGCAGCGGCTCCGGCGTTGAAACCGCCCTGCGCACGGCGCTGGAGGATTTGGCCGTGCTGTCGGTGAACTCTCAACCGGAGCAGAGTTCGCAAGGCCAGAACCTGCCGGTCGTCACCTTGCTGGCGAAGCCCGCCCAGGCCGACGTGCTCGCTTTGGCGGACTCCGGAGCGCGCGTACGGCTGACGCTCCGCAACCCTCTTGACGACGAGATGAGGGCGCGGTCCCCTCTGTCGCTCGGATCGGTGATGCATTCGAGCGAAACGGCCGCAAAGTAGCGGACTTCGAGGCAAAATGTTCATCGCCGCCACCGCCGGGTTCTTTCTCGTCATCTTTCTGCTGGCTTCGATCAGCGTCGCAGCCGCCTGGATGGCATTCCAGAAGATGACGGCGGAGGAGTCCGAGGCGGCGCTCGGCGAGCCCGAATCAGGCGAAGACGCCGGCCCTCGCGCGGATGGCGAAACGACACTGCTGCGGAGCGAGCGGCTCAGCACTCTCAGCTTCTGGGACAACGTGCTGGCGCGCTTCGACTTCATCGAAATCATGAAAAGTTGTGTCGAGCAAGCCGAGCTCGACTGGTCCGTGGGCCGCGTTACGTCGCTGATGCTACTGTGCGGCGCCGTTGCCCTCGTCGTCCTGCTCAAATTCCTTGCCGTTTGGGCGGCGCTTGCGGGAGCCGTGGCAGTGGCTTTTGCTCCCTACGGCTACATCCTGCGGCGGCGCGCCAAACGCTTCCACAAATTCCGCGAGCATTTTCCGGATGTGCTCGATTCGCTGGCGCGGGCGCTGCGCGCCGGCTATCCGCTCTCAGCAGCGATGGAGCTGATTTCCGGAGAAACGCTGCCGCCCGTATCGGTCGAGATGCGCAGGACCTCGGTCGAGGCGAACCTCGGCATGGGATGGGGGAGGGCGCTCGAGAATCTCGGCCGCCGCATTCCCCTGCTCGAAGTGAATCTGTTCATCTCGGCCGTGCAGTTGCACGCCCGCACCGGTGGCAAGCTCAGCGAAGTGATGAGCGGCCTGGCCGAGAACATGCGGGAGGCTGTGTCTTTGCAAGGCGAGGTTCGGTCGCTGGCGGCCCACGGGAAACTCACAGGCGTCGTCCTGACCGTGCTGCCGATCGGTATCGCGATCATGATGATGACCGTCAGTCCCGGCTACATGATGGTGTTGTTCAATCATCCCTGGGGCAAGAACCTGATCACTGCCGCCATCGTTTGCCTGGCGCTGGCACATTTCGTGATCCGCAAGATCGTGGACATCAAAGTATGACCGCCGGATTACTCATCGCGTTTTTCCTTTTCACGCTGGCCGCGATCGGCGCGGCCGGCTACGTGTTCGTGCTGCGTCCCTCGCGGGCCGAAGGGGACGATGCGCAGATTCCGGCGCCGCTCGCGCTCGGACAGCCCGACATGCCCACCGCGCAAGCGGCTGCGGCAGACCTGTTCCGCCGCATGGGCGAGGTGATGCCCGCCCGGAGCAACCAGGCAGCGGCAGCGCGCCAGCAATTGATCGCCGCGGGTTATCGCTGGCCATCCGCCCTCTCGATCTTTCTCGGGATCAAATGCGCCTCTGCGCTGATGCTTGCGGTCGCCGCGGCCGTGGCTGCAGTCATTTACCGTCCCGACGCATCCTATGCACTGTTGCCTGCAATTTGCGGGCTCGGGTTCGGTTATCTCCTGCCGGATCGGGTGCTGGAACGGCTGGCGCAGCGGCGCGTCGACCGCCTGCGCCGCGCACTGCCGGCCGCCCTAGATCTGATGGTCCTGGCGATCGAAGCGGGCCAGGGACTCGATGCCGCCATCCTCGATACGAGCCGAGGCCTGCGTGTCACGCATCCCGACCTGGCGTCCGAATTCACCCAACTCCAGCTCGAGCTGAAGGCAAACACCACGCGCACGGAGGCGCTTCGGAACTTCGCCGAGCGAAGCCGCGACCTGGAGTTGCGCAAGTTCGCCAACCTGTTGATCGACACGGACCGCTTCGGCACCAGCCTGGGACCGGCTCTCAAGACACATGCCCGCTATCTGCGCATCCGCTTCCGGCAACTGGCCCAGGAAAAGGCCCGCAAGGTTAGTGTGAAATTGATCTTTCCGGTTTTCTTTCTGATCTTCCCGTCGGTGATTCTGGTGACCTTGGGGCCGGCCGTGATCCTCATCTTCACGCAAATGAAGAACTTGATGGGACAGTAGAGACCGCGTGCGACTTGCGGCGCAAATCCACATCTAAGCTGTGTGGTTTCACTCGCCGGTTCGGAAGTTACCTTGAAAGATGGCTCTCGAGTGCTCATCCGGCCGATTCGTCCTCAGGACGAAAAACTCTTGCGAGAAGCTTTCCGCCGTCTGACCCCTGAGAGCGTTTACCAGCGCTTCTTCGGCTCATTACGCGAGTTGCCGGCGCAGATGGCGCGGCACCTGGCGAACGTCGATTACGTACAGCGCCTGGCGCTGGTGGCCGAGCATGATAATAAAGCTATCGGCGTGGCCCGGTACGAACCGACCGACGATCCGGGTACCGCGGAAGTCGCGCTGGCCGTTCTGGATGCGTGGCAGGAGCGGGGCCTTGGCCGAATTCTGCTGCGCGAAATCCTGCGCGCGGCTGAAGAGAACGGCATCCATCGCTTCCGTGCCGACGTTCTCTCCGAAAACGCCCGCATGTTGCGCCTGCTGGCCACCGAAGCCGACATTCAAACACGCAGGACCGAATCCGGCATTACGACATTCTTCTTCACGCGACGCGGGTAATTTGCCGGCATGTGAAGTATAATCAACTAAATGAAGGTTGTGATCCTTTGCGGAGGGCTGGGTACACGCCTGCGCGAAGAGACCGAGTTTCGCCCCAAGCCGTTGGTTGACGTGGGAGGCCGGCGAGCACATCTTTATCGACAATAGCTCACGGGATGATACTATGGCCGTGCTCAAAAGAATCGCAGTCGCGATCATGATGTGGAGGTCATCGTAAACGCACGCAACTTTGGCTGCGGTCATCGGCATTGTCGCCGATCTGCAGGACCCGCCGGAGTTGATTCCGAAGATGATCGCGAAATGGGAAGAGGGTTACTCGATGGTTCTCTGCACCAAGCGGACGAGTGAAGAGAACGCCTTATGTTCTGGATTCGCAGAAAGTATTAGGCATTGGTACAGCGGTTACCTTCAATCGAAACCTTTCAGAACTTCACAGGATTCGGACTTTACGACTGCAAGGTCGTGGAGGCCGTTCGGTCGTTTGATGATCCGTACCCGTATTTCCGCGGTATGATCGCGGAGATAGGCCTGCCATACTGCGAACTCCCTTACGATCAGCCACGCCGTAAACTCGGTGTGACCAAGAACAATTTTTATACGCTTTACGACCTCGCGATGCTCGGCGTTACGAACCTGTCGAAAGTGCCGTTGCGATTGGTTACATTCTTAGGCTTTGCGTCCGCGCTCTTATCTCTCTTCGTGGGCTTTGTATATCTCGTTTACAAGTTTGTGTTCTGGTCCCACTTCACAGTCGGAATC
>QHXU01000522.1:1576-4433 GCA_003223065.1 Acidobacteriota bacterium | reverse complement strand
TGGGCCCAGGTTGTTGTCCTCCGGGTCAGGGCGAGGCTTTGGGTCAGGAGTGAACGCCGGATTGTCTTCGCTGCGGAAATCCCGCCCCAGCAACATCGGTATACCCAGCGTCTCGAAATAGCCGGGACTGACGGCATCGAAATCGATATAAGGCTTCTCGTCCGGCTTGCGCTGGTAACCTTCCACTGAGACATCGCTGTTCCAACGCGAGCCGGCGAGCGGCGTAATGTTGGCCAGGCTGGCCGTTCGCACATTCTGGAAGCTTCGAACACCTGCCAGAAGCCGGTCGTAAAAGTCCCGAAGCCGCTGGCCTTTGTATCCGCTCTGCTGGGGATTGACGTTCACTAAGAGCACGCGCTCGCGCACGAACCCCGGGTCGAGCGACCGCAGGTTTTGCAAACTTCGCACAAACAGACCCGCGCCGATCAGCAGCAGCAGCGAGATCGCTACCTGCGCAACCACCAGAGCGCGCCGCAAATCGAAGCGGCTGCGCCCGATCGTGGAGGCCTGGTCTTTCAGAGCGGAAGTCAGATTCGGACGAGTCGCCTGCAGCGCCGGCGCCAGCCCGCAAATGAGCCCAGCGGCCAGCGAGACGCCGAAGGAGAACGCCAGCAACCGCCAATCGGGCGACAAATTGAGATCCACGGGGATGGCTCGTTTCGGGAAAAAGGTCAGAAGAACCCGAACACCCCACCAGGCAAATGCCAGCCCCGCAAGGCCGCCCAGCACCGAAATAACAACGGTTTCGAGAATGAGCTGGGAGATGAGCCGCGCACGACCCGCGCCGACCGCGAGGCGAATCGCGATCTCTCTCTGGCGCGCGGCCGCCCGCGCAAGCAGAAGGTTCGCCACATTCGCACACGCAATCAAAAGCACTAGGGATACCACGATCATCAGAACCGTGAGCGGCTTCTGGATTTGGTTGCGAAGGAAAGAGTATCCGCCGCTTCCCGGAAGCAGTGTGCCCCGGTTACGCACGGCGTAGTCCTTGTCGAATGCGGCCACGGGCCGGCGCTCGGGATCAAAATCGGCCTCGGGCGTCGCAGCCTGCAACGTTACACCGGGCTTCAGGCGCGCCAGAATGGTGAGCCACCAAAAATGGCGGTTGTTCCATTGCCGGACCCCGCGACTGATCCCTCGCAGCATCATGATCGGTAGATATATGTCGGGATGACTGCCGACTACCGCGCCCGTGAATCCAGAGCGCACGACGCCCACGATCGTGAACGGTGAGCCGTTCAATGTGATCGCCCGGCCGACCACGCGCGGGTCGCCGCCGAAACGCCGCTGCCAGAAGTCGAAATCCAGCACAACCCAGGGATGCGCGTCCTCCGTCTTGTTGTCGGCCGGTGTCAGCAGGCGGCCCACGGCCGGAACGACGCCAAGCACCTCGAAATAGTTGCCCGACACCAGTGTGGTAGTCACCAACTGCGAACTGGTATGAGCGCCCTCTTCCGGCACCTCCATCGCCGCCGGTGTACCCCCGCCGCCGTAGGCAACCACGCCCGAGAAGGATTTGTTGTGATCCCGGATGTACTCGTAATCCGGATAATTGGACCCGACTGAAGGCCTATCCGGATTGAGGGCGAACACCACGAGCTTGTCGGGGTCTCGCACCGGCAATGAGCGCAGCAGCACCGTGTCGATCAGTGTGAATATGGCGGTGTTCGCTCCGATACCTAACGCCAACGAGAAGATTGCCACCGCTGCGAAGCCCGGATTCTGAAGTAAAATCCGGATCGCATGGCGGGAATCCTGCCGGAATGTGTCGAAGAGGCGCATTTTCACCCCCTGTTCAGCAGATAAGACGAACAGTGCGTGCTTTCGTTGGCACCAACTTTTAATTTCTTAATTGACCATGCCGGGCCCAGTAAAAAACTCTTGCCATTCGTCGCTCAGACGGGTTTTGTGGGGAAATCCTTTGATTCTGCTCTGGCGGACTCAAAAAGCTTTCTCAGCCGCGCGGCCACGTCGGCGCGCGTTGCCGCGAGGTCGCGTGTCTCTCCGACGTCGTCTCTCAAGTTGAACAATTCGAGCTTGAAGTTCGGCGCCTGCCTGACGAGCTTCCAGTCGCCTTGCCTGACTGCCTGTTGAAATCCCCGTTCGAAGAATTCCCAATAAAGGTAGTCGTGAGCCCGCTGCTCTTTTCCCAGAAGCGCGGGCACGATGGAAATACCGTCCAGGCCGGTCGGAGCACGCACGCCCGCCAGTTCAGCAGCCGTCGCCAGGAAGTCCCAGAAAGCCCAAGGGAACTCGCTTACCTTTCCCGGCGCGATGGTCTTCGTCCATCGGGCGATGGCCGGGACCCGGATTCCACCTTCGTAGAGGTCGCGCTTCACGCCCCGCAACGGTCCGGAACTGCGGAAGAAGCCGGCGTCGTGTCCTCCCTCTTTATGTGGTCCGTTGTCGCTGCTGAAAATGACCAGCGTATTCTCGTCCAGGCCCTTCCGCTTCAGGAGTTGGAGAATGCGGCCGATATCGGAATCCATTCGAGTAATGATGGCCGCGAAGTTCTTCTCGACATCGGGCCAGTCCTCGCGAACATACATTCCTTGATCCGGCGCGTCGATCCCGTTCTTCTGCAGCAGCCCGAGTTCGTTATCGGCGTGTGGAACCGTATAGGCCAGGTAGAGGAAGAATGGATCTCGTTGCTGCCGTTCAATGAAGGAAAGCGTCCTCGCGCTGAATAGATCCGGAGCGAACTGCTTTTTCTGGTTGAACCAGTTCCCGCGAAGCAGGTATTCGCTTTGATTCTCCCAAAGGTGCTCCGGAAACGAATTGTGTGCGTGCGCCTGGTTGAGATAACCGAAGAACTCGTCGAACCCCCGAGTGTTCGGGACACTGCCCGTCTCCGGGC
>QHXU01000522.1:435-1541 GCA_003223065.1 Acidobacteriota bacterium | reverse complement strand
CTTGAGCAACGAGGCAACGGTGGTCTCGTCCGGTCTGAGGCCGAGTTCGGGGGCCTTATTCCCTCTCACGGTCGCATGGCCAGTGTGTTTGCCCGTCATCAAGCAGCACCGCGAAGGCGCGCAGACGGTGCTGCCGGCGTACGCTTGCGTAAAGCGCACGCCCTCGGCGGCGAGCCGGTCGATGTTCGGCGTTTTGATCCGCTCCTGGCCGTAGCAGCCGAGATCCCCATATCCCAGGTCGTCGGCCAGAATAAAGAGGATATTGGGTCTCTTCGGCGGAACTTGGGCAAGCAGCGCGCCGCCACCGATCGTCGCACCCAGGAATTCCCTTCGGTTCATCTTGTCTTCGTCTTAAAGCCGGGACCATCGTCCCGACTGCCGTGATTGTAGAACAGACGGCACATTGCGAACCACCCCGGTCTCGAATGTTTGAGTTAAACTTACGTCGGAGTCAACGGTGCGGAGCGATGAAGAAACCAATTCCCGGCGAGAGTGGATCAAGGGATTCGTAGCTGCAAGCAGTCTGGCGGCCCACCCCGCGCCGGCGGCTGCGGCGGATCGCCCTAATATACTCTATCTGCACTCGCACGACACCGGCCGGTACATCCAGCCATATGGATTCGAGGTGCCCACGCCGAACCTCCAAAAGCTAGCTGGAGAGGGAGTATTGTTCAGGCAGGCATTCAACGCCGCGCCCACTTGTTCTCCAAGCCGGGCCAGTCTTCTCACGGGGCATTGTCCTCACACCAACGGGATGCTCGGGCTTGCACATCGCGGCTTCTCGTTGACAGATTACCGCCAGCACATCCTCCATACGCTGCGCCCGCAGGGGTGCCGCTCGACTCTGATCGGCGTCCAGCACATTGCCAGGGATCCGGCGGTAATCGGGTACGACGAAATCGTTGAGACTCGTGGCGTGCGCGTGGCCCAGGTCGCTCCACCCGGTGTGCGATTCCTCAAACGGCCGCCTGAACAGCCGTTTTTCCTCGACATCGGCTTCTACGAGACGCATCGCGAATTCCATCCGCCCGGCCCTCAGGAAGACGAACGTTTTTGTCTGCCGCCGCTACCCATATCGGATACTCCCGGGACGCGGAAAGACATGG
>QHXU01000522.1:0-419 GCA_003223065.1 Acidobacteriota bacterium | reverse complement strand
GGGCGATATTCTCGATGCGCTTGCGTCCAGCGGCCTCGCGTCGAACACCCTGGTGATCTGCACGACGGATCACGGCGTCCCATTCCCAGCAATGAAGTGCAATCTTACCGTCCACGGGACGGGTGTTTACCTCATCGTGAGAGGCCCCGGAGGATTCACCGGAGGGAAGGTGTGCCAGGCGATGGTCTCGCACCTGGATCTCTACCCCACCATTTGCGACCTTCTCAATATCGAAAAACCAGCGTGGCTGCAGGGCAAGTCGCTGTTACCACTGATGCGCGGCGAGACCCGGGAACTACATGACGAAATCTTCGCGGAAGTGAATTACCACGCCGCTTACGAGCCCATGCGGGCCGTTCGCAGCGAACGGTGGAATTACATCCGGCATTTCGGGGGCCGCCAGCATCCTGTGTTGCCGA
>QHXU01000127.1 GCA_003223065.1 Acidobacteriota bacterium | reverse complement strand
TACCCCCACCATCGGCTTTCATCATTCTCTCGAATCCGTCGCTGAATGTCAGCGGCGATTCCGCTGCCGGACAACAGGCGATCACGGTGTTTCACGACGGCCTGCTTCCCTTTTCGCCACTCGCCCATAACGCCACAGGACCGCATTTCGGTCTCGTGCCAGGCCAGCTCTACACTCTTCGCTGGGCTTCCAATCCCCAGGTTGATAAAAATGTGTGCCCAGGCGACAACAGCCAGGCCATGATTGACCTGAGCAGCGCTGGCGGCGGATCCGAGCGTGGCTACATCGAAGACACGAGCGCCTCGGTGATTCGCACCGCGATCGAAAGCGGGTATCAAACGTATACGGTCGAGGTGGGCGGCACCGTCAACATGACCGGTGGCGCGAAACAGACGGAATTGGATGCGCTCATCAATCGCGTCGGCCAGGATACGGACCCATACTCGGCCACTTACGCCGACTATGTTAACGGGGGCCATGGTAACGGCCGCCGGCTTGTTCCGGTCCCGATCAATTCGGGATATCCGAACTATACAGTCCTACAGATTTCAGCGTTTCTCCTTGAACCCGCCTCCACATATGACAAGGGTGGCAACAGCGCGTGGTGCGCCGAATACGTGGGCGCTTGGGTGAAGGGAGCGGCGAACAAAGGCGCGAGCGACTCCGGCGCCTTCGTTCCAAGGCTTGTCAAATGATCAAGCGCTTAATGGAAAACCGGCGAGGAAACGCGATGGTTGAGTTCGCGGTCAGTCTACCCATCCTCTTCCTTGCCTTTTACGGCTGTTTCCAGTTCGGCTACTATTTCTACATCTACAACCGGCTGGAGAGCGCCGTCCGTGCCGGCGCCCGGTACGCCTCGCTCAGGTCTTATGACTCGAGTTCCTCGACGCCGGCCGACGACTTTCTCACGGCGGTCCGGAACACGGTTGTCTATGCGAATCCATCCGGCGGTACCCAGCCGGTGGTTCCGGGGCTTGCCGCAGGCAACGTCAATCTCACGGTTACCATGACCAACAGTGTTCCGGCTCAGATGACCGTGTCGATCACCGGTTTCACAATCAACGCGTTTTTCGGAACCTGGACGTTGGCCCAGAAGCCGGTCGCGACGTTCCGTTATGGAGGGAGGTACGCGCCCACCTCATGAGAACCAGATTCAAAAAACATGAGCGGGGAAACGTGCTGGTCGAGTCTTCCCTGATCCTTATCGTGTTCATGTCGATGCTGATTTCGATCTTCGACTTCGGCCAGGTGCTGTTTCTGCACCAGAGCATTACGGAGCGCGTGCGGGAAGCATTGCGGTACGGGACCGTGAACGCCTATGATGCCACCGCGATTCAAAACTACGTCATCTATGGACAGCCGTCGCCGCCGGACGGCGCAGTGGCGAACTACTCGCTGACTGCGGCAATGGTTTCGGTGCAGCGGGCAGACACGGGCACGCCGGAGGACCGAATCGTCATCACGGTCTCAAATTATCCGTTCGTATTCCTTTCTCCATTCATCGCCGGCCAACAGCGCGGCGCCCCGATCACGGAGACACTACCTTACGAAGGGCCATAACAATATGGGATTGTTTTTAATGTTCGTTTTCTACTTGACACTGGCGGTCGCGTCGTTTGTATTTGGCGTCGACCGGTTCCTTGGCTGGATGAATAAAAACGTCCGGCAGGATGATCTGAAAGCGCCGGGCTCGAGTGAGCCCGATACGGCAAAGCTCAACACCTGATCTGTCGTACCGTCTTCGTCGTCAGCCGGGTTGCCCTCATGCGGCAAGGTTCGCGCGCTCGACCGCGATTCGCCAGTTCTGAGAGAATGCTGAAACCGTCGAATTCTTCTTCCGGTTCCGGCAGATATCACACGCCGCGTCAGTCCCCGCTTGCTGATACCGCGACAGGCTTTCCAATGAGGAGCGGATCGCCGCGAGCGTTGTACGTTTCCGAGGACCGTCGGGCCACTCCTCTACGGTGTGTAGCCGGTAGTGTTCCATCGCTAACCACTGGTTTTGCATTTTAGCCTCCCATGTTCTTCGCCCTCAGAATAAGGAAGGCCCCCAAGAGAAGTCGTCACCAAGGTGTAATAGAAACGTAAATTCGGGACGCTGGTGTAAAAGGGCAGTAGATTGTTGCTTCTACCGCTTCACCGTCGCCGAATCACGCGCTTTCAGGAACGCTTCCACGTTGCTCTTGTCGATCAGGGTGGTGCCCGTGTCCACGAAGGTAGGGATCGGCGAGAACGAATCCTGCTCCCAGTTGGCATCGAGCGGTGTGATCTTGTGGTGGTGCAAGTCGTCGAGCATCCTTAGCCCGTAATATGCCATCGTATAGGGCTTCTGGCCGATGGTCGCCGAGATGCGGCCTTTTTGAATCCATTCCAGCGTCCGCGGTTCGGCGTCCATGGCAACCACCACCTTCTCAGCCTTCTTGCGGTCGAGCACTTCCGCCACCTCGGGACACGCAATGGCCTCCAGGCACGCAAAAGCGTCCACTTTGGCCGCTCTTTTATCCATTATCTCCATCGCCTTATCAAAGGCGACCCGCGGATCGCCTTGGATGTCAACCACCTCGACAATCTTGATCGGAGGATAGGCGGCAAGCGTGTCCTGGTACCCGTGCAGCCGCTCGCGCAGATTGGCCTGCTTCGGCATGCCGAACACGATCACGTTGCCCTTACCCAACCGCTTGGCCAGCACCTCGCCACCTATTTGTCCGGCCTTATAATTGTTGGTCCCGATGAACAGCAGGCGTTTACTCGCCGGCGCATCGGAATCGATCGTGATCACCGGGATACCTTGTGCGATCGCCTGGTCGATGTCCGCTTTCATGAGGTCGGGATCCGCCGGGGAGATCAGGATTCCAGTCGGCTTCTGCGTCAACGCTTTCCGAAACGCTTCCTGTTGGGCTTTCGGGTCATAGGTGTCCGGCCCAACGAAGTCGGCCTTGATCTGCATTTGGGTGGCCGCCCGGGAGAGACCCGCGCCGGCAGCCTGCCAGTAAGGTAACTGAATGTTTGTCGCAATCAGAAAGAATCTCTCATCCACGCTGTGTGGGGATCCTCCGCAACCTACGATGAGAATGGCCAGAGCACACGGGGCGAGCAAATGTAGCAGCCGGGCGGATCGAGACATGCGGGCCTCCCTCTTCGACCGTTGGATTTTATACCGCCAGCGTTTCCCAAGCAAGCCGCCGGTCTTACCAATGACGCGACGTTGCCATGATCTTACCGTTCTCGAAGCTCCTGCGAGCGCTGCAGCATTTTCTTTCCCTCATCGTTGCGGCCCGCCTGCATGAGTGTCTGGCCCAGAATATAATGCGCGGAGGAATTCCGCGGGTCCATTTTAATCGCCGTGCGGAGCATGCCTTCCGCATTCGTCAATTCATGCTTCTTCAGATAGGCTTTGCCAAGCAGGATATAGGGTCCGCTGTAGTCAGGATTGAGCCAAACCGCTCTCTGGAGAAACGGGATCGCCCGTTCCCAATCCTCGCGGCGCGTGTACGCGTCGCCCATTTTGAAATAAGCCATCGCGAAATTCGGATTGATCGATAATTCCTGTTGAAACTCTTCGATGCCGCGATCCAGTTGCCCGTGATACACGGCTAGTTCGCCGAGCAGATAATGGGCCTCCGGCAATCGAGAATCGAGTTCGAGCGCTCTTTGCAACTCCTTCACCGCCGGCTCTTCGAACTCCCGCCTCATCATCATCTGTCCTGTAATCAGGTGTGCCGCGGCCGAGTCCGGCGCGACGCCAAACATATTCGCGAAAGCAGCCCGAGCCTTTGCTGGCTCACGCTGTTGAATACACGCGTTGCCGAGCATGTAATAGACTTCGTTGGTCCGGATTCCGGCGGCGGCCGCCTTTTCAAGCCAGACGACCGCTTCTGGCATGTGAGCTGAGAGATAGTAGCTCCCGCCCAGGAAGAAGGCCGATTGACCGTAACTTGCGCTGGTCGCCGGTTCCTTTTGAACGGCCCGGCTCAGCGCTTCAATCGCCTTGGCATATTCACGGAGCCGATAGTACACCACGCCGCTGGTATGCGACACCTCCGGCGCGTTCGGATCCAGTTGTGAGAGAACCTGTTGGGCCTGCGTGAGCTGGCCGGCGTCCAATAGCCGAATCGCTTCCTCGATCGAGGGCGCCTGCTGCATCCAAAACGCGATCAGCAGGGTGACGGCCCACATACCGTTAAGTATAATGTGGCTTTTTCGCGGCGCGCTTCACTTGCCGTCGCGCGCATGGAGTGCAACCAGTTGACTGCTTACGGGAACGCCACCGGTTACCTTGACACGGATGACAGCTTCAAACGGCAGGATTCCGCCGGCGCGCGACGTTCCTACCCTCGATAGGAGTTCTTGTATATCCCGTTCACGGCATACGTACTCCACAGCCGCTTGCGTTCCGATGGTCGTCGTTCCGGCGAGGATCATTACCCACCGCCCCGAATATGCACCCGGAACCATGCCAATCAGCGCGTGATCCTCGCTGATCGGCACCGTCTTCGACCCCATGTACGCCGCATCCTCTCCGGGCAGCGGGTTCAGATTGACGATCTCCAAGTCGTCCTTGCGGGCGCCGCGCTCGGCCCGGCGGAACACGAATTCCTGGGTCGTGGGGATCTCGCGCAACGGCAGGTTCTCCGATGGCGAACCCACGAAAATCAAGTCATAGTGTTTGGCGTCGTCCAACGATAGCAAACGGCTTCTCTTGATACGGATGCCATGGTTCAGCAACGTGAAGACCCGATCCAGTTCGTGAATCGCGAGCACTTCACCGACTCCGGTGTAGTGATCCAGGATCGAATCGTGCGAGTCTCGGGCGGGATCGAAGTAACGCATCCCGGTTTCAGGCCGGCCGACGAATTCGGCATTGCTGAATACAACCAACGGATGTTCAGGCTGATCGATAAAGCCATGCCAGAAGGTCTTGACCGCCGGAGGAGCCTCGGCTGCTACCGGCGCAGCGACCTGGATTACTGGCCGCATCACGATCACGTAGATCAATGCCGATATCAGGCCGGCGCACATTACCGAAACCACCCAGAACGCCGCAACCGAAACCCTTGCTACGGGCGGTTCAGCCTTCCAGGCCGGCTCGATGGCTGGAACTGGCCGAGGGACGACCGGTGCCGTTTCCGGTGCCACCCGGATGTGAACGGCCAACGAATACGACCCCTTCGGAATACTGAAGATGACCGAATCTCCCGCGCCTTCTGACGCGTAATACTCGACCAGTTTTGAACGGAGCCGCCCCGTCTGCACGCGGACGGTCGCGTCGAGTCTCGGATCGAAGTCAGCCTGCCGCGCAAATACTTCGGTTGCGATCTGGAATTCCTTGAGCAGGGTGCCCGGTTGATCGATGGATCGCTCCGCAAGATAACGTAATAGCTTGCAGAGCGACTCCGATCCCTTCAGCACATTGCTGTTAACCAGCTTGTCAAGTTGAGGAAGAAGCACTTCCCGAGGTACCGGGGATACCCCTGTAACCGACATCGAACAAAGCGTAACAGCTTTGCGATTTTATTACAAGCAAGGAGGTTAGTCCTTGAAACAGTATCTAACCTGGAAAAACTTGTATGGCTCCCCGGAAGAGTTCACACTTGAGCGAGTTGCTGGGGCTGGCGTCCAAAATGACTCACGGTGGGCAGGCTTGAGTCGCCTGGATGTGGCGGGCTCCAAGAGGGAGGGGGGAAATGTCCAAAAGAGACAGTGTAGTGTGTCGGGTCATACTTCTGGCGCTCCTAACAGCGGCCTTTGCTCCACAAATCGTTAGTGCCCAACAAGTTTACGGAAGCATCTACGGGACTGTTGTCGATCCAACCGGGTCCGCAGTTCCCAAGGTGAAAGTCACGATCACCGATCAGGCCAAAGCCACAAAGTTCGAAGTGGTCACAAATGAGGCCGGCAACTACTCGAAGGATCGGCTAATTCCCGGCACCTACACCGTCCAGGCGGAAGGTACCGGATTCCGCACGGCGGTAAGCCGGGACATCATCGTTAATGTGGACAAGTCCTCCCGCGTAGATTTCACGTTGGAGGTCGGCCAAGTGACGGAGCAGGTGGAGGTGACGGCAGCGGCTCCGCTCCTGCAGTCCGATCGCGCGGACGTGGCGACGACCTTCACAGGCGACCAATTGGTGAACCTGCCTGCATTAGACCGCAACTTCATGGCCCATGAGTTGCTGACGCCGGGCACCAACGCACTGCAATGGCAGCACGCTTCGAGCGAAAACCCGCAAGGGAGCGTGCAGATCATGGTGAATGGACAGCATTTCAATGGAACGGGCTTCCAGTTGGACGGAACTGATAACCAGGATCCGATCCTCGGTATTATCGTCATCAACCCGGCTATCGATTCCATCACGGAGGCCAAGATCGCCAGCCAGAACTACGACGCCGAGTTCGGCTACGCCGGCGCAGGCATCCAAATTGTTTCGACGAAATCGGGCTCCAACGCATTGCATGGCTCGGCGTTCGAGTACCTCCGGAACAACTCGCCGGGGTTCGCAAGCTTCGCTCGCAACCCGTTCAACAGCGCGGAGAACACGCAGGTTCCGCCGGTGAAGTGGAACCAATTCGGCGGCTCGGTCGGGGGTGCGGTAATCAAGAACAAATTGTTCTATTTCGGCGATGCGCAGCTCACGCGGCGCCGGACGGGATCTTCCGTCAAGACTTCTGTCCCGACGCAGAAGGCCCGGGACGGTGACTTTGGCGAGTACATTCTGGCGGGCCCGATTAACGTCCTGTATGATCCCACATCAGGCGATCCGAAAACGGGATTGGGCCGCAAGCCCTTCGCCTCGAACATGATTCCGAAAGGGATGCTCAGCCAGCAGGCGCTCAACATCCTGAAGTTTGTTCCGGCATCGAATGCGCCGGGCGATCCGGGCGCTTCTTTCCGCAACAACTTCGTGGCGACCGGGTCTGAGGCCTTTGACAGCAATCAGTGGGACACGCGATGGGATTGGTTTGTGAACGAGAAGCAGTCGATGTTTGGGCGCTACAGCAACGCGAGCTTCAATAAATCG
>QHXU01000126.1 GCA_003223065.1 Acidobacteriota bacterium | reverse complement strand
CATGGTGCCGATGCGCGATGGCAAGCGAATGGCAACCGACGTCTACCGCCCGAAGGACCCGTCCAAGAAGTACCCGGTTATCTTTGTCCGCACACCGTACAACTTCAATTACTGGGATGTGCGAAATGGGGCGCCGCGCGACCTAAGCGCCGAGCTGGAAGCGGTAAAGCGCGGTTACGCCTATGTCGAGATGAACGAGCGCGGACATTTCTTTTCCGAAGGAAATTATGACATCCTGGGCCCTCCGCTTACGGACGGTTCTGACGCCATCTCATGGATGGCTTCGCAGCCCTGGTCCAATGGCAAAGTCGGCACAATAGGCTGCTCCTCGACAGCCGAGTGGCAACTGGGCGTTGCCGCGCTCGGGAATCCGGCGTTTGCGGCAATGATCCCGCAAGGATTCGGCGCCGGCGTGGGCCGCGTGCTCCCCTACTACGAACAGGGGAACTGGTATCGGGGCGGAGCCGTCCAGATGCTTTTCATCGCGTGGCTGTACGGGGAACAGAACCAGGCGCGGCCGATGTTCCCTCCAAACACGTCCCAGGAGGACTTGATCCGTGCGTCGAAGTCGTTCGACCTGGCGCAGCAGTTGCCGCCGGTTGATTGGTCAAAGGCGCTCTGGCACCTTCCTGAAATGGACATCATCAAGGCCGTGGACGGGCCGCACGGAATCTTTGCCGACCGCATGGAGGTCGCAACCGGCGGAGCGATGATCAAGCGGACTCCGAACGACCCCGCCTGGTATCGCGGCGGGCTCTGGCACGATGACAAGACAATCAACGTGCCCGGTTTCTGGTTCATGTCGTGGTACGACGTGTCGGTGGGGCCGAACCTGGCCGCTTACAATTACGTGCGAAAGACTGCCAAGCCGGAGATCGCCAACCAGCAATATGCGGTGATTGCGCCGACGCTCCACTGCGCCTACAAGCGCGCCACCGAGGACACCGTGGTCGGCGAGCGCAGCGTCGGCGATGCCCGTCTCGACTATGACGCGCTCACCTACGGCTGGTTCGATTATTTCCTGAAGGGAGAGGACAACCACCTCCTCGAAAAGACGCCCAAGGTCCGCTACTACACGATGGGGATGAACAAGTGGCAGACATCCGATACATGGCCGCCGAAGGGTGCGCAGCCGATGACCTTATTCCTTTCGAGCGGCGGAAAGGCGAACACTCTCAACGGGGACGGCGTGCTGGCCAGCACCGCGCCCAGCGCGGACAACCCGGACGGCTTCATCTACGATCCCATGAATCCTGTCCTCTCCTATGGCGGCAACGTGTGCTGTACCGGCAACGCAGTGGCGGGCGGCGCCTTCGACCAGCGCAAAATGGAGGCGCGCAACGATATCCTCGTCTACACTTCCGAACCCCTGAAAGAGGGGATTGAAGTGAGCGGGCCCATCGAACCTACCCTCTACGTATCGTCTGACGCGAAAGACACCGACTTCACAGTCAAGGTGCTCGATGTATATCCCGATGGCACCGCCTACAACCTGGACGAGACGATTCAACGGCTCCGCTATCGGGAGGGATACGACAAGCCGCCCGTGTGGTTGGAGCCGGGTAAGGTGTACAAGGTGACGCTCCAGCCGATGACGACGAGCAACTACTTCGCGCCCGGCCATCGAATTCGCATCGAGGTGTCGAGCAGTAATTTTCCGCGGTTCGACCGGAACATGAACACCGGCGGCAACAACTACGACGAAGTGCGAGGCGTGGTGGCGCACAACGCCGTGCACCACTCGAAGCAGTATCTATCGCAGATCACTCTGACCGTGGTGAAGCGCCAGGCGGCCTCATCGGCCGACCGATGACCGGGCTCGGGTCCGAGACCCTGAACTTCATAACGCAAAGTACTTGACATCACGAAGAGCAGGGGCTATCATTTGGTTGGATGATCTCCTCTTTAAATCGCAACTTCCAGGCTGCAGGCCCAGTGCCAGCCCCGGGCGTGAACATATTCGGACGAGTGCTCGAGTACACAACTCGGCAAAGAACCGAGTTTGTCAATCTGACCGAGCCTGTCGAGAAACTGATCAGCGAGAGCGGCATACATGACGGCATCGCGGTCGTTCAATCCCTCCATTCCACCGCTGCCGTCTTTGTGAACGAATGGCAGAACGCGCTGCTCGACGACGTCCGCGCTCTGCTTGAACAAGCCGTCTCCGCCGATGCCCCATGGCGGCACAACGATCCACGCTATTCGGACTGCGATCGCGGCAATGCGGCATCCCATCTCCGCGCCCTCTTGCTGGGACCCAGCGCTGTGCTTTCGGTGCGCGGCGGCCGGATAGTGCGCGGCATCTGGCAGAGCATCATCTTGGCCGAGTTGGATGGCCCGCGGACCCGCTCGGTGTCGCTCCAGATTTTTGGCGTCTGACGCGACGCAGTTGCGGAAGACGGGATCAAGTAACCCAGTGAAAGAGCACGCCCCACAATCGCAGGTGGAACTACGGGATGTGGCGGCGGGCTTGTGGATATGGCGTCTCGAGCATCCTCGCTGGAAGCCTGGCCAGGGCTGGGAGCCCGTTGTCGCCTCGACGTGCGTTGAATCGCGAGGCGAGACATTGGTTCTCGATCCCGTTGCTCCGCCCGCCGGCGCAACCGAGGTGTGGCAGCGGCTCGATGAGCGCCCGCCAAGCGCAGTGGTTGTTCTCAAGCCCGATCACGTTCGGGACGTGGATGTGTTCGTGCGCCGCTACCATGGCCGTGCATTCGGCCCGAGGCTCTTTTTCCGCCACGACATTCCCGAAACTGAACTGGAGTGGATCGAGCCCGGCAGCCAGCTTCCCGGAGGGCTCGTCGCCCTGTACGACGGGCGGGGCCGTAATGAGACGCCACTCTGGCTGCCCGAGCAACGTGCCCTCGTTTTCGCTGACGCGCTGACGGCGCCGGGAGGCGAGTTACGCGTCTGGGCCTCGCCCTGGCATCGGGAACGAGCGTTGCCGGCGTTACGCGCCCTGCTGGAGCTTCCGTTCGAACACGTGATCGTCTCGCACGGCGAGCCGGTTCATACCCGTGCCGCCTATGAGCGTGCCCTCGAACTCGCCCCTTGGAGAGGATGAGATGTTGGCGGCCGACCTCTGGTTGAAGCGCGCCTGTGAGGTTCCCTCGAAACGGAAGCTCGAAAATAGGAGGGGGTTCAACTACTGCGGAGGCGCTAATATGCTGCGTGTATGAGTACACTAACAGGGGTCTGGGAGTGGATTAAGAAAGGTACGGGCAATGAAGCCAACCCGGCGCACGGTTATTAAGAGCCTCCTGGCCGCTTCGACGGAAGCAACGCGGGCCACCGCCCAGGCGGCGGCAACCTATGACATCGCCGTCATTGGAGCGGGCGTGTTCGGATCCTGGACCGCGTATCACCTGCGACGCGCCGGAAAACGCGTGATCTTAATCGACAGTTTTGGTGCGGCGAGTTCCCGCGCCAGTTCGGGTGGGGAGTCGCGAGTGATCCGCTGCGCCTACGGCGGCGACGAAATCTACAGCCGGTTCGCCCAGAAGGCGCTTGGGCAGTGGAAGGATCTCGGCCACCGTGTCCACAGTGCGCTGTTCCAACCGGTCGGCGTGCTACATTTGTACCGAAAAACCGACACACAGATCACCGTGACAGCGGACGTGCTCGGCAGATTGGGAGTTGCGTACGAGAAGCTGAGTCAGGCCGAGTTGATGAAGCGTTTTCCGCAGTTTTTCCTCGGGGACGTGGATCAGGCCATCTACGAACCGGAGAGCGGAGCGCTGATGGCGCGGCGGTCCGTACAGATGCTGGTTCAGGAAATGGAGAAATCCGGTCTGGATCTGGTAGTCGAGCCGGTTGTGAGGCCTTCGGCCAGAGGCCGCATGGACTCCGTCAAAACAGCCGGAGGTCGAACGATAAGCGCGGGCGCATTTGTGTTCGCCTGCGGCCCCTGGCTGCCCAAGGTGTTTCCCGCCGAGTTGGGTCCACGCATTTTTCCGACGCGCCAGGAGGTCTTCTTTTTCGGGGTGCCCGCCGGCGAGCGGAGGTTCACCATTCCGGCAATGCCCTGCTGGATTGGTTTCGACAGTCTCTACGGCATTCCGGATCTAGAGAATCGCGGATTCAAAATCGCCAACGACGATCACGGGCCGCCGATCGACCCGGATTCCGCGGATCGGCTGATCTCGAAAGAGAGTCTGGCCACCATGCGGATACGTCTGGCCGCCCGGTTCCCGGCGATGAAAGGCGCGCCTCTGGTCGAAAGCCGCGTATGCCAGTATGAAAACAGTTCCAACGGAGACTTTCTGCTGGACAGGCACCCATCGATCGACAACGCATGGCTGGCCGGAGGAGGGTCCGGGCACGGGTTCAAGCACGGCCCAGCGGTAGGCGAATATCTGGCCGGGCGAATCCTGGGCACGCAGAGTCCGGAGCCGCGATTCAGTTTCGCCAGCAAGGGCACGGTGCAGAAGCGGACGGTCTACTAAATTAAGCTGCCGGAAGTAGTCTGTGAAAGTCCCTGTAGCAACGCGGTCGGGCCAAATCCAGTAGACCGAAAACTCAAGATTTATTTGGTGGGCCCTGTAGGATTTGAACCTGTACTTCATGCCAATGGCCGAGTACACCGGACGGCCCGTTAACGAGGGAACAACTCGCGCAGAATCGCGACCGCCTGCGACGGATGAGCGACGCCGAGTTGCGCCGGCAGTACGACGCCGCGCACCACATGTGCCGCCTAGACCGGGAACCGAAGCATGCGAGCTACGTGCAGACGTTCTGCGAGCGTTTTTTTGGAATGGTCATGAATTGTCGCGCCGAGGCAAGTTGGGGTACGATAGGCGAACCCATGAGTGACGTCATCTCGGAATACCAGAAATGGAAGCAGCAGGGCGACGACCTGCGGCTGAAGGCGAAACAAGCGATGGAATCCCGATTCCGCGCACTGCTATCGGAAGCGGCGCGAATTGCTGAAGAGTACCGCACCGACTTCGGAGCAGTTCTGAAGCCGCCGTCGCCAGTCACGGCGTTTCGATACAAAGCCCACGCCCGGATGAAAACCAAGAAAGCTACGAAGCCGAAATCGGCCGCCAAGATTGGGCGCGCGGAGCCTCGTGCAGAGCCAGTGCCGCAAAAGCCAAACCGGAAAGTGGTCGGGCTCCAGAAGCGCCTGACGGCCGCGAAGCGGAAACTCGATGAGGCGAAAGCCTCGGGAACACCGACGCGCCCTCTGGAAGACAGAGTCTACGAGATTGAAGATGAACTCCGTCTAGCCGGGCAGGCGGTGTAAAGGTTCCTGCCCAATCCGGATGGCTAAACGCGAAGCTAGCCCCCTCTTGACTGGCTGACGCTCGATAGGATGCCGAAGATCTGCGTTCCGTACTTCTCGACGATCTTAAGGCCGACGCCGGGGAGGTTGAGCAGTTGGCTGTTTGTCCGGGGTTGTTTCGCTGCGATGGCCTGAAGGGCTTTATCCGTGAGGATGCGGAACGCCGGGATGCCCTTGTTTTTGGCCTCGGCGAGGCGCCATGATTTCAACGCCGCTTCCATCAGGGCGGCGTCGCGCGGCGGTTGCAGGACAACTTCGGGGCGGGGCGAAGATGGCCCCCGCTGGCGCTTCGCTTTAGCCGGCTTAGCGCCTTTCTTTCGTTTGCGAGCACGTGGTTCGCTCTTGATCTCCTCGGGAATCCTTACAGCTGCAGAAGCACCGGGCTCCCGTCCGCACGCGGTGGTGCGGACTTTCCGGAAATCGATATGCTTGCCGTCCTTTTCAAAGGACGCGTTGGCCACTTCAACAAGCCCGCTGCAGGCCATCGCGCCGAGCAGTTCCTCACAGCTCCGCCGGTCGAGACCGCCTCCTGCGAAGACCTGCGAGTGAAGGCGACCGGTCGCCACTCCATCGCTTTTCCTCAGGAACTCCAGGATGCGCGCGATGTTTTCTTGTTCCTGTGCGTCCGCGGGCCGGAAGCGCCGCGCGATGGTCGCGCGGGGATTGCAGAAGTCGCAAACTCCGCAGCGCTGGTGCGAATCCGCGGTGTCGCCGAAATACCTCACTAGCGCCAGCATGCGGCAAGAGGCGACCTCGCAGTAAGAGAGCATCTTCTCGAACTGCGCCATTTTGTGCTCACGCTGCGCCCCGTAGGACGCGCGCCACTCCTCTGTCCCTCGGCTCAAGTTCTCGGCATAATCCACGATGGCGCCACCGTGGATCCAGAGCTTTTCCATCGCGATATCGAACGCCTCGCCGGCGAGGTGGCTGCGCGATTTCACGGTGTCCTTTGGCTGGGGGGCGGGCGTGAGGCAGTCGAAGATCTGTGCGAGAACGGAAGCGTCGGGGTAATCCTGTAGAGCAGAAGATTTCCGACTTGAGACGGCTATCAAGAGAGTTGCATCGCCTCAGCGCCTGCTGCCGCGGCGACGGTCTCATTGCCGACTGCCGCATCATTGAAGCCCTCTCTCCGCGTTGACCGCACTGCCCTTTATCAGCATTGAAGAATGGCGCTCTTGACACTATAGTCACTACAGGGTCTAGCCTGAAGGTCAGAGGGGCTTCTAGCTACGGGCGTTGCAATGGACCATTGCTGTGAGAAGAAAACCGAGGAACTCGCCCGTTTGCAGGGACGCCAAAGCCGTGTTCTGTACACCGTCCTCTGGATCAATGCGGCGATGTTCCTCATCGAAGGTGCGGCGGGAGTGGTCGCGCATTCCACAGCGCTGCTGGCAGACTCGCTCGACATGCTGGGGGATGCGCTGGTGTACGGCTTTAGCCTTTTTGTCCTGACGCGCTCGGTTCGGTGGCAGACAGGCGCG
>QHXU01000138.1 GCA_003223065.1 Acidobacteriota bacterium | reverse complement strand
GTATCGGTGCGTCGTCACGGTGAAGCCGGGTGCCGCGCTTGTCAGCAGGCTGTTCATGGGGATGCCGATTTTCATGCCGAAGGAAAAAGTCTCGGCGGACGTCAACCCGGCAATCGCAGGTATGAGAGCGAGCGCTTTCATCTGAATCGGCGCCGATCGGCATTCGAGCCAACCGCGGCTGGAGTCAGCTCCCGCCGCGCGCTTCCTCCTTGGCCCTAAGGATCTCCTCTTCGGCTTGCAGCCAATCATCGAGTTCCGATCCGGACTCATTGCCTCGCTCGACGTAGAGTTCATGGGCTCGCTGGCGGATTCGTTCTTCGAGAGGCAGCGCCTTGGTCGGCGGTTCTTTTGTGTGGGCGGGTGCAGGCATTAGGATCAACCTCCGGCGATCACGGTATCACAGACGTTACCCCGCCGGAAGGCCGAGAGAAAGAAAAAAATGGGGTCGCGTCCCGGGGCTCGGTACTATTACCGCTCACCGTCAAGAAAGGCTCTGCAAAATTTTCCCGGCGTAAATCCCGGACTGTCCCAGGCGCAACTAGCATTTGTGAGGATTGTTCCGATAAAAGCGTACATTTGCCCGGCGCGGACGGGCTTGAATTTGTGGGCGTTGTCCGTATGGAACAAGAGATGCTCTAGTAGCCGGTAGCGATGGAGCATCACCGCGTGCACCAGGGGCTGCGCGGATGTCTCCAGGCGCATTGACGCGAATGGTCCGGAGGTGAACTGATATGTCTGATCACGTCTACGCTAAGCAGCGGCTTGAGAGCCAGTCGGAAATTGTGAATTTAGCAGGCCGCTATGTGTCTTACGTCCTTGAGAAGGAGCCTTCAGGAGGGGGAGCCCTCGCCAAAGCGGAGCGAGCATACATTTTGTGGGATTGGGAGGGCTTGGCCGCGCTCGCCTACGAGCAATTTTTGAAACAGGGCCGGGGTGCCTTTATCGGTCCTAGAACGATTGAAACTGCGGACAGCATCACCGTCGCGTTTGATTACGTTGGGAACGTAAACGGGTCTATAGCAAAGATTCTGGGTCAGGATCTGGCTACCGCCCTGTGTCCACATATCGACCACTATCATCCAGAATTCGACTTCATTGTGGTGTGGCTGCGGAAAGATGGGACGGCCAGATATGAGGTCCTTCAGGCGAACGAGCAATTGGGTTTGCGCAGGCCGCGAGACCTCTATGAGCTGACGGCTTCGGAAAGCCGCGCCCGGCCGAACTAGTACACGTACTCCTCCCGCATCGGCAGGACCTCGGCGTGAAGTGCGCTCCTGACAGCGGCGTAGGGCTTATGACCCCTAGGCCTAAGGCTTCTTCCGGATAGCAAAGCACGCGACGCCGCCAGTAAAATCGTTACTGGAATACTCTACAGTTGCTTGCCGCGAGTTTTTCGGTTGTTCTTTCCGACTTTCAGCTCGCTCTTCCAAACACTCTGCACCTCCAGTGACAGGTTCCCGATGGCTCGTCCGAGCATCTCGAGCCGGTAACAAACAAGTGGGGACGGCCGGGGCTTGGTTTGTTTAGCCAACTGCATCGGAGGTTTTTAGATGCAACGAGTTAAGTGCGCATTTTTTCCCGATCGCCGGGACCTATACTTCTTTGGAGCCGATCTCGCAAGGGGCGGCCCCATCGGCACCCTTAAGGATTACGACGCTCGCTCGCCGAAAGTCGCCTACCTGTTCGAGGATGGCAAGGTACGGCACCACAACCGGGTCATTGGAACCCGGGACCAGATCGAAGTGTTGCCGACGGCTGAAGTCTGTTCCAAGGATTGAATCCCGCCAAGCTTCCCCAAAAAGCGTCCCGCATCACCGGGTGCGCTTCGAAGCGTCGTCGTCGCCTCTTGCTTTTTCGCGCACCAGCTCTTCCACGTCTCCAATCTTGTCGACCACTAGATTCAGCTTGCGCGCCAAGCCCTGAATCTCGGACTCTGAACGCCGGTTGACATCGTAGTCAAGTTCACCGCGCAGGCGATCCTTTGTATCCTGGCGGTTCTGGCTCATCATGATGACCGGCGCCTGGATGGCGGCGAGCATGGACAGAAACAGGTTCAACAAGATAAAGGGATAAGGATCCCAGGCCGATCGGCCCAGGGCTACGTTGATGCTCGTGTAAATAACTAAGACAGCCAGGAACGCTATGATGAAGACCCAGGATCCCCCGAACCGCGCCACGGAATCGGCGATGCGCTCACCGAGAGTCGCTTCCTCTTCGATCACTTGGTTGGGATTGCGGTTGGAGCGAATGCGGACGAGTTGCTGGCTGGCATGGAACTGACGGCCCAGAACAGCCAGCATATCCATTCCCGCCAGCGGCTTGCGCTGCAGCAAAACAGCGATGTCATTGCGATCAATTTCGAGGCAGACCGTCTCTTCGAGAGCGATCGCGGCGGTTTGATGCGGTGTCTGATCGAGCATGGACGCGAAGCCGAAGAACTCGCTGGCCGCCGGTTCATCAACGACCACTTCTTGCTGATCTTCATCTACGGTCGTGACCCGGACCCGTCCGGAGACCATGACGTACGCTTGTCCTGCCGAGTCGCCCATTTTGTAGATGCGCTGACGCGCGGCGAATTTCTTGAGTTCCACCTGTCCGGCCAGAACAGCCGTCTCGTCATCGTCCAGCAGAGCAAAGAGCGGAACATTTTTTAGTACTTCCGGGTTGCAGGCCATAGGTCACCTCGCCGTATAGAGATCGTGACAGATGATCTTAGATTAGAATACGAACCGATAACTTTTGAAAAAGGGACCGGTCAGTGGCGTTTGAAGAACTGCACCGCCCTCTCGTGTCGTTCGGCGGCCTCGCGAGTCTTGAACGTGCCGAGGTTTCTGCGTTTTCCGGTCCTGGGGTCTTTCTTTCTGGAGTAGAGCCGATACTCCCCACTTTTTAGCTTTCGAATCATTGGTAGACCTCTTCTGCCGGCCAGTCTAGCGAAACCGCAGAGCCGTTCGCAAAAGGACGGCCTGGTACACCCAGACCTCTCACCATTGCGCGAAAACAGTCTGGGAATAATACTCAGCGTAAAGATTAAGCTCTTAATCACGGCTGAAATGACTTCTGCCTGTTTTACCATCGAAAATTATTCCTGCAATCCGTAGTCGTCGGGAATTCTTACGAAAACACTGCGAAGCGAGAGTTCCCGGGTACCAAATAGAAGAAACAGTATTGGTACCGACAATATTACCTGTATCAGTCGGCGGAAACCCTGATGTAACATTCATTAACTTGTCAAGATAACCCTACCCGATTCTTGGGGAGTGATTGGCTCGGCGATTGCACCCGCTAGGGCCGGGTGAAAAGCGCTCTTGGGGGTGAGACGGCATGGGCAGTACTTGGCGGATAGCAATATATTGCCAGGACAGTTTGGGCCTTGGCCACTTGCGGCGGAACACGATCATTGGCCGCCAGCTCCTGGAGGCATGTCCCGAAGCGGACATCCTTCTTTTTACGGACTCGCCGGCGGGACCATTCTTTCAGCTCCCAGATGGAATGGATCATGTCAAGCTTCCGTCGATCCGTAAAGTCGATGCCGGCCAATGGCAGTCTACGCGTCTTCAAATTGAAACGGCCGAGCTGCTGGAGTGGCGTTCCGCGCTTTTGCAGAAGACGCTCCTGCACTATCAACCAGACTTGTTCCTGGTCGATCACATGCCCGCCGGTGCCGTCGGCGAACTGCTACCCGCGCTCGAGGCGCTTAAGCAAGCCCGTCCCGATTGCTTCATGGTTCTGGGGCTGCGCGATATTCTGGGCGCCAAGGATGTTATCGCGCGCACCTGGCAAAGTGACGGGGCTTATGAAGCCCTGGGGCGGTACTATCATCGTGCTCTAATTTATGGCGATCCGTGGGTCTTTAACACTTGTGAAGCCTATTGCCTCCCTACACTCTCATACGGCATCCACTACTGCGGCTACGTCGTAAATCGAGCCCGTGTCCAGCCCGCCGACAAGTTTCGCCAGTGTGCTGGTATTCCCGCCGGCCGGTTCGTATACGTATCGGCCGGGGGAGGCGCCGACGGGGATTCGCTCATGCGTACGTATCTCCAGGCCATCCGTCTACTCGGTACGCGGGCCGGCTTTAGCACTCTCATGGCCGTGGGTATTAACGCGCCAAGAGCCGTCTTCCGCGAGCTGGAGGCCATGGCGGAAGGGCTTCCTGTAGAGATCGTGCCTTCGGTTAGCGACGGCTTGAGCGCCATTGCCGCCGCGGACCTGGTCGTCTGCATGGCTGGATATAACACGGTGTCGGAGCTTCTCAGCTTGGGGAAGAAGTCCTTGGTGATTCCGCGGGCCGGCCCAAGCGCCGAGCAGCGGATGCGGGCCGGTTTATTCGCTCGCAAGGCCCTGATCGATGTGCTCGATCCTGACGACCTTTCCCCCGAAATCCTCGCGGAACGGCTCGTTGCGGATCTCGAGCGAAACGACTATCCCGCCCGCGACGAAGCCATGGACATGTGCGGTGCAAATCGGGCCGCTGACCGGATATTGGAACTGCTCGGACAGGTCGTTTATGCAGACACAGCCTGATCGGAATTCGATTGTCGGATATGTGGTCAGCACTTGGCCGCGGCTCTCACAGACGTTCGTCTTGAACGAGATCCTCGCCCTGGAGCGAATGGGGCTGCCGATATGCATCTATTCGACCAAGGACCCGGACGGCGAGCCGGTCCATGCGGACATAGCTCAGGTACGCGCTGAGGTGATCTATCTGTCTGCCGGATCTCATTGGATGCAGATCGTGCTCGCCAACCTTCGGCTCGCCTTGATCCGGCCCGTACGGTACTTAAAAAACGTTTTCCGGGCAGTGTGCTATCGACGGGGCACCGCGCGTCATTTTTTTCAAGCCGTGTACTTGGCCAATCTACTGCGCCGTGCTCCAGTCGGACACCTGCACGCCCACTTTGCCACCGGCCCCGCGCTCGTCGCTATGTTCACCTCCTGGTTGACTGGCATACCCTATTCCTTCACAGCACACGCGCGCGACATTTACGTCGATACGCAGCCAGAACTTCTTCGCGCGGAGATGGAGCATGCTCGAGCAGTCATTACAGTAAGTCATTACAACCGGGACTACCTGCTGCGACACATCAGCCCAGCCTCGAACGCCAGGGTCCGGTGCGTTTATAACGGGTTGGATCTCTCCCAATTCCCGTTCCGCTCGCCGCGGGAAATGGATTTGGGACCGCCGGTTATTCTCTCAGTCGCAAGGCTGATTGAGAAGAAAGGATTCCGCGACTTGATTGAGGCCTGTTCTCTGCTCGAGGAACGCGGCCGAAGCTTTCAGCTGGAAATCATCGGTGCCGGGCCCTTACGGCCGGTCCTGGAGGCGCAGATCGAGCGACTTCGTCTCAACAACCGTGTAAGACTCCTCGGCGCACAACCCCAGGAGATAGTGCGCCGTGCTTACCAGCGTGCCTCGATTTTCGTGTTGCCGTGTGTGATTGCCGCCGACGGCGACCGGGACGGCATTCCGACCGCGCTGCTGGAGGCGATGGCCAGCGGGACGCCTGTGATTTCAACACCCGTTTCAGGCGTTCCAGAGGTCATCACCTCAGAGCGTAATGGCATTCTGATTCAACCCGGCGATCCCGTGATGCTGGCCGATGCGCTGGACAAGCTACTCGCCGACTCGCAGCTGCGGAACCGGCTGGCCCGTGCGGCCCGCGTCAACGTGGAAAAGCGCTTCACGATCGACCGAAGCGCCAGACAACTGCTGACTCTTTTCCAAGGTGGAGGTGATGCCAGCTTTGTCTAACTCGGTCCAAGTGACGACGGATTTCGGGATTCCTGCCCTTTCGGCGGTTCTCGATCCGGTTGAGCTGTGTCGACACCTGGGGTTCTTTTCATTTGAGCCCTGGCGCTGGGGCGAACTGAGGGACGCCGGGGTTGAGGTGCTGCGGTCTCACAGCGGCAGCCGCTGCACCATGGAAATCACTTTGCGGACCACGAGCGGAGCGCACGCGCTCATCGCCAAGGCCTTCGCGTCAGACGGCTTGGACATTTATCAAGCCATGAAACGGATCAGCAGGGCGGGATTTGGTCCGGAAGCGGAGTTCTCGATACCGCAGGCGTTGGATTTCCTGCCGGCATTGCACCTTCTGCTCCAGGAAAAAGTGGAAGGTCCCCGGGCCGAGGAACTTTTCTTGACCGGCCAGGAGCGGGATTGCACCTTCGCGGCCGAGTGTTCTGCGCGTTGGCTGGCCCGATTCCATGCGGTGGCTCCGAAGGCCGGCCCGGTCTTCAATCTGGCGAGCTACATGATTTCGCTGGAACGATGGTCGAGCCGGATCGCGGAAATGTTCGAACCCCTGGCTGGCAAGGCGACACAGCTCTTCAAGGAACTGGAACGCGCAGCCGGTGGCTTGGGGCCGGCCGATATGTGCGCCGGCCACGGCGACTTCAAACCGGCCCACGTCATCATCGCCAACGGCCGCACCGCTACTTGCGACTGGGACCGGTTCGACGTGGCAGATCCCTGCCGCGACGTGGCGAGGTTTGTCGTCGCCACTGAGCGGCTGGCGCTCCGTCACTTTGGTTCCGTGCGCGCGCTGGACGCTTGCGCCAAATCATTTATAAAGACTTACACCGCTCTGGGACGTCCGGGGGTCGAGCGGCGCCTTCCGTTCCATCTGGCCGCTATCTGTGTTCAGTTCGCCAAGTACGACATTTCTCAGTCGGTACCGGGCTGGCGAAACGAGATTGAAGCATTGCTCGATGAGGGCCTTAGGATCCTGGAGGAACACCACAATGCTTGACGCTGTCCAAGCACTTGCGGGTGCCGCGATTCCCACTCTTCCTGCGGTTCTCGATCCGGTGGAGTTGGTCAAACACCTGAGGTTTTTATCATCGCCTCCCTGGAATTGGGGAGAAATCGGTGACGTTCGGGTTCAGGGACTCAAGACGGGTCATAGGAACCGGTGGGTACTTGGAATCCATTTGCACACGGCGGGCGGGGTACGCACATTAATTGGAAAGGTCTACGCCCAGGACCGCTCGGACGTGTATCAAGCGATGGTGGCCATCGGTCGAGCCGGATTCGGGCCCGAGGCAACGTTCTCGATTGCGCAGCCAATCGCCTACCTGCCCGCGCTGAACCTTCTGCTCACGGAAAAGTTGCAAGGCGTACGGGCCAAGGATGTTTTTGTAAGCGGGAATGACCGCGATCGGACCGATGCGGCCCAGCGCTGCGCGCTCTGGTTGGCAAGATTCCACACTAGAGCTCCCCTCTGCGGGCCAGTCTCGGATCTTAATGGATACTTCATTTCTCTGGAAAAATGGTTGCGCCGGATAGCTGATGTGGGTGAGCCGATGGCGGAGAAGGCGACACGGCTCCTCCACCGCCTGGAACTTGCGGCGCCGGCGACAGGGCCGATTGAAATGTGCGCTGGCCACGGCAGTTACAAGCCCTCTGCCATCATCCTCGCGGACAGCCAGACGGTGACGTTCGATTGGGACAGCTACGATGTCGCGGACCCCTGCCGCGATGTGGCGAAATTCATCGTTTTTCTCGAGCGCCTCGCCTTCCGTCGCGCAGGTTCGATTCAGGGGCCGGATACCTCAGCCGACGTGTTTCTGAAAACTTATTTGGCGGCGGGGCCGCCTCAGGTCGAGTCTCGCGTTCCTTTCTTTAAAGCCGGCGTCTTCGTCCAATTTGCTAAGTACGATCTTTCCCAGCCGATTCCCACATGGCGCTCAGAAATGGAGGCGATGCTGGATAAAGGCTTGCGCACACTGGAGGAGTGGAGATGATTGGGCAAATTTCGCGAAGTCGAGGCTGTGGCGTGTTGTTTGTATTCGTGTCAACTTGGATGGCCTGTTCTCGAGCCACACCTCCGCCCGATCTGCGGCCCGCCGTCACTACTGAGCGGGTCTCGGGAGACGCGGATGACCCGGCTATCTGGATTCATCCCACGGACCCGGCGCGCAGTCTGATCCTGGGCACGAACAAGGTCCCCGCCCCGGGCGGAGCGCTGGTGGTCTTCGGCTTGGACGGGAAAATCCGCCAGACCGTGGCTGGGCTCGAGCGGCCGAACAATGTGGATGTAGAGTATGGGCTGAGCACGCGGGCCGGCCCCATCGACATTGCGGTCGTTACCGAACGCATCAAGCGGCAACTTCGCGTCTATCGGATCACTGAAAGCGGCCTCATTGACATATCCTCAGGCGGGGGGGTGCCTGTTTTCGAAGGCCAGCAGGGTGACGCGGCGGAGCCAATGGGCATCGCGCTATACCGCCGCCCCCGCGACTCGCGGGTTTTCGCCATCGTTGGAAGAAAGGCCGGACCGCCGGAAGGCTACCTCTGGCAATACGAATTGCTGGATGACGGCGCGGGCAAGGTGAAGGCGGTCAAGGTCCGGGAGTTTGGCCGCTTCAGCGGGGAAGGCGAGATCGAAGCCATTGCCGTGGACGATGCGCTGGGTTACGTCTACTATGCGGATGAAAAGAGCGGCATCCGTAAATGGTACGCCGATCCTGATCATCCCGAGGCTGGGCGGGAACTGGCCCACTTCGGGCGTCAAGGCTTTATTGGAGACCGCGAGGGGATCGCCCTCTACATGCGCGCGGATGGGACCGGCTACATCATCTGCACGGACCAAATTCAGGGCAACAGCAAATATCACGTCTACAGCCGGCAAGGCAAGCCCGGTCACCCGCACGACCACTCTGAACTGCTCAAAACGGTGGACAGTGGCGCCGATTCGACTGACGGCCTGGAGGTAACTTCCGCCGCCCTCGAGCCCCACTTCCCCAACGGGATGTTGGTGGCGATGAACAGCCGCGGCCGAAAC
>QHXU01000003.1:28665-52101 GCA_003223065.1 Acidobacteriota bacterium | reverse complement strand
GTGAAGTGCGAATCAGCCGCCGGCACGATTCGCGTGAAAACGTCTTCCGGTCCGATGCGCATTTCGACGGCGATGGGCAGCATCCTGGCGGAACTGCTGGCCGGCACGCATCTCGAGGATTCGTCGCTGGTTGCGGGCGCGGGCGACATAACCGTTTTGATTCCGTCTAATCTGGCGCTCTCGGTCATGGCGAGAAATGATTCCGGCGGAAACCCGCACGGCATCCTTTCCGATTTTTCGGAAGTTCGCGCAAAAAGCTTTGGGTTCAGCCGCGCGCCGCTGGTGGCCGAAGGATCGATCAATGGCGGCGGTCCCGTCCTGCGGATCAATACAGCGGCCGGTATTATTTATTTGAAGAAGTTGAAGTGAGGAAGTTATGCGCACTATAGAAACAGCGTTGCTTGTTTCAACGTTAGCGGTCTCGGGTATGCTGGCGGGCCAGGTCAAGGTGGCCACCACCCCCATGTCGAGCAGCTTCATCGGGGTCGGGATCCAGGAGATTGACAGCGAGCGCGCCAAGACACTCAAGCTCCGCGAGGAGGCCGGCGTGGAGATTACGCGCGTCGATCCCGATAGCCCGGCCGAGAAAGCAGGTCTCAAAACCGGCGACGTCGTCCTGCAGTACAACGGCCAGCGTGTGGAGGGGATCGAGCAGTTCTCGCGGATGGTCCACGAGACGCCTGCGGGGCGAGAGGTGAAGCTGGAGATCTGGCGTAATGGCGCCTCGCAGTCCGTGACGGTGAAAGTCGGAGCGCGCCGCATGCCCAAGCCGTTCCCGGGCGACGGGTTCAGCTTGGCACCGATGCCGCCGATGGAGCGTTTCGACGTACGCATCCCGGATGTCCCGCGCAGCTACATGTCATGGCGCAGCGCTGCCCTGGGCGTTGAGGCAGAATCCCTTGAAGGACAGTTGGCGGAGTACTTCGGAGTGAAGGAAGGCGTGCTTGTGCGCTCAGTGACGAAGGGCTCGGCCGGAGAAAAGGCGGGGATCAAGGCCGGTGACGTGATTACGCGCGTCGATGAGAGCAAAGTCGCGACGCCCGCCGATATTTCGAGCCGGGTCCGCACCCTGCGCGGCAAATCCGTTCCAGTAGTGCTGATGCGCGACCGAAAAGAGATGACGCTGTCCGTCGCGCTCGACGATCAAGACCGCGCGGACTGGTTCTGGGAGCGCAAACTCGCGCCCAACCCCCAGGCAAAGCCGATTACCGCGATTCAGCAGGAGCTGTAGCGGCACTCGCCGCGACGAACTGCTGAACCCGGACCAGCAGCTCTACTTCGCTGCGAGGCACGCCCAGCGCGGCAGCGATGTGCGCAACGTCTTCGCCGCGCCGCAGAAGGCGTATCGCCAGGACGCGCTTGTTCAAGTTCATACCGGAGCGCGCCGGGGAGGGCGCGAAGACCGGCGTCTCCTGTGCAGCTTTCTCCCCCAATTCCGCCGCCATCTGTTCCATGCGCCTTTGACTGTTTCTGATTTCTCGTTTGACGCTGAGAAACAGGAGGAGACTTGCCATCAATCCCAGCGCAAGCAGAACATATTGGATCAATATCTGAATCATTCCGGGGCCTGATCTCCTACTTAATTCAGTGTCCGCAATCTTTCCTGACGGCTGACCACTTCCTGGATCCGAACGCCGAAATTGCCTTCGATCACGACGACTTCGCCGCGGGCGATGACACAATTGTTGACGATCACTTCCACGGGTTCGGCAATGGAACGATTCAGCTCGACGATCGATCCGGTGGTGAGCTTCAACACATCCTTCAAAAGCAACTGTGCCCTGCCGAACGAGACACTGACGGGCAACTCGACCTCGAGCAGCAGCCCGAACGTTTTCGAACTTTCGAATGACGGTGGCACGAGCGCCGTGGCGGGTGCCGCCGCTTCGATGGCACAGGCATCCAGGAGAGCGGGCTCCAGGCCCACCAGAAGGCTAACAGCCTGCCCGCCCACTGTGAGGCGAAACACGGCCCACGCCAGTTCCCCGTCCGGCGGCGTGCTCTCCTCCATGTCTGCACAGCGGACTTCGGTGCCGACCCGGCCGGATATCGCTTGCGCCAACCCGGGAAAAGCTTGTCGGGCGGCTGCGAAACATGTTGACGCGAGGCCGTCCGCGCCGGTAATAGCCCAAATTGCGCCTGGAAACCCGGAGAAGTCCTGGCGCCAGCAAAGCGAGTCCTGTGCGAGGGGTGCGGGCGCGGGATCCCAATCGACGGAAAAAGTCGTTCCCGCTACGGATTCGAAGATCACACCGAGGCGCGAGGCGAATTCTTGAAACAACCAGCTCTGGATATCGGCGCGTGTATTCACGAATCAGCATCCTCTCGGAGATGGCCAGCGTGTTTTCATGTAGAAGCGTAGCCGGAGGATGGCTTGCGACTTGAGTTGCGAAATGCGCGACTCATGAAGGCCCACGATCTTGGAGATCTCGCGCAGCGTTAATTCCTCCTGATAATACAGGTTCAGGACGGTTCTTTCGATGTCGGGCATCTGCGTTATCGCCTCGGCCAGGACCCGCTGCAACTCACGGCGCTCGACCTGGCGCGAGGGCCACGATTCTTCATCGCCGGCCACAAACTGAAGCAGATCGCGGCCATCGTCCTCGTCCGGAGATGCGTTTTCGAGACTTCCTATGGTCAAGCCGCGCACATCAATCAGCCAGGTATGATACTGCTCGACACTCAGTCCCAATTGCGCCGCGATCTCTTCCTCGCTGGGCGAGCGGTGCAGCCGCTGCTCGGCCGCGCAAATGGCCGCTTCGATCTGCTTGGAGCGCTTGCGCTGCTGGCGAGGCGCCCAATCGAGGCCGCGCAGGCTGTCCAGAATGGCGCCGCGGATCTTGTATTCGGCATAGGTCTTCAGCTTGACGTTGTGGGAGGCGTCGAAACGGTCGATGGCGGAAATCAGGCCGACAATGCCGGTGGAGATGAGGTCTTCGAGACTGACACTCTCCGGCAGCCTGTCGTGAATCCGCCTGGCGATCAGCCGCACCTGCGGCAGATGCTCGAGGATGAGCTGCTCTCTCTCTTCGGCCGATAAGGATTGCGCCTGATAGGCCGCGGCTTGATAAGGTCGGGCTGCTGTCTGCATAGGAGGTTCTCTTTTCGTCGCCGTTTTCATGCTGCGGTCCCCATACGGCGTTCCGGCGCGCCGAACACCAGCTCCACCAGCCTGGCTTGGGTGGCCGGTTCGAGATCGTCCGGGATTTGTTGCCCGGTGGACAGGAACGAGATCGGGAGCGAGCGCCGCGCCGATTCACTGACCAACGCGCCGTAGCGGTCGGTTTCATCGAGCCGGGTGAACAGGAGCTTGGCGGGCTGGAAGAATTTGTAGCGATCGATGGTGCGTGCCAGGTCGGACGGCTTCATGGATGCGGGCAGCACCAGGTGCGTGTCGATCTCCGGATGAGAGGCGAGGAACCGGGCCAAATCGGCGCCATCCTCCATTTCGCTCGAAGCCAGCCCCGGCGTGTCGATGAAGATGAGATCCTTCGAGCGGTGTCCTTCGAGCGCCTGCGCCAGCGCCGCCGCCGTATCCAGAACCTCGCAACCGATTCCAAGAATGGACGCGAGCGAGCAAAGCTGATCCGCGGCGGCGATGCGATAAACGTCGGTCGAGAGAATATGCACCGGCTTCCTTGCGGCGAGGCCGTAGCGCGCGGCGAGCTTGATAAGAGTGGTCGTTTTTCCGGCTCCGGGCGGTCCTACAAGCGCCACCACACGGCGCGGGGCGCCACTGCGTCCCAGAATCGCGTCGACTTCGAAAGTCTCCGCCAACGCTTTGCCCTCAACGGCCAACTGTGCCAACTGCGGGTCGAGATCGTTTGCGACCAGCCGCGAATAGAGCTCCAAGTCGTTCGATGAGCCGGATGAAGTGAAAAGCCGCACGGCACCGAGCGACTGAGACATCCGCTCGATCTGGCGCCGCAGCTCGGCGACTTCCTCTGCGACACGGTCGGGCCGGGGAGCGGGCGTTACTGCCTCCGGGCGGGCGACACCGAACACGACTTCATATGCGCCGAGGTGCCGCGTCTCGGGCGTCGACCGGCGGGCGTTGACCACGAGCGCGTCTTCACCGAGTTCCTTGTGAGCCAGCTGGACGGCCGCCTCCACCGTTCCCGAAAAATAGCTCTTCAACTTCATTGGATCAACCCCAGTGATAGGACCCGCACACCCGCGGGAATTTCGTTATGCGAGAGCATAGAGAGATTGGGCACTGTTCCTTCCAGGATCTGGCGGAGGAAATACCGGCTGGCCGAACTGGTGACGGCGACCAGCGGCGAATCGGCCGCCCCCACGGCTCGCGTCACGCGGTCCAGAATTTCGCGAATTCGCTGTGGCGCCAGATTCAGATGACTGGTGTGCTCGCTGTATTCGATGGCCGCCTCGATCGATTGTTCGATCTGAGGATCGACGAAGAACGCCGGCAGCTCGCCCGCCTGATTCAGATATGTTTTCACGAGCGTCCGGCGCAGGGCTTGGCGAACATACTCGGTCAGCAGGATCGGATTCTTGGTCATCACCGCGGATTCGCCCAGCGCTTCCAGAATGGTTACTGAATCTCGAATCGAGACCCGCTCTCGCAACAAGTTCTGCAAAACCTTCTGCACGGTTGCTAAAGGGAGCAATTTCGGAACCAAATCTTCGACGACTCGCGGGTTATCTTCTGCGACGCGATCCAGAATACTGACGCGAAATAAGCTCGTAAGCGTGGCGCCGAACCAGCTCCGCCAAATGTGTGCCCAACACGCTCACGGAGTCGACCACGGTGTATCCGTTTGCGCGAGCTTTTTCGGCGGTTTCCGCCGGAATCCAGAGCGCCTTAATGCCGAAGGCCGGCTCATGCGTGGGAATCCCGTCGAGCGCCGGCGGAGCGCCGCCAGGATGAATTGCAAGCTCGTGGTTCTGCATCAACTCGAAGCGGGCTATCTCCGCGCCTTTGAGCAAGACGACGTATTCGCACGCCTTGAGCTGGAGATTGTCCGTGACACGCACGGGCGGCACCATGTAGCCGAGATCGCTGGCCATCTGCCGCCGGATCCCCGCGATGCGGCGGAGCAGCGGGGAGTTCTGCGCACCCTCCACGAGTCTCACCAGCCCCAAGCCCACTTCGACTGCGAGCGGCTCCACCTTAAGAAGATTTTCGAGGCTCTCTTTGGCTACGGCAGGTGCGGCCAGAGACGACGAGTTTTCCGCGATGACAGCTTTTTGGCGCATCCTCCACCCCGCATATCCCACGCCTGATCCAAGGAGTAAGAAGGGCAGCGTGGGCAGACCGGGGAAAGCCGACATTGCCACAAGGACGCCGCCTGCCAGGATCAACGGCTGCGGGTTGCTAAAAACCTGCCGGCGCATGTCCGATCCGAGCTTGGTATCCGAGCTTCCACGCGTGACAATCAGGCCGCCGGTAATCGAAACCATCAGCGCCGGAATCACTGTGACCAGGCCATCTCCAATCGTGAGCACGGTATAGGTGGAAAGCGCGCGCTTCAGGTCCATCCCGTGCTGCAAGACACCGATCAGAAATCCCGCAACGATGTTGATGGTGGTGATGAGAATGCTTGCGACCGCATCGCGCTGCGTGAAACGCGTGGCGCCGTCCATCGCGCCATAGAACTCCGCCTCCGCGGCGAGCTGCTTGCGCCGCGATCGTGCTTCCGATTCATCGATGAGTCCAGCGTTCAAATCGGAATCGATAGACATCTGTTTGCCCGGCAATGCGTCCAGCGTGAATCGCGCGGTGACCTCCGAGATGCGCACCGCACCGTGGTTAATCACCACGTACTGGATCGCGATCAGAACCAGAAAGATCACCACACCGATGATGTAGTTTCCGCCGACCACAAAATTGCCGAACGCCTCGATTACCTGGCCGGCGGCGCGGGTTCCGGTATTGCCTTGGATGAGGATGAGCCGCGAAGAAGAGATATTGAGCGCCAGGCGAAACAGCGTGAGCAGCAGGAGCGCGGTTGGGAAAACACTGAACTCTACGGGCCTGGTGATATACATCGAGACCAACAGGACGATGACCGATACGGTGATGTTCGCGCTGATCAGGATGTCCAGCAGGAACGAGGGTAGCGGCAGAATCATGGAAAGAACGATGGCCAGCACCGCGAGCGGCACTCCCAATTCGGCAGAAGTTCCTAAGCGGGATCGAGAAGCAGTCCGAGGGGCCGGCACGCTACCGCGCGCTTTAGCCGGCCCTCCCTGCGAAGTACGGGCCCCGCCGGATGCTGTGATTGCCGATGCCGGAACGGGAGCGATTTGTGACGTTGCTTCCATGCTTCTGAGGGTGGAAGCATTTGCGAAACCAACACGGCGCTCCGGATGCACGGATTATTCTGGTGCTCAGCGATTCCTGAGTTCAATGCGCGCGATCGGATTTCGTGGGCCGGAACGGCCGTAGCGTACAATCGAGAGAGTGGCTGCGCCTGGCGAGACCACCTATTCCACCTCCGGATTCATCCGCCTGACGCGCCCGCAACTCACCGGGACGCTGGCCGGACTGGCGTTGTCGCTGCTGCTCGCCGCGCTGGATCAGACTATTGTCGGCACCGCGATGCCGAGCATCATTACGCAGCTTTTGGGCTTCGACCGCTACCCATGGGTGACGACGGCTTACCTCCTCACTTCGACCGTCGCGGTTCCGATCTTCGCCAAGCTATCGGACATTTACGGCAGAAAATGGTTTTTCCTGGCGGGCGCAGTCGTATTTGTCGCGTCCTCGGCTCTGTGCGGCGCGGCCGGCCAGATGAATTTCATACCGTTGGACGGGATGAATCAGTTGATTGTGTTCCGAGGTATACAGGGCTTGGGCGCGGGCATCATGTTCGGCTTGATCTTTACGATCATTGGCGATGTCTTTTCGCCGGCCGAGCGCGGAAAGTACCAAGGCCTGTTCGCAGCCGTCTGGGGCGTGGCGTCGATTTTTGGCCCTACGCTCGGAGGTTGGCTGACGGACCACCTCTCGTGGCGTTGGGCCTTCTACGTTAATCTGCCGGTCGGGATTATCGCCATCGCCGCGATCTATCTTGAGTTCCCCTACTTTCATCCGCAGGGCGTCCGGCGAATCATCGACTGGATGGGGGTGTTCACGCTAACGGCCTGTCTGGTGCCGCTGCTGCTCGCACTGACGTGGGTGACGGATTACGGGTGGACCTCAATGCGCGTCGAGGCGCTACTGATGGTGGCGGCCGTTATGCTAGGCTTGTTTCTCCTCACCGAGATGAAAGCGGCTGAGCCGCTGCTTCCGCTATCGTTGTTTCGCGATTCGGTCATCACAATCTGCTCGATCGCGAACTTCGTGCTCGGCATGGGCATGTTCGGCGTGATCATCTATCTGCCGCTTTTTATGCAGGGCGTGCTAGGGGTTTCGGCAACGCAATCGGGGTCTCTGCTGACGCCACTGATGCTGGCGGCCGTGATCGGAAATATTTTTGGCGGCCAGGTGACGTCTCGATTGGGACGCTACAAGGCCCTGGCGATCGTAGGCTCGATCCTGGTTGCGGCGGGCATGATTATATTCGCGGGGATGGACGGGGCGACGTTGCAGTCCCGGGTGGTGCTCGGAATGGTGATCGCCGGGATCGGGATGGGATTGGTGCAGCCCGTTTACACCGTTGCGGTCCAGAACTCGGCGCCGCGTCAGCACATGGGTACGGCCACGGCTTCCTCCCAGTTCTTTCGCTCCATCGGCAGCACCATGGGGGTGGCCGTCTTTGGCAGCCTGTTCCTCACGATCTACAAGCGCGACTTTGCGAGCTCGATACCACCCGGCACGCCGCAGGTCGCTTTGGAGCCGTTTTCAAATCCGCTGCTGCTCGATCAGCTCCGCCCCCAACTCGAGGCTGCCTTTGGCCGCTACCCGGACGGCCCGAACCTGTTGCACACTTTAATGGGCGGCGTCCGTGCATCGCTGGTGCACGGACTGCAGGTGATCTTCGTGGTGGGCGCCGTCATCATGACGGCCGCGGTGGTCGTTAACGTGATGCTGCGTGAGATCCCATTGCGCGGTCACAGGCGCGCTGGTTCCGGGCCGCCCGCGGAACCGGGTTAGTCAGTCTTCTTGACCGTCGGGACGCGCTTGCCGTCGCTGGTGGCTTCGACTGTGATTGTAAAGCCGTTGGCGTGATGGAGCTGATAGCTCTTGCCGAAGCCTTTATAGTAGTGTTCGGAATAATAGAGCTCGAACGGGCTGTTCCAGGTGGCAGCGAAATAGCGAACGTTATTTAGTAGCGAAGGCTTGTCCGCATTGGCCCCGCCGAAGCGTGTCAGCTTCACTTCGCCTTTGCCATTCGCCAGCTTGGCGTACGCGGTTTTGCCGTCCGGCGAAATCTTCCATGTGATGTCTGACGTGTCCATGTCCACCTTGGCCCACTTCACTGGATAGATCTTGCCGAGGATCGCCATCATCGCGTCCTTTTGCTCCTTCGAGGCGCTCGGTTCGAAGGTCGCCACCAGCCAATCCGCCTGAGCCTTTGTGGCCCAATCGGCGCCGAGATCGCCCGAAAGCCATACTTTCATCCCCGTGAGGTCGTGGTCGCCGTGTTTGCCTCGGGCAACGCGAAAGACATTATTGAAGTTGCATTTGTGTTCCCCTGTGCCCTGGTGCGTGGCGTGGTCATTGAAGTAGCAGGGGCAGAATAATTCGCAAGAGCACGCTTCGATGTATTCGAGCCGGGCTTGCCACGGCACATCCTCGGCCCAAGCGAACGTCCAGGCCATAGGGGTAAACACTAATAAGAAGCTTAACCGCTTCATCCGTTTTTCTCCTATCAGGAAAGTCTACACCGAAACAGCAGCTCAAGGAAGTGTGAAAAAGAAAACGGCGGCCCGAACAGGAGGCAACGGGCCGCCGCGGCCCAACCTGGCCCCGCGAGATAGGGGGTGACTGCGTCCAGGTGGTCCGAAATCAAACTTGTATCAGCGAAGATTCGCTTTAACTTATCCTTCGACCTTCAGTTCATTCGTCACCGAGAAGACTCCCGGAACACTGTTTGCGCGAAGGTAAGCCATGTTGCGGTCCGCTTCGTTCGACACGAAGCCCCTCAGGGTGACATGACCGTTCTTCACGATGATGTGAATCGAAGGGATCGCACCGAGCCGGTATCGCTGCAGCGGAGTGTATCCGAAAATCGCACGGTACTCCTGCAATCTGATCCGGTCGTCGAAGGGTGACAACGGCAGCACTTCGATCTGGCTGTTCACCCTGGTCACGCCTTCGATCCGCTTCACGACGTTCTCGGCGTCGCTCTTAAGCGTCGGCCGAGTCACCTCGCCAAACAGCGTCACGGTTCCACCGTCGACGCGGAACGAAAGATCGTCAAATACGCTGAAATACGGCAGCATCAACAGTTCGTGCCGCACCTTGTTCTCGATTGAAGCGGGCTGGCTGGGTACCTTCGAGGCCTGCACCAATGCGGGTGAGACCAGTACCGCCAGCGCCAACGGCATCCACTTACGCATTGGGCTAACCATGTCCTTAACCTCCACCTCGTTTGACGCTGGGACGGGGGGGCAGGTTGCACTATCCCGGCAAGTGCCCATTCATCAGGCGATAGATATAGGCCAGGATCTCGGCCACTGCGCGATAAAGATGACTGGGGATCTCCTGGCCCACGTCGACCGACTTGTACAAGGCCTGCGCCAGCGGTGGGTTCTCCACGATCGGCACCTGCTTTTCGATGGCTCTCTGGCGGATACGCGCGGCGAGATAATTCTTTCCCTTGGCCACAACCCGCGGCGCGGCGGAGGAGTTCATCGAATAACGGATCGCCACCGCGTAATGCGTGGGGTTGACGATCACGGCCGTGGCCTTCTGCACTTCCTTCATCATCTGGCGCCGGGTCAGGTCGCGCTGCAACCGGCGGATGCGCATCTTGGTCTGCGGGCTGCCCTCCTGCTCTTTGGCCTCTTCCCGGATCTCCTGCTTGCTCATGCGCAGTTGGTTGCGATAACGGTGGCGTTGCCAGAACAGTTCCGCTGCGCCGACCACCAGAAATAAACCAGCGGCGCGCCACAGAAGCGTCTCGATCGTGCCGCCGACACGCACGGCGGCGCTCTGCGCCGCCATCCACGGCAGTTCGAGGAATGAATCGAGATTCTCCGCGGCCTCGTAATAGACCACGAGCCCCACCACTGGCAGCAATAGCACCGCCTGCACGAAGACAGGCAGATTCTGGCCGGGAAGATTCTTGATTTTGGCCGCAAAGCTCAACCGCTTAACATCCGGCTTGATTTTGGTGAGCGAAATCCCCATCTTCGTGGTGGCGAGCTGCGTAAGCACGGTGAGCGCCACAAGGATTCCGCCGCCTACAACGAGCGGCGTCAGTTCCGGTGCGATCACCCATCGGACCAGCGCGGTGAGATCCGCAGCCGTCACATCGCCGGAGAACGCGCGCGCCAGCAGATACCGCGTCACCCGCATGGCGCGCGCCAGCAGAACGCCGGCGAACGTCACCAGAAGGGTGACAAAACCCAGGAACTGGATCGCGGAGACGAATTCGCGGCTGACAGGGAAGTTTCCCTCGCGGCGTGCGCGATCGATTCGCCGTTGTGTGGGTTTTTCGCTGCGCTGCCCTGTATCGGCCATGCGCGCTCCTTCAGAACCCCAGAAAACGCCAGAGCGCGGCGATAGTCCGGCTGCCGCCGGCGGAAAACATTCGCGGCATCATGGGAGCCAGGGCTGACAGGATCGCGAGCGCCGCGAGCATTTTCGCCGGAAAGGACAGCGAGAGCAGTTGCAACTGCTGCTGCATGCGGCCGAGAAGGGCGAGGGCGATGTCGATCAACAGCAACATGGCGATCACGGGCATGGCAAGGCGTAAGCCCGTGGTGAACATGCCGGCGCCCAGGCGCACGATACCATCGAGGCTCCCGGCGACAGGCGCCCACGAGCCGGCCGGAAATTTCTCAAAGCTCGCCACCAGTACGCGGATCAACTGATGATCGAATCCCAGCGTGAAGAAGAGCAGCCCCGTGATAAGCAGCGTCATGACCGGCAATATCCCGGAGTCGGCCTGGCTGGTGGGATCGACCGTGGTGGCGTAGCCGTAGCCCGCCTGGAGCCCAAGCACTTGCGCCGCGATTTGGAATCCTTCGGTCAGGAATGCTACCGCCAGTCCGGCGACGAGTCCGAAGCCTGCTTCGGAAAAAGCCCACACGGTGAGCTGGCCGATCGACGGCGCCGCGTTGGGCAAAGCGGGCCAAACCGGAAACAACGCTAACGCGATGGCCAGCGCCAGAATCACCCGAATGCTCAGCGGCGCGTTGGTGAATCCGGGCACGGGGAGAAACGTGATCATCCCGGCGACGCGCGCCAGCACCAGCAGGAACGCGTACATCGTGCTGAGAGGGAGGCCCAGCGTCATCGAGCTCAGTGCGCGAAACGGCCGAGGTCGCCGAACAGCGCGATGGTGTAGGACATCAGCCTGGCGAGCATCCACGGCATCGCTAGCAGCAGCGCGACCAGGAACGCGGTCAGGCGCGGCACAGTGCTGAAGCTCGAATCCTGGATCGACGTGATGATCTGGGCGAGGCTCATCAGAATTCCGACAACGAAGCCCACGGCGAGCACCGGCAGGCTCACCCAGAAGGTCGCGAGGAAGGCGGTACGCATGAGATCGACAACTGAAGCAGTGGTCATATCAGTAGAAACTCTTGACTAACGACCCGATGACGAGGTTCCAGCCGTCAACAAGAACGAACAACAGAATTTTGAACGGCGCGGAAATCATGACGGGCGGCAGTTGCACCATGCCGACGGACAGCGTCACGGAAGCCACGACCAGGTCGATGATCAGGAACGGCAGAAAAAGCACGGCGCCGATCTGGAAAGCGGCCTTGAGCTCGCTCAACACGTAGGCGGGAACCAGAACACCGATCGGCACGTCGGCCGGTTTGGCCGGCGCGGGCGCGTGCGAGAGCTCAACGAAGAGCTTGATGTCCTTCTCCCGGGCGAATTTCAGCAGAAACGTCTTGATGGGAGGATTGGCGCGCTCCCACGCGTCCGAGGCCGTGATTTGACCGCTTTCGAGCGGTTGCCAGCTCTTGTGATAGACGTCCTCGGTCACCGGTTGCACCACCAGCAGCGCCAGGAAAAGGGCCAAGCCCACCAGCACCTGATTCGACGGCGTCGTCTGAGTCCCGAGCGCCTGCCGCAGGAAGTGCAAAACGACTATGATGCGCAGGAACGGTGTGACCGACGTCAGAATCGCCGGCAGCAGCGTCAGCAGCGTCATCAGCAAGACGATCTGCATCGGCACTCCCAGCGATGTGCCGGTCTTGTTCTGCACCAGAGTGATACCGAGCAGAGAGTCGTTCTGGGCGGAAAGCACCGGCGCCGCGGCGAGGACAAAGAGCGCGAGGAGTTTTTTCATGCGCCGGCTCCGCTGGTCTTCTCTCCGAATCTGGTGAGGAGGGTACAGCCTTGCGGATGTGTCGCGACCAGCAGCTCGCGCCCGCCGATGCGCACCAAATGCAGGGAATGTTGCGGTGTTAGCGCAAGCCGCTCGAGCGTTTCGAGCGATCTCGTGCGTCCTCGAGAAGGCCGCGCAAGGCTCAGACGGAACGAGCCTTTGCGTAGCGCCCACAGGCCTACGCCCAGCAACGCGAACACCAGCAGCACGGAGAAAATCTGTCGCGCGATCTCCACGTAGTTAGCCCTCCTGGTTGAAGTCGGTAATCCGGATACCGACCGTTTCCTCGATGATGACGATCTCCCCGGATCCCACCGGCGTGCCTCCGATCAGGATGTCGATGTTCTCGCCCGCCGAGCGCGTCATCCGGATGACGCTGCCCTTGTCGAGCCCGAGAATCTCGCGCACGGTCATGTTCTTTCGCGCGAGTTCGGCGTTCGCATTCATCGGGATGTCGGCGAGATGTGCGATCTCTTCAAAGACCGTCATAGAAAGGGATCGTTTTGATCTATTGCTTCAAAGCGACGGTTTCCTGGCTCATCTGATCGACCGTGGTAATAACACGGGCATTGGCCTGGTAACCGCGCTGAAAAACTATGAGATTGGTGAATTCGCGTGCGATATCGGCTGTGGAAGCCTCAATCGATCCTCCGAGGATCGTGCCGCGGCCCCCCGTGCCCGGCAGCCCGATGGCGGGCAACGCAGTACGGGCGCCCGTTTCGAAGGCGTTGTCGCCGACAGCGAGCAGCGACTGGGGATTGCGGATGGTAGCCATGGCTAACTGTCCCGCCACGACCTGTGTGCCATTGGAGTACTTCGCCAGGATCGCGCCGCCATCGGCCAGGCCCACGCTCACGAGGTTGGCCGCGGCCGAGCCGTCTTGTGCCAGGGCCGATGTAGCGGACTTTTGAGCGAATTGACTGATTCGCGGGGCCTGGCCGTTGTAAAAGTTCCAAGTGATATTCAGGTCAGCGGCGCCATCGGCCAGCCCGGCGATTTTCAGCACGGGCTGCTGATCGCTCGCAGCCGGGCTCACCAGATTGCCGCTTCCGTCGAAGGTCAGAGTACCGGTAACCGGCGTAAATGGGCTTTTCACATCCGCGTCCGGAATGCCCGCCGAGTACTGCCACTGGTTTGCGGCCGTCTTGGTGAACGAAAGATTGACGATATGCGACGTGCCGAGAGAATCGTACACTTCGATCGCGGTGGAAAAAGTGCCGGGCGGCGGGCCGAGCGGGGCGGTGGCGTCAAGGTTCATATCGGCCGAGATGGTGGTGGTGGGCTGAGGAGTTTTCAGCGAGCCTACGGGCAGCGTAATCTCGCCGATCGGAGAATTCGGATCGACCACCCCGCCGCTCAGGTTCCAGCCCAGCACCTTTTCACCGGTCGCGGTGGTCAGATTTCCGGCCGTGTCCACCACAAAATTCCCGCTTCGCGTGTACTGCTGGACCCCATTCGGGGACCGCACGATGAAGAACCCGTCGCCCTGAACGGCCGCATCCAGCGGTCCTCCGGTCGATTGAATCGCACCTTGGGCGAACTGGCGCAACGTGACTGGAGAGCCGACGCCGAAACCGACCTGCGTTTCACCCGCGCCGCCGAGCGACTGGGTCACGAGGTCGTGAAAGGACACCGTGCTTGCCTTGAAGCCGGAGGTGTTGAGATTCGCCAGATTGTTGCCGACGATATCGATCGCCGTGGCGTTGGCGTTGAGAGCGGAAAGAGCGGTGTTGAATGAAGTAAACATGAGTTCTCCTAGTTGGTCTGCCCATCATTGGGCGTCTGTGTTGGGCTAGTCTGGGCCGTAAGAGCCTTGCGGATGGCGTCGAGGTCGTCGCGCATCTGGGTCGATTGCTCGAGGCTGGTGAATTGGGCGAGCTGCGTAACGAACTGAAGGCCGTCGGCTGGGCTGAGCGGATCCTGATTCTTCAACTGCGCAACCAGCAACTGCAGGAACACATTCTTGTTGGCAAGTGGATCGGTCGCCGCTTGCGGTTTGGCCTGATTCGGATCAGGCGCGCCGGCCGTAGTGGCACTGGGGGCTGCGATAGTCATCTTGAGTTCTCCAATTCTTCGAGCCAGGCGTGGCCTCGCTGGTCGCGCCGGTGATGCTGGTGTTGCTGCTGCCGTCCGCCGGACTCGCCGTAGCCGGCAAACCGGGATTGCGACTCCTGAGGATCGTCTCCGGAGTTCCTTTGCCACGCAGAGCCGCCGTGCGTCGCGATATCGCGCGGTACGAAGGTATCGGCATGGAAACCGGATCGCTCGAGCGCGCTCACGAGACTTCCGAGATCCTGGCGAAGCGAGGACGCAAGCGTCGTATCCGGGGTGCGCACGGCGATGTGGATCTCACCAGCGCGCTCAACCAGGTGCAGATCGACCGGCGATGCTTCGGACCGCGCGATGCGAACGGTGATCTCCTGGACCGCGGTGGGACGCGGAGCCGATGCCGCCGCAAACTCGGGGACGTGCGCGGGTTCACATAAAGCGTGGACGGCGGGTTCGTTCGCATGCTCTGCATTCTGGGGCCGCGCCACACTCTGGGGCACGGCGGTTTCGAACAAGCGCGCGAAGTCACCTTCACCCGAGCGCTCGGACGTCGCGCCGGAGGCTGCGGCCGCCATCACTCGCTCCGTCGTTTGCTGGCGCTTCTGCACGCTGGAGGATAGTTTGGTCTCCGGGGTGGCTGACCGCGGCGGCGCTGCTTCCGGCGCCGGCTCTGGTATCGCACGTTCCTCCTGCCTGGGCGCGTCCTGCTTCGGCTGAGGCTCGAGGGCTGGCGCGGCGCCGGGCTGCGGTGCTCCGGCCGCGGGCTCTGATGCGTCGATCGGCTTAAGATATGCGCTGAAAGCGAGTTCGGCCAACGGCGCGGGTTTTGCGTACTGTTGTTGCACCGCGACACCGGCCGGGACTTGCACCGGCATTCCCTGAACTTGCGGGCCCTGCGCTCGGAGAATCGTTGCGGCTCCCGGTTCAAGCGTCGTAGAGGCTGGCGCTTGCGCCGCCGGCACTGGCTGCTGTTCGGGAACAACTGGTAAGGTGATCACAGGCGCTGTCGTCTGCAAGATCTCCGGCGACGGCGGCACTGACTTCTCAGGCATCGCGCGAAACGGGGCATCGGCGATCTGCCTAACGCTGCGCTGGGCGGCCGGCTTTGTTCCTGGTTCCGTGTCCTCCGTGGCTACGGCATCCGCGGCGGCTGGGATGGGAGGCGCCGCTGGCGGCGCCGGCTCGATGGAACCCAGGAAGAAATTAATAAGGTTAAGAAATCCTGTGGACGCCGGCGCTGCCGTGGAGACGCGCGTAAAAGGAACGCTGGCCATTGTTTGCCAGGTGTTGGTTCCGGCGATGGCGGCTGCGTTCACGCACTCGATAAGTGCAGGTAAGTGCCCAAAATCGAATTGCCGGATTTCAGAGACTTAGTGCAAAAAACAGCGCCAATATCTTGTCGTTGGGCCCATAATGGCACAATCTCGTCAGTTCAATTTCGGGACTACTCGACGTATCGACGTTGCTTGACCGCATTTTAGCGAACGGCGTCCGGATTGCACATCACTCGGCGCGAGGATCGATCAATGGACCCACTCCTCATCTCAGCCGCTAGTGGAATGAAGGCGCGCATGGAATCTCTTGACATGCTCGCCAACAACATCGCCAATACGGGAACTGCGGGATTCAAATCGGATCGGGAATTCTACGGTCTGTACCAAGACGAACTGCCTCTCATCGAGCGGCAGTGGACCGATTATTCGCAGGGCACGCTGACCCAAACTGGAAATCCTCTGAACCTGGCGCTCTCCGGCAAGGGATTCTTCGCGCTGAACTCGCCCTCCGGCACCGTATACACGCGCAACGGCGATTTCCATATTTCCAAGAACAACGAGCTCGAAACGCAGGATGGCTACACACTGCGCAATGCGCTTGATCACGGCCGTCCCATCAAGGTGTCCTCCGGGCAGCCTATCGAGGTTGGGAAGGACGGCGTGGTGCGGCAGGGACAACAGGACATAGGCCAGATCGAGGTCTCGTCGATCACGACGGCGCCGGAGGCCGTGAGCAAGCTCGGCAGCAGTTACTTCGCTCTGGTGAATAAGACCGGCGCTATCACTGCGGCGCAGGATACGGAAGTCCGGCAAGGAAGCCTGGAGCAGGCGAACGTTCCGGTGGCGGAAATGTCGGTGAGGCTGGTCAACGTGATGCGGCAGTTCGAGATGCTGCAGAAAGCCATGTTGGCGGGCGCGGAGATGAACAGACACGCGATCGAAGAGGTCGCCAAGGTCAGCCAATAAGAAGGAGACAACAAACCCCATGATTCGTGCACTCTATAGCGCGGGCAGCGGCATGAACGCCCAGCAGATGACCATCGACAGCATCGCTCATAACCTGGCAAATGCCAACACCGCTGGATTCAAGGCGCGGCGGATGCAGTTCCAGGACCTGCTCTACCAGAATTTCCTGCAGCCTGGCGCGGCGGCAGGTTCGCAGACCGTGGTACCAAGCGGCCTGCAGATCGGCCTGGGCACGCGGCCCGCCGCCAATTCCATCATCCTGACGCAGGGCAGCTTTCAGCAGACCGACAATCCGCTCGACGTGGTGATCGAAGGCAAGGGGTTTTTCCAGATTCGAAGGCCCACAGGCGAAATCGCCTACACGCGCTCGGGCAATTTCCAGATGGACCGCGACGGAAACATCGTTACAGGAAACGGCGATCCACTCGAGCCGCAGATCACGATTCCGGCACAAGCGCAGTCGGTCACGATCGCCGCGGACGGCACGGTCAGCTACACGCAGCCTGGCCAGGCAGCAGCGCAGATAGCGGACAGATTCAGCTCGCCAATTTCCAAAATCCCGGCGGCCTGAACAGCATCGGTAATGGGCTGTTCTTGCCCACTGACGCCAGCGGCGATCCGGCCGTCGGAAATCCGGGCGGCCAGGAGGGATTGGGGACCTTGCAGCAGGGTTACCTCGAAGCCTCAAACGTAAGCGTGGTCGAAGAGTTCATTAACATGATCACCACGCAACGCGCATTTGAAGCGAACTCGAAGGTGGTAAAAGCCGCGGACGAGATGTACTCGCAGATCAATAATCTCCGATGACGTGGGCGCTCGCATTCGGCGTCGCGCTGCGCCTGTTCGGGTGCAATGTGGTGGCGGCGCTGCAGCCTCTGCCGGCAGGGAAAACGATCGCCGCAGAGCAACTGATTCTCCGCAAGGGCCTGTGCCCTGCGCCCGGTGTGACGCAACTTGATTCGATCGAGCTGGCCGCCGGCCGAAAGCCGGTCCGGGCGATCCAAACAGGCGCGCCGATCTATGCACCGATGCTGGCTGTGCCGCACGAGGTTGAGCGCGGCGACAGAATCAATGTCGAAGTCTCGCGCGGGGCGGTCGTGCTGGCGTTCGAGGCGATCGCGGAGTCGACCGGACGCGCGGGTGAATCGATTATCGTCCGGAATCCTGCAAATGGCCGCCGTTTTCAGGCGCGCGTGCAAGAAAAAGGAAAGGTTTCAGTAAAGAAATGAGACATCTTCTTTGGGCCTTTGTTTCGGTGTCGCTCTGGGCGCAGCCGGCTGCGTCGCCAGGATCGCTCTATACGCCGGGCGGACGACTGGCGGACTCGACGCGCGACCTGCGCGCCGGCGAGGTGAACGACATCGTCACGATCATCGTCTCGGACCGCGCGTCGGCCGTGTCAACCGGCACCACCAACACGTCTCGGAAATCTTCGGCCAGCAACTCGATCAAGTCGCTTGCCGGCCCCCGGGCCGCGACCGGCCCGCTCGCGAACCTGCTTAGCCTGAATAACGACCAGCAACTGCAGGGACAGGGCCAGACCACGCGGGATATGACGCTGACGACCACGATCTCGGCACGGGTAACGAGCGTCATGCCGAACGGCACGCTGGTGGTTGAGGGAACCAAGAACATCGCCGTCAACTCGGAGAAGCAGGCCATCTTTCTGCACGGGCTCATACGGCCTGCCGATCTTACGCCGGCGAATACAGTGCGGTCAGACCAGGTGGCCGATCTCCAGATTCGCGTGAACGGAAAGGGAGTGGTGGGCGATGCGATCAAGCGTCCGTTCTTCCTGTACAGGCTGTTGTTGGGACTGCTCCCATTCTGAGGTCTTCGGGTGAAGAAACTTTTGGCAGCCAGTCTGGTTCTTGCCGCTTACGCCGGCGCCGGAACGCGGCTTAAAGAGGTCGCGGCGATTGAAGGTGTTCGCGATAACCAGCTCATCGGGTACGGCCTGGTCGTCGGCCTGAACGGCACCGGCGACAAGCGTCAAACTGTGTTTTCGGCACAGGCGCTCACCAATATTCTTAAGCGGATGGGTGTCACCGTCGACCCGGCGGCGATCCTGGTGCGCAATATGGCCGGCGTGATGGTAACGGCGACTTTGCCACCGTTCGCGCAGCCGGGGACGCGCATCGATGTCACGGCAGCCGCCATCGGCGACGCAACGAACCTGCAGGGCGGGCTCCTCCTGATGACGCCTCTCAAAGGCGCCGACGGCCAGGCCTACGCTGTGGCGCAGGGCGCCGTCATCACCGGAGGCTTCATGGCAGGACGCGGCGGAAATTCCCAGACCATGAATCATCCGACTGTGGGGCGCATTCCGGCCGGCGGAATCGTCGAACAGACTCCTCCTTCCGTTGCTCCTTCCTCGAAGCTGAAACTGCAGTTGCGCCAGGCTGACTTCACCACAGCGGCACGCATCGCGGAGGTGTTGAACCAGCGTTTCGCCACCGGCGGCCCGGCTGTGGCTCGCGCCGAAAGCGCGGCGGTGGTCGCCGTGGATATTCCGGCGGCCTATTCGACGCGGCCGGTCGAATTCATCGCGGAAATCGAAGGTCTGGCCGTCGAGGCGGACCGGCCGGCCAAAGTCGTGATCAACGAGCGAACAGGCACCATCGTGATGGGCAAGGACGTGAGGATTTCTCCCATCGCCATCATGCAGGGCGCTCTCAGCGTCGAAATTCGCACCAGGCTGGACGTATCGCAGCCCGAGGCGCTGTCCGGCGGCAAGACCGTGGTTACCCCGCAGACGAACATCGATGCGAAAGCGGAGACGGCAAAGAACGTCGTGCTTCAAAAGGGCGCGAGCGTGGAGGAACTGGTTCGCGCTCTGCAGGCGATCAGCGCGACGCCGCGCGATATCATCGCTATTCTTCAGAACCTGCGCTCGGCCGGTGCGCTGGATGCCGAAATCGAGGTGATCTGATGACGAACCCCATTACACTATCCACACCGCCGGCGGCCGCGCCGCAACAGGACAAGCCGAGGAACATCGAAGACGCGGCCAAACAGTTTGAGGCTCTCCTGATCGGACAGATGCTGCGCGCGGCGCGAGACGACAGCGACGGCTCCAACGCAAACATGATGGATGTGGCCGAGCAGCACTTTTCAAAGGTGCTTGCCAACAATGGCGGGCTGGGCCTGGCCAAGCTCGTAGCCCAGGGCCTCCACCACGACCGCCGGTGAACGGCTAAGCCATCCCTTTGCGGGACTTGATTTCCGCAAGCAGCTTCTCCACCGCGTCCTCTTTTTCGAGCGCCGCCAGGCGGTCGTCGACATTTTCGACGGCCAGCTCCGCCTTGGCGTGGCTCACTGCCTCCGAGCGTTGCACCTTGTCCTTGATGCGGTCGAAGGCCGCGGCCTTCGAGCCGTCGCCGACTCTCAGGCGCGCGTCGCTCGCCCGGTCGAGCGCCCGCGAGCGGCGATGCTGCGCGACCAGCACGTCGCTTTTGTTCTGGGCCTCCACCAGTTTCAGCTCCAGCTTGCGCAGGGCAGTCTTCAGATTTTCCACTTGCGTGGTCTGATCCGCCACCTGCTCGGCAAAGCTCTCCGCGATCTGGCGCGCGGCCATCGAGCGCTCGAGCGCGACGCGAGCCAGGTCATCCTGGCGTTTGTCCACCGCCAGTTCCGCCTTGCGAACCCACTCCTCGGCCGCCTGCTCGTTCTCCTTCTGCTTCTTGATCAACAAGTGCTGATCGGCGATGGCAATCGCCACCTGCGTCTTGACCTGCAGAAGCTGGTTCTGCATGTCCAGCATCACCTGCTTGATCATTTTCTCCGGATCTTCCGCCTTGTCGATCAAATCATTGAGATTTGCGCGAACCAGCGTTGCTACGCGTTCTAAGAGAGCCATGATCTACTCCTTTACTGGCCTGTCTTTTATGGTCCGGACCTTGCCCAGCAGTTCGGACATCTTCATGCCGCTGAGCGTTTCAAACAGCGCCGGGATCTGCGCCGCCATTTCGGCCATATCGCCGGTGATCTTGTGCATGCCGGCAGCGTTCCCATTGCCGGTCGAGACGATGGTGATCTTGTCGATGTTGGAAAGCGGCGAAGCAAGCGCTTTTGCGACTTCAGGCAAGCCGGTGATCAGTTTGTCGACCACCGCCGCCTGGTTCCACTCCTGGTAGGCTTCCGCTTTGACGTTCATCGCTTTGGCTTCGGCCTCGCCCTTCTTGAGAATGATTTCGGCTTCGGCCTCGCCTTGCGTGCGGATGGCCGCGGCGCGGCCCTCGGCTTCGGCGATGGTGCGCTGGCGCTCGGCTGCCGCCAGCGTCTCGATGCGCTGCCGCTCCACTTCGGCCTGCTTGAGCGACTGGGCGATCAATTCCTTTTCGTGGCGCACAATCTCGGCTTCCTGAACCTTGATTTCGTGCTCTTTCTGGACTTGCTGGACTTTCACTGCCTCCGCCACCACCTGCTGCTGCATGACGTTGGCCTGAATGTCGTAGGCCTTGTCCGCCTGCGCCTGCTGCTTTTTAATCGTTTCCTGATACTGCGCTTTCTTGATCTCGAGATCGCGCTGCGCCTCGGCTTGCTTGGCGGCGGAAAGCGTTTCTGCAAGCACTCGCTCCTGGTCCGCTTGGGCCCTGGCGACGGCAGCCGCGCGCGTTGCTTCGGCCCGCTTGATGGCGGTGTCACGCTCGGCTTCGGCGGCGGCGACGTCGGCATCGCGTTTGATGCGAACCACGTCGGGCCGGCCCATGTTGGCGATGTAGTCGTTCTTGTCACGGATTTCCTTGATGGTGAACGAGATCACGTCGAGACCCATCTTGTTCATGTCGTCGGCGCAGGTGGCGCGCACCCGGTCACCCACCATTTCCGGCTCTTTAACAATCTGCTCCACCGAAAGCTGGCCGATGATGCCGCGCAGGTGGCCCTCCATCACCAGCCGGATCAGGCCGTCGCGTTCCGCGTCGCTCTTAGTGAGGAACTGCTCGGAGGCAGTTACGATCGACTCCGGATCGGACTTCACCTTGATCTGCGCCACAGCCTCGACCGTGACCGCGACACCCTGCATCGTGTACAGGTCCTGTTGCGGCGCGACGTCGAAGGACATCAGTTGCAGGGATAGTTCCCGATAAGTCTCGACCATGGGGAAGATGACGGTCCCGCGGCCCTTGATAATGCGCGTCCCCCGGATACCATAGACGACCAGCGCCTGGTGCGGTCCTGCCTTGCGGTAGAGGCGCGCGAACATCGTCATCAGAAACAGGATCGCCAGAACCATCAGGCCGGCGATCACCAGAACTTCTTGCGTGACTTGCATGGATGCCCTCCCCACTACTCAAATTTTTCGCCGCTCATCTCTTCCCAGCGGCGCACATACGCGATGCCTTTGTCGTAGCGCGTGACGATAACTTCTGTGTCGCGCGGAATCTCTGCGCCGTCCTCACTACGCGCCGCGGCAGCGCGGCGAGTTCCGGCGCGGGAATAGATCAACTCTCCGGTCCGTCCGGAGCGAATCGGACTGGCGACGCGGCCAAGTACGCCGACCATCTCGTAGTCGGCCGGATCAAGCTGCTCGTCGTGCCGGATCAGCTTTGCAAGAAACCAGAAAACCACTGCTGCGCCGCCCAAGCCGCTCATAAGCGACACAAACAGCCCCAGGTAAGCCCAGATGTTCGAATAGCGCTCCAGCAGATAGCCGGTGCCGCCGAACCAGGCCAGAAAAGCAGCGGCGGTTCCGAAATTAAAGGGAGAAAGGCCCGAGCTACGCACACCGCCCTTCGCGAAAGCGCCGTGGCCATACGCGTGCCCGTGAAAGTGAAAGTGCGGCAGATGGATCGCGCCGGCCAAAAACGAGATTGCGCTCCACAGGAATCCGACCAGGAACGCGCCTAAGTAGAACTGCTGCCAGCTCATACCGCCTCCTTTCGGGTGGTACCGGCGCCCGCCTGGCGATCCGCCGGAGCGAGGACCGTCAGCAGCCGGTCGACCAGTTCAGGAGTGTCCAGAATCGCCTGGAGCAAGACCAGGCACTTTCGGGAGTCCTCGTGGCGCGCCAGTTTCAGCAGCGCCTGGCTGACCTCCCGGTCGCGCGCGAATCGCTCGGCTCCGCTGACCAGCCAGAGATCGAGCTGGTCCTCCTGGACGCGCACGTCGGAGAGCAGTTCGGTGTGGAACCCTTCGGGATCGTCGACCAGGTAGCCCGGGTGCACTCCGAAGAACTTCGCCAGCAGCATCCGCGTGGAGTTAGTGAGATGCGGGCGTGCCCCGCTTTCGATCTGCGACAGATAGGACTGGCTGATCGAGCGCTTCATTTTCTTGGCGATGGCGCGCACGACCTCCAGTTGGGTCATTTCGCGGCCCTGGCCGTGGAGCGTGCCCTCCACCAGCCTGAGGTAGCGGATTTTTTCTCCAAGCCTCATATCGCAATCTGCGATCATGATATTGCAATTTGCGATTGCTGTCAAGAGGCTAAAAAAAGCCAGGAGCTTTTGTTCCGGCTCCTGGCTTCTGACCTTCTTCGGTTAGTACGACTTGGCGCAGTAACCGCCCGCGGCGTTCACCCAATTCCTTTGAATCAGGAAATCGCGCGTGCCGAGGTGCATGTTAGCGGTACTGCCATTTGCGGTGGCGTATGTTGTCCCGAACGTCCATGCGCACTTGTCGGCGTTCTCATAGCCGCGGACGTCATACCACGCGTTGAGGTCGGGATCGGTGGTCGCCTCCTCTAGTTCATGGGCGATGATCGAGGCCATCCCATCCGCGCCGGCGTT
>QHXU01000003.1:20795-28609 GCA_003223065.1 Acidobacteriota bacterium | reverse complement strand
GACGGACAGCGGTCCGGGTTGCCTACGAAAGCATACTTAATATCCGAGCCGGCGATCGTACCGTACGTGTGCCACCCACAATAGGAACCGCAGAACCCTCCGCCGCCTTGGCCCACATCGGCCGATGTCAGCACGAAATAGACTGCGTTCGTGTCCTTGGGCAGACGGCCACTGCTGATGGCCGAACTCACCACCGCCTGCACCTGCGCATCCGACAGATTCGTGCCTTGTGAATAGTTGTCCGTGGTCGAGCCGGCGAGGCTAACCGAATTGCTGACGTGCGTATTCGAGCCGTTGTAATACGTCGTGTTGATGTTGAAGTACGGGGAGCCGCCGATGCTATTCGCCAGATCCGTAAGTATCGAGGTCGCACTATTTCCCGACCAATTGCCATACCAGATGTAATACACGTTGACCGTGCCGAGGATCACCGGGCCGCTGTGATAGTTGATCCCGTTGCTGCCGCCTCCCCCGCCTGGCCTTGCCGGCTTGTTGGCTACACCGCGCGCGAGGTTGCCCTTGCCGTCAGGTTTGAGCTCTTTAGAATCAGCGTTTCCGTTGCCGTTATCATCGGCACACAATATGCCCACGCTCGCCAGCACGACGAGCGCGCTCCGAATCATGATTTTAGACAAGTTCCCCCTAGCCCTTGACAGGGTTCCTCCGAAAAAAGACAAGATTTTTGGTCTGAGTCGGTAGTCTAGCATGACTTTTTGAATTACACCAGAGGTATTTACATTAGATACTATTAGTACTTTTCGTCTCATCGACTGATTGCGCCTCATTTTGGGGAAACAGCGGACAAGTTGACAGCCCCCGATGCCAAGGAATAGATTGAGGCGATCCCTTTCCGCCTCGAGGTACCATGCGCAGAAGACATTTCTTGCTCATCACAGGCGCGGCAGCGCTTACACCGGCCGCATCTGCTCCCGCTGCCACCGTGCTTTATGGAGATCATGCGGTGTCACTCGATAAGGTTCGGCCGGATCCCAAAGATCTGTGGGTCCACGCCGCCGATCTGCCCCGGATCAACGGATTCGAGCTGAAACCCCAGGGGGCATGCCGCGAAGACATATGTATTCCGCTTAGCAAAGTGATGAAACGCGGAGATTGGTTCAACCTCAGCGGCTTCGCGAGGAACATCGGCGAGGCCGTGGTCGCCGATTCCGAGGTGTGGAGTTTCGGGGAAATTCCCGCCCTGCGCGGGAGTTTTCTGAGCTCGCGGATTGCGCCTGATTTCGCGGCGCCGGATCGCAAGGGCCGCATGGTGCATCTCAACGGCTTCCGTGGCAAGAAGGTACTAGTTGTCACGTGGGCATCCTGGTGAGGCTGCCGTCTCGATCTGCCGGGCTGGCAGAAACTTTACGATGAGTTGAAGGACAAGAATTTCGAGATTATTGCCGCGGCACAAGACACGGGAGGCGAAGCGGCAGCAGGAAAATGGTACGACGCCGCGAAGGCTACCTACACGACGCTCGTGGATGCGCAGCATACCGTCAGCTCCGTGTTTCAGTTCATCAACGTGCCGATGGGGGTCTGGGTTGACGAGCGCGGCCGCGTGGTGCGGCCAGCCGAGCCCGCCTGGACGACGAATCAGACGATGAGAATCGGCAACAAGACTATCGTCACCGAGGGCGAGTCTTACATTACTGCTTCGCGCGATTGGGTGATCAACGGCGAACGGAGTCCCTACGCCCTTTCCGACGAGGATTTTGCGCAGCGCGTGAAGCCTCCATCGGCGGCCGAGATGGAAGCGGACGCGAGTTTCAAGCTGGCCGTGTGGTTCCACCAGAACGGCAATAAGGAGCTGGCGGCGAAATACTTCGAGCGTTCTCAGCAACTCAACCCCGGCGACTGGAACTACCATCGTCAGCAGTGGAGCTTTACGCCGGAAGAAGCGGGCCGAAAGTGGCTGCAAAAGTTCCAGGCGCTGGAACAGCCGTACTATCCCAAACTCGAGATCGCGCCTCCAAAGCCGGAGCCGTCGAAACATTAGTGACCCGCGATCGCCGCCAGCCAAATATGAGGACCGCCTTGATAACCTGAATCCGATGGCATTCGACGGGCTCCGCGTGTTGTCGCTCGAGAGCCGGCGCGCGGCTGAGATCGAGCGCCTGATCCGCAATCAGCGCGGCGAGCCGTTCGTCGCGCCGTCCATGCGCGAAGTTCCGCTCGAACACAACCCGCAGGCGTTCGCATTCGCCGAAAAACTGTTTCGCGGCGAATTCGAGATGGTGGTCCTGCTCACTGGCGTCGGCACCCGCCTGCTTAACCGGGTCCTGGAAACACGTTATCCCGCCGGCGCTTTCGCGGAGGCCTTGCGCCGTTGCACGGTGGTGGCTCGCGGGCCGAAACCCGTGGCCGTGCTGCGCGAATGGAATGTCCCCGTGGCCATCACTGTTCCGGAACCCAACACATGGAGAGAGATTCTGGCCGCCGTCGAGGGCCGGCCGGAAAAGCGCGTCGCGGTGCAGGAGTATGGGCGGGCCAGCACGGAACTTGTGGAAGGGCTGCGGGGCCGCGGAGTCGAGGTGGAGGCGGTTCCGGTATATCAATGGGACTTGCCCGAGGATTGCGGCGCCCTGCGCGAAGCCGTGCGGCGCCTGGCCGGGGGCGCGTTCGATGTCGTGATGTTCACCACTTCGGTACAAGTGACTCATCTACTGCGCGTCGCCGCCGAGCAGGAAGTGGAAGACGCCGTGCGGCGGGCCCTGGGGAGCATGGTAGTCGCTTCGGTCGGGCCGACAACCAGCGAGACGCTCGCTGAGGCCGGAATCCGCGCCGACCTCGAGCCTTCGCATCCCAAGATGGGCTTTTTGGTGAACGAAACGGCCACCGCCGCATCCGCCATCCTGAAGTCGAAAAGATGAACGGGAAGAAAGATGGCTCCTGGCAGATGGTGGCTCGGTATATGTCGCTTGCCATTATGCTGCCTGCCTCAACCTTCACCGGATATGCGATCGGCTACGGACTCGACTATCTGTTCGGTACGCGTTTCCTGCGGATCGTGTTCTTGATCCTGGGCGTCATCTCCGGGTTTGTGCAACTCATCCGGGACCTGAATCGCGAATCCAAATGACCGATTTCTATGAGCGCGCTCTCAGGCGCATCATCCGCATTACGATTTGCCTGGGCCTCGCGGGAACGCTCGCTGCGCTGGTCGCGGGCGGGCCTCGCGCCGGTGCGGGGTTCCTGGCCGGATCCCTCATATCGCTGGTGAATTTTCGCTTCTGGATGAGTCTGGCGGCCGCCCTGGGCGGCGGCTCTGGGAAGCCGCCTCTACGTGGCTCCGCGACGTTCCTGGGCCTGCGCTATTTGATCGTTGGCGGAGCGATTTATGCTATAGTCAAAGTTCTGGAAATCAGCCTGGCGGCGGTGTTGATCGGACTGTTTGTCTCCGTGGCCGCTATCATTATCGAAATCCTTTACGAGCTGATATATGCACGAGCATGAGCTGTGGTTAACAGCGCTGTTTAACGATCACCTGGCCGGTGTGGCCAACTCGATCCTGGGTGTTTTTCACATAACGGCGAAAGACCCCGCGCGGCCCTGGGAGAATTGGATCGTGATGGAGTTGTTGGTCGTAGCAATCCTGATAGTCCTGTTCGCCATTCTGCGCTCGCGCTTCTCCGTTGAGAATCCAGGCAAGCTCCAGCACATCTTCGAAGTAATCTGGGAATTCATGAAAAGCTCAGCCGACGAGGTCGGGATTCATCACAGTTACAGGTACGTCTCGTATTTCGGCACGGTATTCATTTTTATATTATTCATGAACCTCATCGGGATTATCCCGACCCTGGAGTCGCCGACGATGAATCCGGCCGTGCCGTGCGGCTTGGCGCTGTGCACGTTCTTTTACTACCACACGATGGGAGTCCGCGAGCTGGGCGTGGGCCGATACTTGATGCAGTTCGTGGGTCCGATTCCGGCGTTGTTCATTCTCATGGTGCCGATCGAGCTGATGAGCCACCTGGCGCGTCCTCTCTCGCTCACCATCCGTCTTTTCGCCAACATGTTTGCCGGCGAGCAGGTGACCATGGCGTTTCTCGGCTTGACGTACCTGCTCGCGCCGGCGATCTTCATGGGTCTGCATGTATTTGTCGCGTTTCTACAGGCTTATATTTTTACGCTGCTTTCCATGATTTATGTGAGCGGCGCGACTTCGCACGAGCACTAATTACGGCATCATCGCCGCCAAGCGTGAGCCGCCGGCCCCCCAGGACCGGAGTGGAACCACCTCCTTGGCGGACATTTCATAAGAAAGGAAGAAACAACAATGCGTATCAAAATGCTGCTGCTGGTCTGCGCTGTGCTCTTACTGGCTGCGAGCCCCGTGCTTGCCGCTGACACGAACGCCGCGAGTTGGAAGCCGGTCGGAGCGGCCATCGGAATGGGCATCGCTTCCGGCCTGTGCGGCATAGGTCAGGGCAGGGCCACCGCGGGCGCCGCCGAGGCCATGGCGCGCAACCCCGGAGCCTCGGCCGGAATCCGCTTCGCGCTGATTCTAGGCTTGGCGCTGATCGAGTCGCTCGCGCTGTACACGCTGGTTATCGTTTACACGACGTAAAATCGATAGACTCAAGGGGCCGGCCGCTCGCAAGGCGTGCCGGCCTCCCTCATGAAGCTCCACGGTATTTTCCCGCCGATTACCACTCCTTTCGATCACAACGGCGACCTATACAAGGTCAAGGTCCAGCACAACGTCGAGAAATGGAACCGCACTGCGCTTTCTGGTTACGTCGTGTGCGGCTCAACCGGAGAGAGCGTCTTCCTCACCGCGGAGGAGAAGGTCCGGCTCTGGGAATGGGTAGCGCATTACGCCGCGCCGGAAAAGCTGCTCATCGCGGGGACGGGAATGGAGGGGGTGCGCGAAACGGTCGAACTCACCAATCGCGCCGCCGAAATCGGATACAAAGCGGCCATGGTGCGCACGCCACATTACTATAAGAACCTGCTGATCCGTTCTGACGCCCAGATGCTCTATTTCCGCGCGGTGGCGGATCAATCGAAGATACCCATCATGGTCTACAACTGCCCCCAGGCTACGGGCATCGACATTATGCCGGAAACCGTCACGGCCCTCTCGCATCACCCGAACATCGTCGCGATCAAAGAGAGCTCCGGGAGCCTCGAAAAAGTCACCCAGATGATCCGCGAGGCGAAACCAGGATTTCAGGTGCTCGCCGGATCGGCCCAGACGCTCGCTCCATCGCTCGCCGCCGGCGCCGTGGGAGCGGTGCTGGCGTTCTCCAATGCTGCCCCGTACGCCACAATCAGCATCTGGGAGGCGCACCGCGCCCGCGAGACCGCCGCCGCTCTCGACTGGCAGAACCGGATCGCGCGCGCGGCGCAACTGGTCACGACGAAATACGGCGTACCCGGTCTCAAATACGCGATGGACCTGAACGGATATTATGGCGGTCCGCCGCGGCTGCCGCTCACCGTAATTACGCCGGAAGCTCGAAAAGAAATCGAGCAGGCTTTTGACGGAATAAAGGGCTAGTCGCAAAGGGCGGCCAGCACCGCATCCGTCACTTCGCGCGTCGAACTCGAACCGCCCAGATCAGGTGTTCTGACCTTTCCCTCCGCGAGCACCGCCGCGACGGCCCGCTCGACTGCCACTGCCGCTTCCGGAAGGCCGAGGTGATCGAGCATCATCGAGGCAGAGAGAATCGCCGCCAGCGGATTCACGATGCCGCGCCCGGCGATGTCAGGCGCCGAGCCGTGCACGGGTTCGAACATAGAGGGGTAGCGCCGCGACGGGTCAAGGTTAGCGCTAGGAGCGAGGCCGATGCTTCCCGTGAGGATCGCCGACAAATCGCTCAAAATGTCACCAAATAGATTCGACGCCACCACCACGTCGAAACTCTCCGGCCGCCGCACAAAATTCATCGCCGCGGCGTCCACCAGCAGCGATTCGGTCTCGATTTCCGGGAATTCAGCGGCCACCTTTGTGAACGTGCGGTCCCAGAGGACCATGCCGAAGCCCTGGGCGTTGGATTTTGTGATCGAAGTAACGCGCCGTTTCTTTCCGCGGCGCATTGCCAACTCGAAGGCATGGCGAACCACGCGCTCGATGCCGCGGCGGGTGAACACCGCGGTCTGAATCGCGATTTCATCCGGCTGGTGCTGATAAAGAAACCCGCCGACCTGGGCGTACTCGCCCTCGGTGTTCTCGCGCACCACGACCATGTCGATCGAGCCCCCCTCCCGTCCGGAAAGCGGCGACGCAACGCCCGGGTACAGGACCGCCGGACGGACATTCGCATATTCGTCAAAGCCCCGCCGGATGGGCAGCAGCAGTCCGTTGAGCGTGATGTGATCGGGAATATCGGGATGGCCGACCGCGCCGAGCAGAATCGCATCGGCGGCGCGCAAGCGGTCGAGCGCGTCAACCGGCATCATGCGGCCGTGCCGCAGGTAGTACTCGGCGCCCCAATCGAAGCGCAGATAGTCGAATGCCGCCTGAGCCCGCGGCGCGATTCGGTCGAGCACCCGCAGCGCTTCCGGGACCACTTCCTGGCCCACGCCATCGCCGGCGATCACGGCGATCGAGAAGTTTCTCATAGACGTGAGCATAATAGAAGTATCAAGCTAGTGCTTCTGCTCTCGGTGCTTCTCCTGGCAGCGCTTCTCATGGCGCAAGGACCACCTCCGCCAGATCCTCCCAAGGATCCCGCCGCCCTGCAGGAGCAGGCCGTCGAATTCGTGTGCCCCATGGATCCTGACGTGCGTTCGAAAGCGCCCGGGTTTTGCCCTCGCTGCGGCATGAAGCTGGTAGCCGGAATCCCTGATCCGCGCGAGTACCCCGTACGGATCCTCACAACGCCACGCTTGTTGAAACCGGGCGCTGATGTTCAGCTCGATTTCCGCGTCGAAGATCCGAAGACATCGAAACCGGTCCGCGATTTCGAGATCATGCACGAGAAGCTGTTTCACCTGTTCGTTGTGAGCCAGGACCTGCGTTTCTTTGTGCACGAGCATCCGCAGATGCAGCCGGACGCGAGTTTCCGTCTGGGCATGCAATTTCCGGAGCCCGGCGTTTACCGCGTGCTGAGCGATTTCTATCCCAAGGGCGGCACGCCGCAGTTGATCGCGAACACGCTGATTGTCCCCGGCCCGGGACTCAAGTTCACGCCCGCCAAACTCCGGGCCGACCTGGGGCCGCAGCGCTCAGAGAACCTCGAGGTGGAGCTATCCACCGACCCGCCGCAGCCCATCGCCGGTCTGAAGACCTTGATGTTCTTCCGGCTGAAACCGAACGACGGCATTGAGCCGTACATCGGCGCTATGGGACACATGCTCGCCGCGAGCGCCGACCTGATCGACATGATCCACACACATCCGTTTCTAGTAACCGATCCGGCCGGCGGCGAATTCAAACAGATTCAGTTCAACCTTATTTTTCCGCGCGAGGGAATGTATCGCGTCTGGGTCCAGTTCCAGCGCAAGGGCGCCGTCAACACGGTCGCGTTTAACGTTCCGGTCACCGTGCTAAAGTAGTCCGGAATGATCAGGACCGCCCAGTCGGTGATCGCCGGGTACGCCGTGATCGCGCTGCTCGTGATCGCAACCGACGCTGTAGTCGGCGCCGCGTTCCACGGCACGCGGAAGACGTTCACGATCGTGAATCTGGCGGCGGCGCTTCCCTGGGCGGCTGCGGGCGGTTACACGGCCGCGTGCATCGCGAAAGGGAAAGAGATGGGCGCGGCAATCGGCCTTAGCCTGTTCGCAGCGATCATGAGCATCGTTACGTTGGCGATCGACCGGGGCCAGCAGCCGCTGTGGTACTGGGGAGCGTTGCTGATCCTGCT